>JBFWWZ010000006.1:0-90914 GCA_050245915.1 Microbacteriaceae bacterium
CTCGAACCAAGAACGCCACGACGCCCTCGCCCCCTGGCTCCACCACTACAACTACGCTCGACCCCACACCGCCTGCGGAGGCCAACCCCCAATCAGCCGACTGTCACCAACGATCTGACCGAGTACAGCTAGCCACCCCGCGCTAGCGTGGGAGCGTGTTCCGCAAGCTCCGCACCCGCCTCCGTCGCGGCCGCGTGGACGTCGGGACCTACGAGGCCCCCGAGCCGGTCGAACCACCCCCCGTCGAGGACATCGCCGAAGAGGGTCTGATGATCGCCGCCTCGGCGGTGCGGATGGCCGTCAAGAACCGCCAGATCGTGCGGGCCCTCCGTGATCGCGCCGACTACAGCGAGAAGAACGCCATCGCCGCGGCGCGGGAGGTGTTCCGCGCTCTCGCCCGCGAGAAACGCGACGAGGTCGAGCGGCTGGACGAGATCATCGAGCGGGTCCGGGACCGGCCGGGACGGGCCCTCCACCAGACCGATTACCGCAAAGGGGACTCGGATCGTCTGGAGCGCAGGGAGCAGGTGTCCGACATCCTGGCCGACCGCCTCGACGAGCTCGCGGAGGACGACGAGTACCTGAAGAGCGTCGTGGATGCGGCGCTCGCCTCCGCATGGGACGAGATCGGCGCGTCGATCACCGCCAAGCTGCTCCGCCGGCCGGAGCTCGAGGCGCACACCCGCGAGTACCGGGAGCACCGCGACGAGCGGGTCAGGCAGCTGGTGAAGGTCGACCTGCCGCTCCTCGAGGCGAGCACGCAGCCGGAGTACTGACCCTACGCGTGCAGCGCCGCGTTCAGCACGACGCCGTCACCCGACCGCGGCAGCACCTCCACGGCTCCGCTCTGCGAGTTGCGCCGGAACAGCAGGCCGGGCACCCCGCTGACCTCCACCGCCTTCACGATGCGCGGCTGCTCACCCGGCACCAGCACGGTGACCTTCGTCCCGGCGGTCACGTAGAGCCCGGCCTCGACCACCGAGTCGTCGCCGATCGAGATGCCGATGCCGGCGTTCGCGCCGAGCAGCGCGCGCTCGCCGACCTCCACCCGCTCCGTGCCGCCGCCGGAGAGGGTGCCCATGATGGATGCGCCGCCGCCGATGTCGGAGCCGTCGCCCACCACGACGCCCTGCGAGATGCGGCCCTCCACCATCGAGGTGCCGAGGGTGCCCGCGTTGTAGTTGACGAAGCCCTCGTGCATCACCGTCGTGCCCGGAGCCAGGTGCGCTCCGAGGCGCACGCGGGATGCGTCCGCGATCCGCACCCGATCCGGCACCACGTAGTCCAGCAGCCTCGGGAACCTGTCGATGCCGTGCACGGCGATGCCCGCGCGCTGCAGCGCCGGACGCAGCCGGGCGAAGGCGCCCGGATGCATCGGCCCGGCCGTCGTCCAGGCGACGATCGGGAGCCTGCCGAAGATGCCGTCGAGGTTGATCGTGTTCGGGGCCACCAGCAGGTGGCTCAGCAGGTGCAGCCGCAGGTAGGCATCCGAGGTGGATGCCGGGGGCACCTCGGTGTCGATCGTCACCGTCACGAATTCCACCGTCACGTCGCGCCGGAGATCAGGTCCGGTGTGCGGCGCGAGCTCAGCCGGAACCGGTGAGACGCCCTTCGGCGGTGTCCCGAGCGCCGGCGCAGGGAACCAGGTGTCGAGCACGGCGCCGTCGCCCGCGATGGTGGCGAGCCCGTGGCCCCAGGCGGAAGTCATGCACGTAGGCTATCGGGGTGCCCGCCCTCGACCTGAGCCGAACCTCGGTCGACCTCACCGCCGACCTCGTCGACGTGTTCTCGGTGTCCGGCTCCGAACGCGAGCTCGCCGACCTCGTCGAGCAGGCCCTCCGGCCACTCGCCCATCTCGAGGTGCTGCGCGACGGCGACGCGGTGATCGCGCGGACGAAGCTGGGGCGCGACCGCCGGGTCGCGATCGCGGGTCATCTGGACACGGTGCCGGTGAACGACAACCTGCCGTCCCGCCTGGATGCCGACGGCATCCTGTGGGGTCGCGGCACCGTGGACATGAAGGGCGGCTGCGCGGTCTTGCTGAAGCTCGCCGCCGAGCTCGCGCATCCCGTCGTCGACGTCACCTGGGTCTGGTACGACAACGAAGAGGTGGCGGCGGACCTCAACGGCCTCGGCCGCGTGTCGCGCACCCATCCGGAGTGGCTCGCCGCGGACTTCGCGATCCTGGCCGAGCCGACCGACGCCGAGATCGAAGGCGGATGCAACGGGACGCTCCGTGCCGAGATCCGGACCACCGGCAAGCGGGCGCACTCCGCGCGCGCCTGGGCGGGAGACAACGCGATCCACAAGGCGGCGCCCATCCTCGAGCTTCTCGCGCAGTACACCGCGCGTGAGGTCGAGGTCGACGGCCTCGTGTACCGAGAGGGCCTGAGCGCCGTCGGCATCCGCGGCGGGGTGGCCGGCAACGTCGTGCCCGACGAGGCCGTCGTCACCGTGAACTACCGGTTCGCCCCCGACAAGAGCGGCACCGAGGCCGAGGCCTACATCCGGGAGCTCTTCTCCGGCTACGAGGTCACGCTGACCGACCTCGCCGACGGCGCACGGCCGGGGCTCGACGCCCCGCTCGCCCGCGCTTTCGTCGACGCGATCGGCAGCGAACCGAAACCCAAGTACGGCTGGACCGATGTCGCCCGGTTCTCGGCCCTCGGCATCCCGGCGGTCAACTACGGACCCGGCGACCCCGCGCTCGCGCACGCCGACGACGAGCGCGTGCCGGTGGAGCAGATCGAGCGGTGCGAAGCCGGTCTGAGGGCGTGGCTGCACGGCTGACGTGGTGGCAGAAGGTGCTGGTCGTCTTCGTCGCCTCCCGCATCCTCACCACGGTGATCTTCGCGGTCTATGCCGCGCTGCAGCCGGTCAGCTACCGCACCGGGGCCTCGCCCGACTACTTCACCTTCGCCACGCTCTGGGACGGGCAGTGGTACTGGCTGATCAGCCTGCAGGGGTACCCCGGATCGCTTCCGCTCAACGAGGTCGGGCAGGTGGCCGAGAACGCCTGGGCGTTCCTGCCCGGCTACCCCGCGCTGATGTGGGTGGTGACCGCGGGGCATCACCTGCCCTTCCCGGTGCTCTCACCTCTGGTGTCGACGGCGTTCGCCGCGGGGGCGGCCCTGCTCTTCTTCCGGCTGATGGCGCTGCGGCTGCCGGAGCCGACGGCGCTGTTCGCGGTGGTGCTGTTCTGCACGGCGCCGCTGTCGCCGATCCTGCAGGTGTCGTACGCGGAGTCGATGGCGCTCTTCCTGCTGTTCGGCGCGCTGCTCCTGCTGCTGCAGCGCAGGTACCTGCTGCTGATCCCGGTCGCGTTCGCGATGTCGCTGACGCGTCCGAGCGGACTGGCGTTCGCCCTGCTGCTGCTCCTGCATCTGATCTGGAGGATCGTGCAGAGCCGCCGTGCAGACAGCAGCCGCCACCCGCTCACGGGGCGGGAGTTCGCATCCATCGTCGCCGCGGGTCTCACCACCGCCTTCGCGGGTGTGCTGTGGCCGCTCGTCGCGTGGGCGGTCACCGGAAGCATGACGGCGTACACCGACACCGAGCTCGTCTGGCGGCGTGCGTACATCGGCGAGACCGAGCTGGTGCCGTTCACCCCATGGTTCGAAGGGGCGCACTGGTGGCTCGGCTGGTGGGGCGTGCCCGAGGCGTGGACCTGGCCGCTCGGCATCGCCGCCGTGCTGCTGCTCGTCGCCGGCTTCGCCGCGTTCCTGCTGCTGCCGGCGACCCGGCGGCTCGGCACCGACCTGCGGCTCTGGATGCTGAGTTACGCCGCGTATCTGCTCGCGGTGTTCTTCCCGCAGTCCAGCACGTTCCGTCTGCTGGTGCCCCTCGCGCCGGGTCTGGGGGCGCTCGCGATCCCCGAGAACCGGGTGTACCGGGCCGCCCTCGTCGTCGCCGGGATCGCCGGACAGATCGCCTGGCTGTACATCGCGTGGTGGGTCGACGGGCAGGATTTCACCCCACCGTAAACACCGTGTCCGAGGATGCGGGATAATAGAGACAGTTCCACAAGACTGACAAAGGGAGATCCACTGATGGCAGCCATGAAGCCGAGGACCGGTGACGGACCGATGGAGGCTGTGAAAGAGGGTCGCCTCATCATCGTCCGCGTCCCGCTCGAAGGCGGTGGCCGCCTGGTCGTCTCGGTCAACGACGCCGAGGCGAAAGAACTGCGCGACGCTCTGAACGGGGCCGTCGAGGCGGCTTAGTCAGACAACTTCACCAGCTGCAGCAGCCCGTCGCCGCTGGTGATCAGCGACGCCTGCACCGCACCGGATTCGGTGATGGTACTGAGCAGCGCCCGGAAGTCGGCGACCGTCTCGTCCCGCTGAGCGGGGTCGGCGACGCGCCCCCTCCAGAGTGCTCGCGCGACCAGCACCAGTCCGCCGCGGCGGGCGATGCGCAGTCCGTGCTCTACGTAATCCAGCACCGATGCGGCGTCGGCGTCGACCAGCACCAGGTCGTAGGCGCCGTCGTTCATCCGCGGCAGCACCTCGTGCGCGCTGCCGCTGATCAGACGGATGCGGTTGGCGGGCACGTTCGCATCGGCGAACGCGGTGCGGGCCGCCTGCTGGTGGTCGTACTCGATGTCGATCGAGGTGAGGATGGCATCCGGGGCGCCGGTGAGCAGCCACAGCCCGCTGACGCCCGCGCCCGTGCCGATCTCGAGGATCGAGTGCACGCTGCTCGCCGCGGCCAGCACCGCGAGCTGGGCGCCGACCGCCGGCGAGACCGGCTCGACGCCGAGTTCCAGCGAGTGGGCGCGCGCGGTGCGGATCGCCGGGGACTCCGTGACGAACTCCTCCGCGTACTTCCAGCTCAGATCCTGCTTGGCCACGCTTCACCCTACGTGCTGCTCCGGGAGGCGCGAGCGTAGGCTGGACGGGTGTCCTTCGGGTTGACCTTCGACAAGCTGATCATCATCGGCGTGATCGCGGTCTTCCTGATCGGCCCCGACAGGCTGCCCGGGTACGCCGCCCAGTTGGCGCGGCTGGTCCGGTCGTTGCGTGCGATGGCGGACGGCGCGAAAGACCGCATGCGCGAGGAGATGGGCCCCGAGTTCGACGAGGTCGACTGGAAGAAGCTGGACCCCCGTCAGTACGACCCGCGGCGCATCATCCGCGAGGCGCTGATCGACGACGCCCCCGCCGCCGCCCCGGCGAAGCCGGTGTCCGTCTCCCGGCAGCCGTACATCGAGTCCGCGTACGAGCAGCGGCAGCGCAAGCTCGGCAAGGGGCGCCCGGCACCCTTCGACGCCGAGGCCACCTGACCTCCGCCCGCTCCGCTGGTTGAGTAGCGCCGAAGGCGCGTGTCGAAACCAGGCGCGCGTCGAGACCCGCTACCGCTGCTTCCTGCGCCGATAAAGGCTCTCGCTGAGGTCCGGCAGCGACGCGTAGTTCAGTGCGATCAGCGCCTCCCGCTTCTTCCGCGACCACCCCTGGATCTGCTTCTCCCGGAAGTACGCGTCGTCGATGCGAGCGAACTCCTCGGCGAACACGAGCTCCACGGGCAGCCTGCGCCGGGTGTATGCCGCACCTTCGCCCTCTCCGTGCTGGGTGAACCTGCGCTCAAGGTCGCGGGTGCTGCCGACGTAGTAGCTGCCGTCGGCGCACTTCAGGATGTAGACCCATGCCATCGAGACAGGGTGGCGGGTGCGGGCGAGGTGGGACGCGAGTTGTACACAGCGGGTTTCGACACGCCGCTTCGCGGCTACTCAACCAGCGAGTCTTCAGCGGCGGCGGATCGCCTTCTCGATACGCAGCAGCAGCAGCATCGGGGTGATCATCTTCGCCCACTCCCGGCCCGTGGTGGGAAGGGTGAGCAGCCCGGTGTTGTCGGCGACGTTGTGCGACTCCGCGTACCGCAGGAGGCCTTCCGGCCCGTTCCGGCGGCCGAGACCCGACTGCTTCACGCCGCCCATCGGTGCATCGACGCTGCCGAACGTCGCCCGGTAGCCCTCGTTGATGTTCACGGTGCCGGCGGTGAGCCGGAAGCCCACCTTGCGCGCGCGCGACCGCGAGCGGCCGAACACGGCGCCGTTCAGGCCGTAGACGCTGTCGTTGGCCGCGGCGATCGCATCGTCCTCCGAGTCGACGACGTACACCGACACGACCGGGCCGAACGTCTCGGCGGTCGAGCAGGTCATGTCGTCGGTGACATCGGTGAGCACTGTCGGCTCGACGAAGAACGGGCCGATGTCGGGCCGGGCGACCCCGCCCGCGAGCACCGTGGCGCCCTTCTTCTTCGCATCCTCGATGTGGCTCATCACGTTCTTCAGCTGCTGCGCGGTCGCCAGCGACCCGAAGTCGGTCGTGTAGTCGAGCGCCGAACCCAGCTTCATACCTTTCACGCGTTCCGCGAGGGCCGGGATGAAACGGTCGGCGACCGCGCGCTGCACATAGATCCGCTCGGCCGACACGCACAGCTGCCCGGATGCCGTGAAGGCGAAGTTGGCGACGGCCGCCGCCGCCTTCGTCGGGTCGACATCGTCGAGCACGATCGCCGCGTTCTTGCCGCCGAGTTCCATCGACGAACCCACCAGCCGAGCCGCGGCGCGCTGCGCGACGTGACGCCCGGTCGCCGTGGAGCCCGTGAACACCACGTAGTCCGCCGCATCCACCACGGCGTTGCCGATGACGGAGCCCTCGCCGGCGACGACGGCCCAGAGCGCGGCGGGCAGGCCCGCGTCGATGAACGCGCGCCGGGCGGCGAGGATCGACAGCGCGCCCTGGTTGTCGGCCTTCTGGATGACGCCGTTGCCCGCGGCAAGAGCGGGGGAGATGTCCATGACCGCGAGCGACAGCGGGTAGTTCCAGGGGGTGATCACCCCGACCACGCCTTTCGGCGTGTAATGCACCCGCGGCGAGAACACGAACGGGATGCCGCCCCGGCGCCGTCCGCCCTTCAGCACCCGGCGCGCGGACAGCGCGTTGTACCGGGTCGAGTTCGCGGAGTTGAAGACCTCCTCGAAGGCCTGCCCTCGCGTCTTGCCGGTCTCGACCTGCACCGTGTCGAGAAGCTCCTCGCGGCGATCCAGCATCAGGTCGTGCGCTTTCAGCAGCACGCGTCGGCGGTGCGCGTCGCCGGCCGCCCACCACGCCGCCTGCGCGACGCGGGCTGCAGCGGTGGCGTCTTCGACATCCTGAACGCTGCTGAGCGGCAGCTCGTGCAGCACGTCGCCGGTGAAGGGGGCGATCACCGTCGCCGTGTCACCGGATGTGGCCGTGAGGTCGCGAACCAGATCGGCCATGGCCGCCCGTTCGATCGTTGAACCGGACATGGGCTCAGTGTATATAGGCTTCGAAAATGAAGCTCAGCGCGGGCACCGTCGCCCGGTATGCCGCAGGTTCGATCGGTACCGGAGGGTTCGGAACCCTTCCCGGCCTGGTCCTGCTCTTCTTCCTCACTGACACCCTCGGAGTGGCTGCGTTGTGGGCCGGTGTGCTGGTGACGGCGGCGAAGGTGTGGGACGTGGTCATCGACCCGGTGATCGGCGCCCGCAGCGATCACAGCCTCGCCGTGACCGGGTCGCGCCGCCGGTTCATGCTGCTGGGGGCGGTGTTGCTGCCGGTGTTCTTCGTGCTCACCTTCGCGGTTCCCGCGGCGCTCGGGCCGGTGCCGGCGGGCATCTGGGTGCTGATCGCGTTCGTGCTGTGCGCGACCGCCTTCTCGCTCTTCCAGGTCCCCTACATCGCCCTGCCTGCCGAGCTCGTGCAGGACTACGACGCCCGCACCCGCCTGCTGTCCACCCGCGTCGTGGTGCTGACGTTCGCCATCCTGCTGTTCGGCGCCGGCGGGCCCGCGCTGCGCGACGCGTTCCCGCAGGACGAGCGCCTCGGCTACCTGGTGCTCGCGATCGCCGCCGGCCTGGTGCTGGGGCTCGGGATGCTGGTCGCCGTCTTCAGCGCACCGCGGGGCACGCCGGGGTCGCCCGCCCCGCGGACCTCCATCGTCGAGAACTACCGTCTGGGCTTCGAGACGCTGCGCCGCAGCCAGCCGTTCCGGGCGCTGCTGCTCACCTTCGTGCTGCAGGGCCTCGCGACCGGCGTGATGCTCGCCGGAGCCCAGTACATCGCCAAGTGGGTGCTCGGCTCGGGGGTGACCTTCCTGTTCCTCGCTCTCGTCGCGCCCGCCCTCTTCTGTGCGCCCCTGTGGGCGGTGGTGTCGCGCCGCATCGGCAAGGAGCGCGCGTTCACGATCGCGTCGGCGATCTTCGCGCTCGCCGCGCTCAGCTTGATCGGTCTGATCTGGGCTCCCGGACCGTGGCTGTACGTCCCGGTCGCGATCGCGGGGGCAGCGTACGCCGGCATGCAGACCCTGCCGATGGCGATGCTGCCCGATGTGATCTCGCACGACGCCCGCGCGCACGGCGACGGCTCGGCGGGCACGTTCGGCGGCGTGTGGACGGCGGGGGAGACCGCGGGCATGGCGCTCGGCACGACGGTGCTGGCGATCGTGCTGTTCGTGAGCGGCTACGTCGAGTCGGTGGCGCAGCAGGAGGTCACCCAGTCGCCGGCGGCGATCGCGGGGATCATCATCAGCTTCAGCGCGGTGCCGGCTGCGTTGATGGGGCTGAGCCTGCTCTCCCTGGTGCGGTACCGCCTGCGCAAGCACGACATCGAGGCGGCATGACCCACGACGAGATCCTCGCCCGGCTCGCGGAGCTGCGCGCCGCCGACGCCCCCACTCACGGCGGGCACGTGCTGAGCTACGTCTACGACTCCGGGATGGCCGAACTCGACGAGCTCGCGGCCGCCGCGGTGCGCGCGGTACAGCCCGTCAACGGCCTCGACCCGACGACGTTCACCTCCGTCGCGACGCTCGAGCGCGAGCTGATCGGGTTCGTCCGCGACCTGCTGCACGGCGACGACGAGGTCGTCGGCTCGGTGACGACCGGCGGCACGGAGAGCTGCCTGCTCGCGGTGAAGACGGCGCGCGACCTCTGGCTGGCGCAGCGGGGCCTGGAGCCGGGCGTCGTGCGACCCCGGATGCTGGCCCCGGTCACGGTGCACGCTGCATTCCAGAAGGCGGCGCACTACTTCGGGTTGCAGCTGGACCTCATCCCGGTCGAGGCGGATGGCCGGGTGGACCCCGCACGCATCGCCGAGCTCCTCGCCGACGATGTCGCTCTCGTCGTCGTATCGGCGCCGTCGTATCCGTTCGCCGCGCTCGACCCGGTCGGCGAGGTCGCGGCGCTCTGCCGCACGCACTCGGTGCCGCTGCACGTCGACGCCTGCATCGGCGGACTCGTGCTGCCGTTCTGGCCCGGCCTGCCGGCCTGGGACTTCCTGGTCGACGGGGTGACGAGCATCAGCGCGGACCTGCACAAGTTCGGGTACGCACCGAAGGGCGTGTCGGTGCTGCTGCAGCGCGGACGCGACCGGCAGCGGGCCCAGTTCTTCGCCACCACCCGGTGGCCCGGCTACCCGGTGGTGAATCCCACGATCCTCGGATCGAAGTCGGCCGGGCCGCTCGCCGCCGCGTGGGCGATCGTGCAGGCGCTCGGAACCGCCGGTTTCGGCGAGCTGGCCGATTCGTGCGTGCGGTCCACGGCGGCGCTGCGCACCGCGATCGACGACATCGAGGGCCTGCGCGTCGTCGGCGATCCGGTCGGCCCGCTGCTCGCGGTGGCGGCCGACGACGGCGTCGAACCCGGCCGCCGGGTCGACCCGCACCACTGGGCGGATGCGGCACGCGCCTCCGGCTGGGTGCTGCAGCTTCAGCCGGGGGTCTCCGGCATGCCGCCGACGACGCATCTGACGATCACGCCGGTGACCGAGGCGGCGCTCGGCGAGCTGATCCCGGCGCTGGTGGCTGCGGCGGACTCGGTCCGCGGCGTGCCGCACGTCGACCCCTCCGGGTTCCTCGCCGCGCTGCCTCCGCTCGAGGGCGGCTCGACTCGCAGACCGCGTGGGTGCTGCTGCAGGGGTTCGGGATCGGGGGCTCGACGGGTTCGGGCGGTCCGCTTCCGGCGCAGCTGGCACCACTGCTCGCACTCATCGAGGTGCTGCCTCCGCCGATCGCGGAACGGTTGCTGATCGAGCTGATCGGGCGGCTCGCCGAGCCGTGAGTTCGGATCTCGACAGGCTCGGATCTCGACAGGCTCGATCACCGATCGTGCAGCAGCAGGAACTCGTGCGCCTCGTCGCGCAGGGCCTGCAGCACCAGCCGCACCGACGGCCGCGCCACCACCTCGGGCCGCTGGATCGCCCAGATCACTCGTTCCGAGCGGACGCCGGCGAGCGGGCGCGTGACCAGGCCGTTCTCGTGATCGCGGGTGGTGAACCGGGGGAGGATCGCGATGCCGTGCCCGGCGGCGACCATCGACTCGGCGATGCCGTTGTCGGCGAACCGCTGCACGACATCGGCTTGCAGCCCGGTGATCGCCTCGATGCGCTGCAGGATGCGGTCGAACGGCAGGCTGTCGGGTACCCCGATCCAGCGCTCGCCGATCACATCCGAGGGGGTGAGCTCGTGCTTCCGCGCGAGCGGGTGTCCCTCGGGCAGCGCGATGTCGAGCGGCTCGCGCATGAGCTCGGTGATGACGAGGCCACGGTCCCGCCACCCGGGGAGCACGCCGGGTGCGTCGGCGACGACGATGTCGTGGTCGGGGGTGAGGTCGGCGAAGTCCGGCAGCAGGGGGTCCTGGTCGCTGCAGATGACGGCGAGCCCGGCCACGTCCGCCACGCGATGCAACACCCCCGGCAGCAGCATCTGCCCGACGCTCGGGAACACGGTGACGGTCACCTCGCCGCGCGGCTGCTCGACGAAGTCGGCCCACACCGCCTCGGCCCGCTCGATGGCGACGGCGACGTCTTTCGCGGTCTCAGCCAGCATCCTGCCCGGCACGGTGAGCGCGATGCCGCGACCCGAACGCTGGGTGAGCGGCACCCCCGCCTCGCGCTCGAGGGCTTTCAGCTGCTGCGACACCGCGGACGGCGTGAGGTGAAGGGCGCGTGCGACAGCGGTCACCGACCCGCGCTGCGCGAGTTCGCGTAGCAGCCCGAGGCGACGCACGTCCATGTAGTCAGACTACATCCTCATTGCAGTTAGATTCGCTTGTGCTACATAGTTGATGCGGCGCACACTTGTCACATGTTCGAACTGATGCCGCTCCTCGCGATCTCCGCGGTCGCGATCGTGTCCACGGTCTACGTGACCTCCCGCGACGGCTACCGTCGCGTCCCGCGCAAGCACTGAGCGTGCGCCGCAAGAGCCCCGCTACGGCGGGGCTTCTTCATTTCCCGATGTAGATGTTGTCGGGGTCGTGCGGGTCGACCCAGGCGTCGACCGTGCCGCCCGGACGCCAGTGCCGGGCGAACGCCGGCCCGAAGATGTGCTCGTACACGACCACCCGCGGCGGCTCGTCCCCGTCCTCGATCTCGAAGACGCCGATCACGATCTGGGCGCCGCGGTAGCGACGCTCGCTCGTCTCGCGGTTGAGGAGTGTGGCGCGCGCGAGGCGACCCTCCGCGATCAGCCGCGCGGCATCCCGGAACCGCGCGTCGAAGGCGGCTTCCTCGCTCAACTCGATCGTGCTCATCCTGGCCTCTCAGGTGCGATCATCGCTCACTCACCGAGGATGCACCGGCAATGAGCGCCCGGCGAGTCCCCGTGTGCGGGTCGCCAGGTATTCGGAGATCCCCGAGATCGCGGCGGCAGACGGGTCATCGGGATGCGAAATCGTTATCGGCGCGCCCTCGTCGCCCCCCGCGCGCAACGGCACGCTCAGCGGGATCCGGCCGATCACGGGGACGCCCAGCTTCGCCGCCAGCGCATCGCCGCCGCCGCTGCCGAACAGCTCGCCCGTCATGTTCTCGATCACCCCGATCACCGTCTGACCCGTCTGGCGTGCCACCAGGCCGCTGCGCTCGGCGACCTCCGCCGCCGCCGGCTGCGGGGTGGTGACGACCAGCACCTCCGCCTGCGGCAGCAGCTGGCCGAGCGAGATCGCGATGTCACCCGTTCCGGGCGGCAGGTCGAGCAGCAGCACGTCGAGATCGCCGAACCACACGTCGGTGAGGAACTGCTGCATCGTGCGATGCAGCAGCGGGCCGCGCCAGGAGACGGCGGTCGACCCCTCGACGAACATCCCTATCGAGATCACCTTCACCCCGTGCGCGATCGGCGGCAGGATCATGTCGCCCACCTGCGTCGGCTTCGCATCCGGGATGCCGAGGATGCCGGGGATCGAGAATCCGAACACGTCCGCGTCGATCAGGCCCACCTTCAGGCCGCGCGCCGCCAGGGCCACGGCGACATTCGCGGTGACGGTCGACTTGCCCACCCCGCCCTTGCCGCTGGAGACGGCGACGATCCGGGTGAGCGTGTCCGGGCCGAACTGCTGCGTCTTCGTGCCGCGCAGGCGCGTGGTGAGCGCCTCGCGCTCGGCCGGCGTCATCACGCCGATCTCGAGCTCGAGCCGTTCGATCCCGTCGACGGCGAGGACCGCCGCGCGGACGTCGCGCTCGATCGTGTCAGCGGCCGGGCAGCCCACGATCGTGAGACGCAGGTCGACGCGGGCCACGGCATCCTGGACCGTCACCTCGCGGATCATGTCGAGCTCGGTGATGGGCCGCCGGATCTCCGGATCCACGACCCGGGCGAGCGCCGCCCGGACCGCCTCGGCGTTCACTTCTTGTCGACCTCGGCTTCCAGCTCCTCCAGCAGCGCGCGCAGCTCGGCGCGGATGAAATCCTTCGTCGCCACATCGCGCATCGCCAGCCGCAGCGCCACCACCTCGCGCGCCAGGTACTCGGTGTCGGCCAGGTTGCGCTCGGCGCGCTGACGATCCTGCTCGATCTGCACGCGGTCCCGGTCGTCCTGCCGGTTCTGAGCCAGCAGGATGAGCGGCGCGGCATACGAGGCCTGCAGCGACAGGATGAGGGTCAGCGTCGTGAACCCGAGGGCGATCGAGTCGAAGCGCAGGCTCGCCGGGCCGAACGTATTGTAGATCATCCAGACGATGACGAACAGCGACAGGGCGAACAGGAACCACGGCGTGCCCATGCCGCGGGCGATCGCCTCGGTGAACCGTCCGAACCGGTCGCGGCGCTCGAACAGCGCCCCGGTCGACCAGCGGCTCTGCCGGAGGCCCTTCGGATCGTCGAACGACTGGTTACGGTCGCGTGCCACGAGAGGTCCTCCTTCCGGTCGGGACGGGTATCGCAGCTGTCGAGGTGGTCACGGGCTCGGGGTCGTCGGAGCCGGTACTTCGCCAGTCGTCGGGCAGCAGGAAGTCGAGGACGTCGTCAATGGTCACCACCCCGACGAGACGGTGGTTCTCGTCTACCACGGGCAGAGAGACCAGGTTGTACGAGGCGAGGATGCGCGACACCTCGGCCGCGCTGGTGTGCGGGGTGACCGGCTCGAGCGAGGTGTCGAGCAGGGTACCGAGCCGTTCGTTCGGCGGGTAGCGCAGCATCCGCTGGAAATGCACCACCCCGAGGAACCGGCCGGTCGGCGGCTCGTACGGCGGCAGCGTGACGCAGACGGCGGCTCCGAGCGCCGGCGCCAGCTCGTGCCGCCGGATCAGGGCGAGCCCCTCGGCGACGGTCGCGTCGGCGGAAACGATGATCGGCTCGGTGGTCATCAGGCCGCCCGCCGTGTCGGGGTGGTAGGCGAGGAGCATGCGGACGTCTTCCGCCTCCTCCGGCTCCATCAGCTCGAGCAGCTCCTCCCGCCGCTCATCGGGTAGCTGGGCGATGAGGTCGGCGGCGTCGTCGGGCTGCATCTGGTCGAGCACATCGGCCGCGCGGGCGTCGTCGAGCCGGGTGATCAGCTCGACCTGATCCTCCTCCGTCATCTCCTCCAGGGCATCGGCGAGACGGTTGTCGGGCAGCTCCTCCGCCACCTCGATGCGCCGCTCCTCCGGCAGGTCGAGCAGCGTGCTCGCCAGGTCGGCGGGACGCAGGTCGGAGTAGGTCGCGATCAGCTGCTCGGCGGACTGCGCCTCGCCCTTCGACGTCTTCTCGCGGGTCTGCGCCCACGTCGCGAACAGGGTGGCGCCTTTGCTGAACGGGGCGGCCCCGGTGCGCGGCCGGCGCAGGAACAGATCGCCCACCTCCCACTCGCCGGGGGCGGCCTCCTGGATCGCGACGTCCTCGATGATCGCATCGCCGCTGCCGTCGCGCAGGGCCACCTTGCGGCCGAGCAGCTCGGAGATCACCCGCACCTCACCGCCGCGCTGCTCGAACCGGCGCAGGTTGATGAGGCCGGTGGTGATGATCTGGCCGGAGCCGATGCTCGTCACCCTGCCGATCGACAGGAACACGCGCCGCTTGCCGGGGATCTCGACGACGATGCCGACCACGCTGGGGCTCTGGTTGTTGCGGTAGACGACCAGCACATCCCGAGCCTTGCCGACCCGGTCGCCGGCGGGGTCGAAGACGGAGCACCCGGCCAGTCGGGCGACGAAGACTCTCGTGGCGCTCACGCTGTAAACCCTAGTCCGCACGTGGGAGGATGAGCCCGTGAGCAACCCCTCCGCCCCGCGCGGCGCAGCAGCGCGCCAGGTCAACTTCCAGACGGTCCCCAAGGGCGAGGTCCTGGGCACCTACGACACCTACCTCGAGGCGCAGGAGCGCGTCGACCACCTCGCCAAGGCCGAGTTCCCGGTCGGCAAGGTGTCCATCGTCGGCAACGACCTGAAGAGCGTCGAGCGGGTGACCCGCAAGCTGTCGTGGAGCCGCGCTGCGCTGGAAGGCGCTCTGAGCGGCGCGTGGTTCGGCCTGTTCGTGGCCGTGCTGCTGACCTTCTTCCAGCCGCAGATCAACTGGGGCTTCTTCCTGGCGGCGGTCCTGATCGGCGCGGCCGCCGGCATGCTGTTCCGCCTGGTCAGCTACGGGATCAACCGCCGCAGCCGGGACTTCGACTCGTTCAACCAGGTGCTCGCCAGCAATTACCAGGTGATCGTCGACCCCGAGCTGCTCGAGCAGGCCAGGGACGCCCTGGCCCGCCCGAAGCAGGACTAGCGGCCCAGCCAGGCCTCCACCTCGTCGGCGGTGCGCGGGATGCCGGCGGACAGGTTCTCGCATCCGTCGGCAGTGACCAGCACGTCGTCCTCGATGCGCACGCCGATGCCGCGGAACTCCTCCGGCACCGTCAGGTCGTCGGGCTGGAAGTAGAGCCCCGGCTCGATCGTGAAGACCATGCCCTCGAGCACCTCGCCGTCGAGGTAGAGCTCCCGCCGCGCCTGCGCGCAGTCGTGCACGTCGATGCCGAGGTGGTGGCTGGTGCCGTGCACCATGTAGCGACGGTGGTACTGCAGGTCCGCGTCGAGCGACTCTTCCGCGCTCACCGGCAGCAGCCCCCATTCGGCGGTCTTGCGCGCGATCACCTGCATCGCCGCCGCGTGCACCTCGCGGAACCGGATGCCCGGCTTCACGATCGCCCGCGCGGCATCCGCCGCCTCGAGCACCGCCTCGTAGACCTGGCGCTGGATGGGGGTGAAGGTGCCCGAGATCGGCAGGGTGCGCGTGATGTCGGCGGTGTAGAGCGAGTCGAGTTCGATGCCGGCGTCGAGCAGGATCAGGTCGCCCGGCACCACGGGGCCGTCGTTGCGGGTCCAGTGCAGGGTGCACGCGTGCGGGCCGCTCGCGGCGATCGTGTCGTAGCCGACCGCGTTGCCCTCCGCGCGCGCGCGGCGGTAGAAGGTCCCCTCCACGAGGCGCTCGCCCCGCGGGTGCGCGATGATCTGGGGGAGGTCGGCGATCACATCGTCGAAGCCGTGCTTCGTCGCATCGATCGCCAGCCGCATCTCGCGGATCTCGTAGTCGTCCTTGACGAGACGCATCTCGCTGAGGTCGCGGAAGAACACGGTGTCGACGTCCTCGTCGACCGACGCCGCATCCTCGGCGGCAAGCAGCCGGCGGCCGTCGAGCTGATCGGTCAAGTCGCGATCGGCCTCCCGCACGATGCGAGTGGATGCATCGGTCGCGTCGACCACGGCCGCGAACTCGTCGAGGTGGCGCGTCGCGATGCGGAGGTCGGCCGCGACCTCGGAGAGGCCGGGCCGCGGACCCGTCCAGAACTCGCCGATCGCGGCGTTCGCGTAGAACTCGTCGGAGTCGCGGCCCGCGGTCGGCAGGAAGTACAGCGTGGCGTCGTGGCCGTGCGCCGTGGGTTCCAAGACCAGGACCGATCCGGGCACCGCGTCGCTGCCCCAGCCGGTCAGGTACGAGAACGCCGAATGCGCCCGGTACGGGTAGTCCGTGTCGTTCGCGCGCGCCTTCGCGGGACCCGCCGGCACGATCAGGCGCTCGCCGGGGTGCATCGCCGAGATGCGGGCGCGGCGATCCGCGGCGTAGGGCGCCTGGGCGCGCGGGGCGGGGGACGCCTCGGGGCGTTCGGCCCAGCCGCCCGAGATGAAGTCCTTGAACGTCGCCGACTGCGGGGTGGTGGAGCGGTTCTCGTTGCCCATGGATGTCAGGATACCGGGCGCAGTTGCGCCACCACCGGGCGATGGTCGCTCCCATCGCCGTCGCGCGAGCCGACCACCCGGAAGCCGACGATCTCCCAGTCCGGCGTCGCCATGACATGGTCGATCGGGGCGCCGAGCAGCTGCGGGAACGAGGTCGGCCAGGTGCCCACCGCCGCGTTGCCGGTGGCCCGTGCGGCATCCCGGCAGCTGCCGATCGCCCCGCCGTCGGTGCCGAGCGCGGTGTAGTGGTCGAGTGTCGAATTGAGGTCGCCGGCGAGGATCACGTTCTCGCCCGCGCAGCGGTCCGCCAGCCAGAGCAGTCCGGACCGCCATGCCGCCATCTCACCCGGGATCGGCGCGACCGGGTGCGCCGCGACGATCGTCGGCCCGCGCCCGTCGAGCGGGACCGCGACCAGGCTGGGCAGCGTCTCCGTGGTTCCCGCGGAGTCGTCGCGCGTGTACTCGCCGAGTTCCTCGCTGATGAGCACGGCGGTGGTGCGGGCTTTCGAGATCTCGTCGAGGCTGAGGTAGAGCGCCTGCATCGGCCGCCCGCCGTCGGTGAGGATCGCCGCGACGATCTCCGCCGTCTCGCCGCTCGTCTCCGGCAGCACGACGACATCCGCCTCCACCTCCGCCGCGAGCCCCGCGATGCGCTCTGCGCCCGGCGCATCGCCGAGGGTGTTCCAGCTGAGCACGGTCACATCGCCGGGCGCCGCGGTCTGGAACGCTGGGTCGCCGAAGCCGCGGGTCGCCAGCACGGCGACCGTGACCGCGCAGAACACCAGCACGAGAAGCGCCACCGAACCGGCGAACCGGCGCAGTCGCGGCGCGAGCAGCGCGATCAGGGTGAACAGGATGACGACGCCCGCTCCCACGAGCACCGCGAGCCCGCGCAGCGACACCAGTTGCGCGATGACAGGCAGGCGCTCCCAGCCGAGCAGCTGCGGCCATCCGGCGAGCAGCAGGACGGCGGCGAGCGCGACCAGGATCGTGGCGGCAAGGATCCGGCGGAACATGACCTGCTGAGCCTATTCTGGGCGGATGCCGGGCATCGATCTGCACACGCACTCCAGCGTGTCCGACGGCACCGAGAGTCCCGCCGAGCTGATCGCCGCCGCCGTGGAGGCGGGTCTCGATGTCGTCGCGATCACCGACCACGACTCCACCTCGGGCTGGGAGGAGGCGTTCGCCGCCGCCGCAGGCACCGGCCTCACGGTGGTGCCCGGCCTGGAGCTCAGCACCCAGCTCGACTACGCGAGCGTCCACGTGCTCGGCTACCTCGTCGACCCCGCCGACCCCGGCCTGATCGCCGCCACCGGCAGGATCCGTGAGGAGCGTCTGCACCGGGCGGAGTCGATGGTCTCCCGCATCGCCGCGGACTACGCCCTCGACTGGGACGACGTGCTCGCCCAGACGACGCCAGGAGCCACCGTGGGGCGTCCCCACATCGCCGATGCGCTGGTCGCGCGCGGTCACGTGCCGGACCGCAGTGCGGCGTTCGCCGGCATCCTGCACTGGAGGGGCGGGTACTACCGCCCCCACGAGGCCCCGCCGCCGGTCGAAGGCGTGCGGATCATCGCCGAGGCGGGCGGGGTGCCGGTGATCGCGCATCCCGGAGGCCGCGGGCCCGACCGGCTGTTCACCGACAAGCGGATCGCACAGCTGGTCGATGCCGGACTGTTCGGCCTCGAGGTGGACCATCGCGACAACCCGATCGAGTCACGTCCGCGCTGGGCCGAGCTGGCATCCCGTCACGGTCTGGTGACCACCGGGGCGAGCGACTACCACGGGGCGGGCAAGCCGAACCGGCTCGGCGAGAACACCACCTCGCCGGAGGTGTACGCCGCCATCGTCGAGCGCGCCACGGGACGGGCGCCGTTCGTCGGCTGACCTCAGTCGATGCGGGTGAACCGTCCGGTCAGGATCGCGTCCCCACCGTGCAGTTCGAGCGTCGTCTCGGTGCACGTGACATCGATCGGGCCGTTGTCCGCCAGACCGAGCGGCGGGATGCTGGGGGCGTCTCCCGGCGGGACATGCGGCTCGACGCCCCAGATCCAGGTGTCGATGACGAGCTGGTTGGGGGCGATGCCGCTCGGCTCCCAGGCGCCGCTGCCGGAGCTCTCGTCGTCGACCACGAACCCGTGGCCGAGCAGGGTGCCCGTCCAGGTCAGGTCGGTCGACAGTCCGACGTTGTTCTCGACGCCCTCCGCCTCGAAGGTGAGGATCTGGGTTCCGGCGACGGCGAAGTCCTCCAGCGGGATGGTGAGCGACTTCAGGTACGCCTCGGCCTGAGCGCGGTAGTCCTCGGTGTCCAGCGACCACCGTCCGATGAGGCAGTCCTGGTCGACCGAGACCGGGTCCTGTTCCGAGGTCTCGTCATCGGCGGGATCCGCCGGATCCTGGGCTTCGGCCACCGCGCAGGCGGTGAGAGAGACGAGCAGAGCGACAGCGGCCGTGGCCGCGGCGACATGACGGGATCGCATGGGGCTCCTCCGATCGGGAGGTACACGCGATCGCCCCTCCGACTACACGGTACGCGGAGCGTTGCGGATTGACGAGACTAGGCCGCGGGCGGGGTCGTTGCCGCGCCGCCGCTGCGCCGGCGCCGGGTGCGCTTGCGCCGCGCCGGGGTGGCGCCGTCGTGCGTGCCGCCGCCCTCTGCGCGGGCGGCCGCGGCCTGCGGATCCCGCTGCTCGCCGTTGCCACGCGTGCGCTGACGCGGCGGCCGGGAGCCCTCGCGAGCACCCTCGCGGGGGGCGCGCTCGGTGTGCGGCGCGGCCGGAGACGGCTTGAGCCTGCCCTTCACGCCCTCGGGGATGTCGAGGTCGGTGAACAGGTGCGGCGACGAAGAGTAGGTCTCCACCGGCTCGGGCTGGTTGAAGTCGAGGCCCTTGTTGATGAGCGACCACTTGTGCATGTCGGCCCAGTCGACGAACGTGACCGCGATGCCGGTCTTGCCCGCACGCCCGGTGCGTCCCGCCCGGTGCAGGTAGGTGTCGGGGTCGTCGGGCACGGTGTGGTTGATCACGTGCGTGACATCGGTGACGTCGATGCCGCGCGCCGCGACGTCGGTGGCGATCAGGATGTCTTTCTTCCCCGCCTTGAAGGCGGCCATGGCGCGCTCGCGCTGCTCCTGGCTCAGGTCGCCGTGGACGGCGGCGGCGTTGAAGCCCCGGTCGTTCAGCTCCTCCACCAGCTTCGCGGCGGCGCGCTTGGTGCGGGTGAAGATCACCGTGCGGCCGCGGCCCTCGGCCTGCAGGATCCGCGCGATCACCTCGTCTTTGTCGAGCGCGTGCGCCCGGTAGATGACGTGCTTGATGTTCGCCTGGGTCAGGCCCTCGTCGGGGTCACTGGCCCGGATGTGGATCGGCTTGTTCATGAAGCGGCGGGCGAGCGCGACCACCGGGCCGGGCATCGTCGCCGAGAAGAGCATGGTGTGCCGGGTGGGCGAGGTCTGGGCGAACAGCTTCTCGACGTCGGGGAGGAACCCGAGGTCGAGCATCTTGTCCGCCTCGTCGAGCACCATCACCTTCACGTCTTTGAGGCTGAGCAGCCGCTGCCCGGCGAGATCGAGCAGACGGCCGGGGGTGCCGACCACGATCTGCGCGCCCGCCTTCAGCTGCTCGACCTGGCCCTCGTAGGCCTTGCCGCCGTAGATGGCCACGATCTTGGTGTCGCGCTTGCTGGCGGCGAGCTCGAGGTCTTCGGCCACCTGCACGCACAGCTCGCGGGTGGGGACCACGACGAGCGCCTGCACGCCGGGACCCGGCTCGAGGCCGAGCCGCTGGATGAGGGGGAGGCCGAAACCGAAGGTCTTGCCGGTGCCGGTCTTGGCCTGCCCGATGATGTCCTGGCCGGAGAGGGCCAGCGGGATCGTCTGCGTCTGGATCGGGAAGGGATCGATGATGCCCTTCGAGGCCAGCGCGTCGACCATGTCCTGGTCGATCTGGAGTTCGCTGAAAGTCAAGGATTACCTGTCTGGAATATAAGAGGACCCCAGTCTACCGGCGGCTAGGCTCTAGTACCGTGCTGAGCTTCTTCCGGCGTCGACGGCGACCCCGACCGCGGATCGCCGCCCCGGTGATCTCGCCCCGGTCGGACACGGTGGCCGTCGCCCGCGTCGAGCTCGCCGATCTGGCCCCGCCGCAGGACGCGTTCCTCGGGCGGCTCGGGTATCTGACCCTGGTGCTGTTCGAGAACCTGAGCCGCGCGGTCGCCGCGGCGCCGACCACCGCCGCGAAGACCAAACTGAGCGCGGCGGCCGCCGAGGTGCTCGAGGCGCACGAGAGCGTGGTCACCGAGCTGCGCCGGCTGAACATCGAGCCGGTCGGCGCGATGGACCCGTTCCGCGCCGAATTGGACGACTTCCAGCGCCGCACCCAGGGCTCCGACTGGCACGAGATCCTGGTCACCTGCTACCTGACGGCCGGGTTCCTCACCGACTTCTTCGAGGGCCTCGCCGCGGGCCTGCCCGAGGCGCTCTCCGAGCGCGTGTCGCGCGCCCTCGACGTCGACAAGGGCGAGGCGCTGCTGGTGGAGGAGCTGCGTCAGGCCATCGATGCCAGCCCGCGCCTGGCATCCCGGCTCGCCATGTGGGGCCGGCGCCTGGTCGGCGACACCATGCTCATCGCGCGCTCGTCGCTTGCGATCGGCCGCGAGGCGCCCGGCGAGGACCGCATCGAGCCGGTGTTCACCGAGCTCATCGCGGCGCACACCCGCCGCATGGATGCTCTGGGGCTTACAGCGTAGCCAGCGTCATCCCGAACGCGTCGGCGACGCCCTTGTTGTACACCTTGCCGTCGTGGGCGTTCAGGCCGAGTGCGAGCGCGGCGTCGTCGGACGTCGCCTTCTCCCAGCCCTTGTCCGCCAGCGCGACGACGTAGGGGAGGGTCGCGTTGGTGAGCGCACGGGTCGAGGTGCCGGGCACGGCGCCCGGCATGTTGGCGACGCAGTAGTAGATCGAGTCGTGCACCTGGAACGTCGGGTCGTCATGCGTGGTGGGGCGCGAGCCCTCGAAGCATCCGCCCTGGTCGATGGCGATGTCGACCAGCACCGAGCCGGGGCGCATGGTGGCGACCATGGCATCCGTCACCAGCTTGGGTGCCTTCTCGCCGGGGATCAGCACCGAGCCGACGACCAGGTCGGCGTCGGCGACCAGGTTGGAGATCTCGTACACGGTCGACGGGCGGGTCTGGATCGCCGACCCGAAGCGGGCCTCGAGCTGACGGAGCCGCGGGATCGAGATGTCGACGATCGTCACATCGGCCCCCATGCCGATCGCGTTGGCGGCGGCGTGCTCGCCGGCGACGCCTCCGCCGATGACGAGTACGTTGGCCTTCGGGGTTCCGGGGACGCCGCCGAGCAGCATGCCGGCGCCGCCGTGGGACTTCATCAGGTGGTAGGCGCCGACCTGCGGCGCGAGGCGGCCGGCGACCTCGCTCATCGGCTGCAGAAGCGGCAGCGAGCGGTCGGGCAGCTGGACGGTCTCGTACGCGATCGCGGTGGTGCCGGAGGAGAGCAGCGCGTCGGTGCACTCACGGGATGCCGCGAGGTGCAGGTAGGTGAACAGCACCTGGCCCTTGCGCAGCCTCGGGTACTCGGCGGCGATCGGCTCTTTGACCTTGAGCAGCAGATCGGCCTTCGCCCACACCTCGTCGGCGTCGGGGGTCAGCTTCGCGCCGACGGCGGCGAACTGCTCGTCGGAGATGCCCGAGCCCACGCCTGCGCCGCTCTGGATGAGCACGTCGTGGCCGCGGCTGGTGAGCTCGTTGACTCCTGCCGGCGTGATCGCCACGCGGTTCTCGTTGTTCTTGATCTCTGTGGGGACGCCGATCAGCATGCGGATATTGTGCTGAATGACCGGCGTCTGCGGGCGTTTTCCGCAGATGATTCGGCAGACTGCTCCACATGGCTTCAGAAATTCGGTTGGAAGCGCTGGATGAGCTCGATCACAGAATCGTGCAGATCCTGCGTGACGACGCCCGCATCCCCAACAGCCGCCTCGCCGACCTGGTCGGCATCGCGCCGTCGACCTGCCTGGCGCGGGTCCGCTCCCTGCTCGACCGGGGCGTCATCTCCGGGTTCGCCGCGATCGTGAGCCCGGCCGCCCTGGGGCTGGGCCTGGAGGCGCTGATCAGCGTCAGCATCCGGACCGGCGCCCGTCAGCGCATCGGCGAGTTCCGGGGCGACCTCGAGCACCGCCCCGAGGTGCGGCAGCTGTTCTTCCTCGGCGGGTCGGAGGACTTCGTGCTGCACGTCGCCGTGCACGACACCGACGCGCTGCGGGAGTTCGTGGTCGAGCAGCTGTCGGCGCACCCGGCGGTGGCGTCGACGCGCACGAGCCTGGTGTTCTCGCACTCCGAGAACAGGGGACTGCCCGGCGACTAGATCTTGGCGAGCCGGTGCATCAGCCGCTCGTCATATGCCTCGCGGTAGCGCGGCAGGGTGAGCGGGATGGCGACCGAGGTGACGACGGCAGCGGCGAGCGAGATCACCCAGATCCAGCCGCCGTCGAAGGTGAAGCCGAGCCAGACGAGGCCCACCCAGACGGTCGCCGTGACGGCGGCAGCCGCGGCGGGCAGCAGCAGGATGCCGTACGTGCGGCGACCCGGCAGCACGTACCGGGCGAGCAGCCCGATCGCGGCGCCGATCACCGTGACGTAGACGAGTTCCATGCGGGGGAGACTACCTCAGGCGACGAAGCCGACGGAGCGCGACTTCTCCGACCCCACCTCGAGGTAGGTGAACGACGCGGTGGGCACGATGTAGACCTTGCCCTTGTCGTCGGTGAGCTTGATGAACTTGGCGTCGGAGCCGAGCGCGTCCGACACCACCTTCTCGACCTCGGCCGAGGTCTGCGACGACTCGAACGCGAGCTCGCGGGGGCTGTTGGCGATACCGATGCGAATGTCCACGTCTCGACGATACGGGATGCGGCGGGGCCTCCATGGGCGGGTTCACTGTGGGCAGAACGCGCATCGGTGGCTGTCGATACGGTGGGGACGTGGTGCACCTCGACGACAGCCAGCGCGCGGTCGTCGACCTGCCCGACGACGCGTCCGCCGCCGTGCTCGGCGCGCCGGGTACCGGAAAGACCACCACGATCATCGAGCTCGTCGCCGACCGCGTGCTCGGCCGCGGCTGGGACCCCGACGAGGTGCTCGTCCTCACCCCGATGCGCACCACGGCGACCCGGCTGCGTGACGCGCTCTCGGTGCGCCTCGGCAGGGCGACCGCGGGACCGATGGCGCGCTCGGTCGCCTCGTTCGCCTTCGAGATCGTCACCGAGGCCTCCCGTGCCGCCGGCGTCCCGGCTCCGCGGCTGGTCACCGGGGCCGAGCAGGATGCCGACATCGGCTCGCTGCTCGAGGGTCACCTCGCCGACGGCGCCGGCCCGGCATGGCCCGACGGCCTCGGGCCCGAGGTGCGGCGCACGGCGCGTTTCCGTTCCGAGCTGCGCGAGCTGATCACCCGCACGGTGGAGTTCGACGTGAGCCCCGAGCGGCTCGCCGCCCTCGGCGCCGAGCACGGCCGCGCGGAGTGGTCCGCGGCGGCGCAGTTCCTGCGCGAGTACGTGCAGGTCATCAGCGCGGCACGTGAGCGTCAGCTCGATCAGGCCGAACTGGCGCGCTTCGCCGTGGAGGCCCTGGCGTCCGGGCAGCCGGGGGAGCGCGCGTCCGGGCTGCGGCTGGTGGTGGTCGACGACTTCCAGGAGGCGACGGAGGCAGGGTTCGCCCTGCTGCGCGCCCTGGCACGGCGCGGGGTGGCCGTCATCGCCGTCGGCGACCCCGATGTCGCGGCCAACGGGTTCCGCGGCGGCGAAACCGATGTGCTCGGCAGGCTCGGCGACGTGCTCCGCATCGGGGAGGTGCGCACGCTCACGCTGCAGCAGGTGCATCGGCACGGAGCCGCCCTCCGCTCCGTCACCTCCGCCGTGACCGACCGCATCGGCGCCGCGGCCGCCGGCACGCAGCGCGGGGCGCGAGCCGCCGATCGCCGAGACGCCGGCGAGGGCATCGAGCGCATCCTGGCCACCACCCCCGCACGCGAGTGGGCGGCGATCGCGCGCGAACTGCGGGAACGGCACCTGCTGCACGGCGTGCCGTGGGCGCAGCTGGCGGTCATCGTCCGCAGCCGCCTGCAACTCGAGGTGGTGCGCCGTGCGCTCGCCCAGGCGGAGGTGCCCGTCCGCGTCGTGACGGGCGGCATCGCCCTGCGCGACGACCCGGCGGCCCGCGCCCTGCTCTCCCTGGTCGACGTCGCGATCGGGCGGCAGCAGCTCACGGCCGAGGTGGCGACAGGGTTGCTGCTCGGACCGTTCGGCGGACTCGACCGGCTGGGGCTGCGGCGGCTGCGGCTCGCGCTGCGCGCCGCCGAGCTCGAGGCGGGCGGCGAGCGCGGCGCCGACGACCTGCTCGTCGAGGCGCTCACCCAGCCGGGCACGTTCGCGCTCATCGATCACCGGGTCGGCCGCGCCGCCGAGCGCCTCGCCACCACGCTGGAGGCGCTGCGCACCTCCGGCGGCTCCATCGAGCAGCTGCTGTGGATCGCCTGGGACCGCAGCGGCCTCGCCCGCACCTGGTACGCGCAGGCGGTGGGGTCCGGGCTGCCCGCCGCCGAGGCCAACCGCAACCTCGACGGCATCGTGGCGCTGTTCACGACGGCGAAGCGCTTCGCGGAGCGCCGCCCCGACGAGCCGCCCGCCGTCTTCCTCGCCGACGTCCTCGACGCCGACGTGCCCGAAGACGTGCTGGCCCCGCACGCGCAGAGCGATGCCGTCCTGGTGGCGACCCCGTCGGCCGCGATCGGGCTCGAGTTCGACACCGTGGTGGTCGCCGGGCTGCAGGAGGGGGTGTGGCCGAACATGCGGTTGCGCGGCTCCCTGCTCGCCCCCCACGAGCTGGTCCGTGCCGTGCTCGGCGTGGACTCGGCCGCGATCGACGAGCGCCGGGCCATCCGTGACGACGAGCTGCGGCTTTTCGCGCTCGCCGTCTCGCGTGCCCGCCGCCGGCTGGTGCTCGCCGCGGTCGCCAACGACGACGAGGCCGTCAGCCCGTTCGTCACGATGCTCGGCGACCGCGTCACGGCCTCCGATCCGTTCTCGCGCCCGCCGCTCACCCTGCGCGGCATGGTCGGGCGCCTGCGACGCATCCTGACCGATCCGGATGCCGCACCCGCCGACCGCGCCGCCGCGGCATCCAACCTGGCCGCCCTCGCCGCCGCAGAGGTGCCCGGTGCGCTGCCCGACGACTGGCACGGCCTGGCGCCGATCAGCACCGACGCCCCGCTGTTCGCCGACGAGCCGGTGCCCATCCGCCCCTCCAGCCTCGAGACCGTCGAGAAGTCGGCGCTCGACTGGTTCCTCGACTCGGTCGCCCGCAGCGACCCCGGCATGGCCGCGAACGTCGGCACCATCATGCATTCCGCCCTCGAGCACGCGACCTCACCCGACCCGGAGGGGCTGTGGCAGACGGTGCTCTCCCGGTGGAGCGAGCTGCAGTTCGACTCACCGTGGATCGAAGAGCGCCAGAAGCGCACGATGTGGCGTTTCACCGAGGCGCTGTCTGAATACCTGACCCACTTCGCCGCCTCGGGCAAGCGCGCCGTCGCGGCGGAGCAGCGATTCGAGCTGACCGTCGGCGACGCGGTCGTGCGCGGGTCGATCGACAGGGTGGAGCTCACCGATGACGGCGCCGTCGTCATCGTCGACCTGAAGACCGGCACCCCCGCCCGCAAACAGGATGTGCCCGCACACCCGCAACTCGCCGTGTACCAGCTCGCCTACGCCGAGGGCGCGCTCGACGAGTACCTGGTCGCCTACGGCGACCACCGCGCGGGCGGAGCGACCCTGCTGTTCGTGAAGAAGGGGGCCGACGGCAAGAAGTACTCCGAGGCGCACCAGCCCGCCTTCGACGAGGCGCAGCTCGACGCGTTCCGCGACCGGGTGAAGGTCGCGGCGACCCTCGTGGCCTCGAACTCGTTCCTCGGAACGGCGGAGGTCGTGGGCATCTTCGACTCCCACGCCAAGCTGCGGCTGCACCGGGTGCCGGCGGTGAGCAGTGACTGACGTGAAGCCGAGGACATGGTCCGCGCTCGAGATCGCCGCCGAACTCGGACTGAAGCCGCCGACCGCGGAGCAGATCGCCGTCATCCAGGCCCCCGTCGGCGACCCCGCCTTGGTCGTCGCCGGCGCCGGAAGCGGCAAGACCGAGACCATGGCGGCCCGGGTCACCTGGCTGCTCGCCAACCGGCACGTCGAGCAGCCGTCGCAGATCCTCGGGCTGACCTTCACCCGCAAGGCGGCGGGCGAGCTGGCGCAACGCATGAACGACCGCATCGCGCAACTGCGACGTGCGGGCGTGATCGACGTCGACGACCTGGATCCGCCCCAGATCGCGACCTACAACTCGTATGCGAACCGGCTCTACCGCGACAACGCGAGCGCGATCGGCCGCGAGGGCGACGGCGCGGTGCTCGGCGAGGCGGCCGCCTGGCAGCTTGCCCGCACCACGGTGACCCGCAGCGCCGATCCGCGGCTGCTCGAGCAGGACCGGTCGCTCGACGCGCTCACCGAGGCCGTGCTGGCGATCTCGCGCGCCATCGCCGACAACGTCGCGGACGCCGACGGCATCCGGGCGCTCGCGCGCGACTTCGCCGGCGTGCTCGACCTGCCGCTCGGCGCGCGGTACTCCTACGACTGGGTCGGCGACGTCGTCGGCAACGTCGGGCAGCTCGAGCTGCTCGTCGACCTCGCCGAGGAGTACGCCGAGGCGAAACGCCGGCGGGGCTTCGTGGAGTACTCCGACCAGGTGGCGCTCGCCCTGCAGATCCTGCGCGCCAAGCCGTCGCTCGTGGCCGAGCAGCGCGACGAGCATCGCGTCGTGCTGCTCGACGAGTACCAGGACACGTCGGTCACGCAGGCCTGGCTGCTGTCCGAGCTGTACCGCGACCATCCGGTGATGGCGGTCGGCGACCCGAATCAGTCGATCTACGGCTGGCGCGGCGCCAGTGCGGGCAACCTGGCGTCGTTCCCGGGCCAGTTCGGGGGGTCCGCCCGCTATCCGCTGTCGATGAGCTTCCGCAACGGGCGTACCATCCTGCGCGTCGCCAACCGGCTCGTCGAGCCCTTCCGTGCCGCGGGGGGCGTCGAGGTCGACGAGCTCGTGCCGCGTCCCGACGCCGACGACGAGCCGGTAGGTGTCTCGTTCCGGCAGACGGTGCAGGATGAGGCGGCCACCGTCGCGCGCTGGCTCGGCGACAAGCTGGCCGAGCCCCGCGCCGACGGCGGCGTGCCGAGCGCCGCACTGCTGCTGCGCGCCCGCAAGAACCAGCCGGTGTTCCTCGCCGCACTGCGCGAACGGGGCATCCGGTACCACGTGCTCGGGGTGGGCGGGCTGCTCGCCGAGCCCGAGGTGGCGGATGTCGTCTCCGCCCTCGCCGTCGTGCACAGCGTCGACGCCGGCATGGAGCTGATCCGCCTGCTCGCCGGCTCGCGGTGGCGCATCGGGCCCGCCGACTTGCACCAGCTGGGTGCGCTGTCGTCGGTGCTGAAGACCCGCGGCATCGACCAGAAGCTGCTTCCGGAGGAGGTGCGGCAGCGGATGCGGGACTCCCTCGCGGAGGGCGAGCGCGGATCGATCGTCGACGCCCTCGACTTCCTGGCGACGGCGAAAGACGACCGCACCGAGTGGGAGCCGTTCAGCCCGGCCGGACGGGAGCGGCTGCGCGACGCGGGACAGGTGCTCGCGCGGCTGCGGGCGCTCGCCGGGCTCGACCTGCCCGACTTCCTCTCCGCCGTCGTGCACGAGTTGCGGCTCGACATCGAGGTGGCCGCCAATCCGTACCGCACACTCGGGCCGGCGCCGATCGAGGCGCTGTTCGACGCGCTCACCGGCTACCTCGCGGTCGACGACGTGGCAACCCTCGGCGGCTTCCTCGCTTGGCTCCGGGAGGCGGAGAAGCGGGAAGACCTGTCGCCGCGTCCCGAGGATCCGGAGCCCGGCACCGTGCAGGTGCTGACGATCCACGGCGCCAAGGGGCTCGAGTGGGACATCGTCGCCGTGCCCCGGCTCGTCGACGGCGAGCTGCCCGCCGCGACCCAGGGCGCCCGCGGCTGGGTGCGCTTCGGACAGCTGCCGTGGCAGTTCCGCGGCGATGCCGACGAGCTGCCGCAGTTCCGCTGGCGGGAGGCGACGACCCGCAAGGAGTTCGTCGACGCCCTCGGCGCGTTCGAGGAGGCGGTGAAGGCGCACGAGGGGGCGGAGGAGCGGCGGCTCGTCTACGTCGCCGTCACGCGCGCGCGCCGCGACCTGCTGCTGAGCGGCGCGTACTGGTCGCACGTCAAGAAGCCCCGTCCGCCGAGCCCCTACCTGCACGAACTGGCGAGCGCACAGCCGCCCCTCGCACCGCCGATCCCCGACCTGCCCGACGATCCGGCGAACCCGCTCGGCGAGCACGTCGACATGGTGCGCTGGCCGTTCGACCCGCTGGGCGCCCGGCGTGAGGCCGTCGAGCGTGCAGCGGCGCAGGTGGCCGCCGCGACCCCGTCGCTCGCCGGCCCGTTCGAGCACGAGCTCGAGGTGCTGCTCGCGGAGCGGGCCGCGCGGCTGACCGGTTCCGCCGAGATCGAGCTGCCCGCCCGGGTCTCGGCCTCGCGGTTCAAGGACTATCTCGAGGATGCCGCGGGAGTCGCATCCTCGCTGCGTCGCCCGATGCCCGAGCAGCCGTTCACCGCGACCCAGCTGGGCACGATCTTCCACGCCTGGGTGGAGGGCCGTGCGCTCGACACCGCGGCGACCGACGAGCTCGACGCCCTCGCCTCCGAGTCCGATGCCGAGTTCGTCGGGGTCGACGCCGACCGGCTCGCCGAGCTGCAGGCCACGTTCGAGCGCTCGCCGTGGGCGGCTCGACGCCCGGTCGAGGTGGAGCGCGAGATCCACCTGCCCTTCGACGGCCGCATCGTCATCTGCAAGATCGACGCCATCTACCAGGACGGCGACACCTTCGAGGTCGTCGACTGGAAGACCGGTAGGGCCCCGAAGGATGCCGCCGACCTGCAGAGCAGGCAGCTGCAGCTCGCCCTGTACCGGCTCGCCTATTCGAAGTGGGCGGGCATCCCGCTCGATCGCATCACGGCCGCGTTCTACTTCGTCGCCGACGACCTCATCGTGCGTCCCGAGCACATCGACGGCGAGGAGGAGCTGCTCGCCCGCTGGCGCGCGGTCTACGGATAGCCTCCAGTCATGACTGCGGAGCAGCGCGTCCTCGACGCCATCGACGAGCAGGCCCTCGTGCAGGAGGTCGTCGACCTGATCCGCGTGCCGAGCATCACCGGCACGGACGCCGAGTCGGAGCTGCAGCACCGCCACGCCGGGCAGCTGCGCGAACTCGGCTTCGAGGTCGACGCCTGGAAGTTCGACCTCGACGACCTCTACGCCCACCCCGACTTCCCCGGCATCGAGGCGGAACGACACGAGGGCTACGGCGTCGTCGCCACCATCGGCGGTGCGAACGGTCAGGATGCCGACCCCGCGCTGGTGCTGCAGGGTCACGTCGACGTGGTCCCCACCGGCGACCTCGAGAAGTGGGTGAACCGCGACCCGTGGAGTGGCGCCATCGCCGACGGCGTGATCCACGGACGCGGGGCGTGCGATATGAAGGCCGGGGCGGCGGCGAATCTGGCGGTCGCGCGTGCCCTGGTGGCATCCGGGGTCACCCTGGAGCGGCCGTTCGCGGTGCACTCGGTGGTCAGCGAGGAGGACGGCGGCCTCGGCGCGTTCGCGACGATGCTGCGCGGCCATCGCGGGGAGGCGGCGGTGCTGACCGAGCCGACCAGCGGCCGGCTCGTGGTCGCGAACGCCGGCGCGCTCACCTTCTCGCTGCGGGTCGCCGGACGCGCGGCGCACGGCAGCACCAGGCTCGAAGGTCACAGCGCCGTGGAGGCGTTCATCCCCGTGCACGCGGCGCTGCTCGACCTCGAACGCGTGCGCAACGCCGGTGCCGACCCGCTCTTCACCACGACGACGCTCCCGTACCCGATCTCGATCGGGACGGTGCGCGCCGGGGACTGGGCGAGCAGCGTGCCCGACCTGCTGGTCGCGGAGGGTCGGCTCGGGGTCCGGCTCGATGAGTCGCCGGCCGATGCGCGCGCCGCGCTCGAGGCGGCGGTGGCGCGGGCGGCGGCGGGCGACCCGTGGCTGCGCGACCACCCGGTCGAGGTCACCTGGCCGGGCGGCCAGTTCGCGAGCGGCCGGATCGACGGCGCGCACCCGTTCATCGACAAGGTGGCGGCGGCGATCTCCGACGTCGAGGGGCGGTCCACGGAGCGGGTGGCGGCGCCGTACGGCAGCGACCTGCGCCTGTACGCCGGCATCGGCGGCATCCCGACCCTGCACTACGGGCCGGGCGACGTGCGTTTCGCCCACGCGCCCCGCGAGCAGGTCGGCATCGACGAGCTCATCCGCGTGACCCGCTCGCTGGCGGTGCTGGCGGTGCGCCGCTGCGAGGCGCACCTCTAGTTCAGGCGCCGACGCCCCGTCCCACGATCGCGCCGATCAGCGCCTCCACCGGCTCGCGGGCGGCGCGCGGGTTGTCGAGCAGGGCGAAGTCGACCTCGCCGAGCATCGGCAGCCCGAAGGGCGTCGTGACGGGCACCAGGTCGCCGGGGATCATGTTCTGCGGGAACACCGCGACGCCGATCCCGGCACGCAGCGCCGCGAGCGCTCCGTTGATGTCTTTCACGTTGCAGGTGATGCGCCAGGTGCGACCTGCCCCCTCGAGCGACCGGATCGCGGCATCCCGTGACAGGCTCGGCGCCGCGTAGACGATGAGCGGCACGTGCGCGTCCGGGTCGAGCTGCAGCGACTTGTGCGCCACCCAGACGAGCCGCTCGCGGCGCACGAGACGTCCGTCGGGCAGGTCGGGTTCCTGTTTGATGAACACCAGGTCGAGCTGGCCGGCGCGCAGGCGCCGGGTGAGCACGCTGCTCTGGCTGACGGTGAGCTCCAGGGTGATCTGCGGGTACAGCTGCCGGAAGTCGCGCAGGATCTGCGGCAGCTGCGTCAGCGCCAGGTCGTCGGCGGAGCCGAACCGCAGCCTGCCGCGCATGGCCGAGCCGGTGAAGTACGCCGCCGCCTCGTCGTGAGCGGCCAGGATGCTGCGCGCGAACCCCAGCATCGCGTCGCCGTTGTCGGTGAGAGCGACCGCACGGGTGTCCCGCGACACCAGCACCCGATTGGCTGCCGCCTCGAGCTTGCGGATCTGCTGGCTGACCGTCGGCTGGCTGAGCTGCAGCAGCTCCGCCGCGCGGGTGAAGCTCAGCGTCTCGGCGACGGCCACGAAGGTGCGGAGCAGTGCCGGATCGAACACCGGGAGCCTCCATTCGATAAACGAATGGGACTTATAGCCTCCATTCTGCTGGCGAATGACTGATCCGAGCGTACCGTGGGCAGGGATGAGCTCCGTCGATGTCGATCAGGCGAACGTGACGGCTCCCATCCCGGTGATCGAGACGCGGCCTCGCCTGCGCGACACCTTCGAGGCGCTGCGAGCCCACAACTACCGGCTGTACATCGTGTCGCAGCTCTTCGCCAACACCGGCGGGTGGATGGCCAGGATCGCCGTCGACTGGCTGGTGCTGGAGCTCACCGGCAACGTCGCGCTCGTCGGACTCACCGTCACCCTGCAGTTCGCGCCGACCCTGCTGCTCGGGCCGTGGGCCGGCGTGATCTCCGACCGCGCCGATCGGCGCACCGTGCTGCTGATCACGCAGGCCGTCGGCGCCCTGTCCAACGGCATCCTGGCCGCCCTGGTGCTGCTCGGCTGGGTGCAGGTCTGGCACGTCTTCGTGGTCGCCGCGGTGACGGGGGCGTCGATGGCGATCGACGGGCCGTCGCGCTCGGCGTTCGTCAGCGAGATGGTGGGCACCCGTCGCCTGCGCAACGCGATCGCCCTCAACTCCTCGATGTTCCATCTCGGCGGCCTGATCGGCCCGGCGATCTCGGGGGTGCTGATCGTCGTCATCGGCTCCGGATGGTCGATCGCGGTCAACGCCCTCACCAGCGTGGTCGCGATCATCGCGCTCGCCGTGATGCGACGGCGCGAGCTCGTCCCGTCGCCGCGGGTGACGGCACGGCGGGGGCAGATCCGCGAGGCGCTCCGGTACATCCGCGCGAAGCCGACCATCTTCTGGCCGATGGTGCTGCTCGGGTTCAACGCCGTCTTCGGGATGAGCCTGCCGGTGCTGTTCACCGCATCCGCGGGCGAGACCTACGACACCGGCGCGGCCGGCTACGGCCTGTACAGCTCGCTCGCCGCAGTGGGGGCGATGGTCGGGTCGTTCCTCGTCACCCTGCGCCGCAACGTGCGGGTGCGCAGCCTGGTCTTCACGGTGATCGTGTACGGCCTGACGACCGCGTTCGCCGGGGTCGCGCCCTGGTACGCGCTGTTCCTCGCCGCGCTCGTCGGCATCGGGCTGTCGCGGGTGACATTCGGCGCGGCCGCCGAATCGCTCACCCAGCTCTCCACCAACATGGCGATCCGCGGCCGGGTGATGTCGATCTACATCATGGTGATGGTCGGCGGGCAGGCGCTCGGCGGCGTGCTGATGGGCTGGATCGCCGAGCACTTCGGCGCGAGCATCGCCTTCGCGGTGGCCGGGCTGATGCCGGCGCTCGCCGGGGTCACCGTCGCGCTCATCCTCGCCCGCCGGCACCAGCTGCGGATGCGCTTCAGCCTGCACCCGCGGCGTCTGGTGCGGATCGTGCAGGTGGGGCGTTAGCGGACGCGCTCGGTGCGTTCGAGCAGGCGCTCCACCTCGTCGACGCCCAGCACCGGCATGGTCTGCGGCCCGATCGGGTTCATGATGTCTTTCTGCACCTCGTCGACGAGACCACTCAGCATCTGGACGGCGTCGTCGACGATCTCGGTGGACCGCGTCTCGGTGCCGTGCAGCAGCCAGCGCGCGATCTCCAGCTCGCTCAGCAGCATCGCGCGCTGCCGCAGCTGCCGGTCGACGCTGCCGCGCACCCGCGAGTAGGCGGCGAACGCCGCGTCGAACACGTCTTCCCCGCCGCCGAACAGCCAGCTGATGTCGCGCGCCGGGTCGCCGACCCGGAGGGCGTGCCAGCCGAGCACGCCGGTGACGACGCCGTCGCCGGCCGGCGACGAGCCGAGGAACGAATCCGACCCGAGCGAGCCGTTCACCACGGTGGGCGTGAACTGCCAGAGGGTGCTTTCTTCGGCGGCCGCCTCCCAGCGCCGCAGCAGCGCCGCCGGGACCAGCCCGGTCGCCGCGGCACGATCCATCAGCGCGATCGTCGAACGCAGGGTGTCGACCGAGCTGTGCGCCGGCAGCCCGGCGTCGACGACGAAACTGGTGGGGAGCGCATGGATGGCGGCGATGGCCTCGCCGACCGACGCGGCGTACTCGACCGAGAAGGCCGACAGCGGCACCTTCGAGCCGTACACGAACTCGTAGACGACCGCGCGCGTCCCGTCGACCGGAACCTGGCCGGCGAACGTGGAGACGGCGAACGGAAGCCGGGTGCGAACCCCCGCGCTCAGGGCGCGCAGGGCCACCAGATCGGCGGACTGCTCGGCCTCTGCACGCTCGCTGCGCGGCACCCGGACGGTCCAGTGCCTGCCGTCGCCGCCGGTCAGGAGTGCGGCGTCGAAATCCCCGCCGGGCGAGCCGAACGGCTGCGAACCAGCGACGTCCAGACCGTCCACGGCCGACGTCGCGAGCGCCGCTAGAGTGAGATGGGATCTGGCCATGACGACAGGGTAGGTCGCCGCTTTCCCTGTCCTCGTGAGAAACGCCGCCCCGGAAGGTCACGGTTGTCCCGCCCGTTCAGCTCACGGCTCCCGCTCTCGCGGTCGGAGATCGACCGCGACCACCTCAGCCGTGCCGGCGGGGTCGAGGGCCTGCTGGCGGAACCGTCGACCCGCGCCATCGTCCTCCACGACGGGAGAGCCCTCCTCGCCGGCCCCGAGTCGCTGGCGATCCAGCCCGCCGCCGGTGTGGCCCACACGGAGGCGCTCTACCTCGGGCGCTCCCTGGCCGACTCGCCCGACCTCCCCGCCGGGAGCCCGGTCGTCGCCCTGCTGCTCGACGACGAACAGGCCGCCGCCCTCACCGTCGATGCGGACCAGTGGGGCGACCTTCGCCGGCTCGGCCACCGGCTCGGCGAGCGTGACGCCGGGCTCTTCACCCAGGCGCTGGCGCTCGCGAACTGGCACCGCGCGTACGGCTTCTCGCCGCGTACCGGCGAGGCGACGACGATCGGCTCGGCGGGCTGGACCCGGGTCGGCGCCGACGGCCGGGAGGTGTTCCCCCGCACCGACGCCGCCGTGATCGTCGGCGTGACCGATGCCGACGACCGGCTGCTGCTCGGCTCGAACGCCGCCTGGGAGGGGAACCGCTTCTCGCTGCTCGCCGGCTTCGTCGAACCGGGGGAGTCGCTCGAGGCGGCGGTGATCCGCGAGGTGTTCGAGGAGTCCGGCGTCGTGGTCGCCGACCCCGTCTACCTCGGCAGCCAGCCCTGGCCGTTCCCGGCATCGCTGATGATCGGATTCCGGGCTCAGGTCCCGCCCGGGCAGGCGACCGACGGCACGCCCGACGGGGAGGAGATCCGCGCGCTGCGGTGGTTCACCCGCGACGAGCTGGCCGCGGCGGCAGCGTCGAAAGAGATCCTCCTGCCCGGACCGACCTCGATCGCCCGCGCGATCGTCGAGGACTGGTACGGGGACGAGCTCGACGACGGCAGCCGCGCGTGACCGATCTGCTCGCCGGCCTCGACCCGGAGCAGCGGCGCGCCGCCGAGACGCTGCTCGGCCCGGTCTGCGTGCTCGCCGGCGCCGGCACCGGCAAGACCCGGGCGCTCACCCACCGCATCGCGCACGGGGTGGCGACCGGCGTCTACGACCCGACCCGCGTGCTGGCGCTCACCTTCACCACGCGCGCCGCAGGCGAACTGCGCACGCGGCTGCGGCACCTCGACGCGAGCGGGGTGCAGGCGCGCACGTTCCACGCGGCGGCGCTGGCGCAGCTCAGCCATTTCTGGCCGCAGGTGGTCGGCGGGTCGCTGCCCCGCATCCTGGACGGCAAGGCCCGCCTGCTCGGCCAGGCGGCCGAGCAGCTGCGCATCCGGGTCGACACGGCGGCCCTGCGCGACGCCGCCGCCGAGATCGAGTGGCGCAAGGTGTCGCGGCTCACCCTCGACGACTACGCCCGCGCCGCCGCCTCGCGGCCGCTGCCGCCCGGGCTCAGCGTCGACGCGATGGTCTCGCTGCAGCACAGCTACGAGCAGATCAAAGACGAACGCCGGCAGCTGGACTTCGAAGACGTGCTGCTCGCCACCGCCGGCATGCTCGACAGCGAGGCGTGGGTCGCCGAGCAGGTGCGGGCGCAGTACCGATTCTTCGTCGTCGACGAGTACCAGGACGTCTCGCCCCTGCAGCAGGACCTGCTCGAGCTGTGGCTCGGCGCGCGCACCGACCTCTGCGTCGTCGGCGACGCGAGCCAGACCATCTACTCCTTCGCCGGGGCGAGCAGCGACTTCCTGCTCGGATTCGAGGGGCGCTACCCGGATGCCGCGGTGATCCGCCTCGAGACCAACTACCGTTCCAGCGAGCCGGTGCTCACCCTCGCGAACCGGCTCATGCGCGGACGCGCCGGCGCCCTGGAGCTGGTCAGCGCCGCCCCCGACCCGTCGGCCGCGCCCATCCCGGACCCGATCGCGTGCGACACCGATCTCGAGGAAGCGCGTGCGGTCGCCGCGGCCATCGCCGCCGAGGTCGCGGCCGGCACGCGGCCCGAGAACATCGCCGTGCTCTACCGCGTCAACTCGCAGGCGGCCCAGCTGGAGTCCGCCCTCGCGGACGCCGGCCTCAGCACACGACTCGTCGGGGCGACCCGCTTCTTCGACCTGCCCCACGTCAAACAGGCCGTGCTCGAACTCGGCAGTGTCGCCCGCACCAGTGCCGGCGGGCCGCAGGCGCCGCTGTTCCAGTCGGTGAGCGACGTGCTGCGCGACATGGGCTGGACGCTGCAGGCGCCCGACGGCGGCGTCGCGGTGCGTGAGCGGTGGGAGGCGCTCACCGCGCTCGTCGAGCTCGCCGATCAGGCGGAACCCGGCACGACCCTCACCGCGTTCGTCGACGAGCTGAAACAGCGGCAGGCGGCGCAGCACGAGCCGACGGTGTCGGCGGTGGTGCTCTCCACCCTGCACAGCGCCAAAGGCCTCGAATGGGACAGCGTGCACATCGTCGGCCTGAGCGAGGGCCTGCTGCCGATCAGCCACGCCAAAGGCCTCGCCGCGATCGACGAGGAGCGCCGTCTGCTGTATGTCGGGATCACCCGCGCCCGGAGACGGCTGGCGCTGAGCTGGTCGCGGCAGGGCCTGCGGGGCCAGAACCGGGAGCCCAGTCGCTTTCTGGGGGAGCTGCGCACGAGCAGCGCGGGTGCAGGCGGGTCGTCGCGGCGCTGATCGCGGCACCGCGGTCGGACACCCGCCACGCGGTCGGCGCATCCGACGGGCCGTCGGCGAGCCGGGTGGCGATGCGCCGCGCCGCGTACGTCGCCACGGTCATCACCATGATCCGGGGGTGCGCGGCACCGGCACGGCCCCACAACTGCGTCGCTACCGCGGGCCAGGCGGCGTCGGTGTCGGTGCGGGCGAGTTGCACGCAATAGACGCACGGGCCGCGACCCGGTTCGACGAACGGCCCGATGCTCACCGACCGGTCGGACGCCACCACCGGCAGGTGCGGCACGTCGCGCCGCAGCCAATGCGCCGCGTCGTCGGGCGGCACCACCCAGTCGGACACGAGGGCCACCAGCGCGGGAGAGCGCTCGTCGGGCCGCGCGAGCAGACCGTCATCCGACAGCAGCGCGGCGAGCGTCTCAGCGAACGGACCGGAGCCGGTGACCAGCACCGCGCGCCCGGCGGCCCCGTCAGCGGACGCCGGCGTCAGCGTCGGCGTCAGCACCGGCGCCAGCCGGTCGAGCAGCGCATCGGCGTCCGGCGGAGTGACGCCCGCGTCGCGGGCTAGCATCGCGTACCCGCTCGGCGAGACGCCCGACCTCAGCGCCGCCAGCAGCCTCTCGGTGCCCGGCCCGACCTCGTCGACCACCACCGGAGCGTCGACCCCGAACTGCACGCTGGTCGGCGTGCGCCAGACCATCGGCGTCTCCGCCAGCAGCTGCAGCACCATCCAGACAGCGTGCCCCCGGCGCCCGTCAGGCGCGCGAGCTGTCCACAGGGTCAGTCCTCGTGCGGCCGGTCGCCGGACTCGTCGTTCAGCAGATCCTCGAGAGCCTGATCCACCTCGTCGGGCTCCGGCGCGCCGCCCTGCAGGCGGGCGACGAGGGCGGCGGGGTCGTCGATGTCCGCATCGACGGGCAGGATGTCGGGGTGCGCCCAGAGCGAGTCGCGCGCCTCGGGCCCCACGGCATCCTGAACCGCCTGCCACATCGCCGCGGCCTCCCGCAGACGCCGCGGACGCAGCTCCAGGCCGACCAGGGTCGCGAACGCCGACTCGGCGGGACCGCCCGCCGCGCGACGGCGGCGCACCGTCTCGGCGATCGCCCCGCTCTTCGGCAGGCGGGTGGTCGCGGCGGCGGTCACCACATCCACCCAGCCCTCGATGAGGGCGAGCATCGTCTCGAGCCGGGCCAGCGCCGCCAGCTGCTCATCGGACTTCGGCGGGATCAGCGCACCGCTCGTGACAGCGGCCCGCAACTCCTCTGGGTTCGACGGGTCGAAATCGGCGGCCAGCCGCTCGAGCCGGTCGGTGTCGATGCGGATGCCCCGCGCGAAATCGGTGATCTGGGTCAGGAGGTGCAGCCGCAGCCACTTCGCGTGACGGAACAGCCGCGCATGCGCGAGCTCCCGCACCGACAGGTACAACCTCACCTCGTCGATCGGGATGTCGAGGCCGGAGGCGAACGCGTCGACGTTCTGCGCCACCAGGGCGGCCTGGCGCTGCTCCCCGTCGAGCAACGGGATGCCGACGTCGCCACCCGACACCACCTCGCCCGCCAGCTGGCCCACCACCTGGCCGAGTTGCATCGCGAACAGGGTGCCGCCGACGTTGCGCATCAGCCTGCCCGCGTCGCCGAGCTGGCTCATCAGCTCTTCGGGAGCCTGCTCCTCGAGCACACCGGTGAGAGCGTCGGCGATCGACGACGCGACCGGCTCCGCGAGCTGGGTCCACACCGGCATCGTCGCCTCGGTCCAGCCGGCGCGGGTCAGCAGCACCGGCTCGACGGTGAGAGCGGCGATGTCGGTCGTCTCGTCGAGCCAGAGCGCCGCGACATGCAGCGCCTGCTCGAGCGCCGACTGCTCGCCCGGCGTCGCCGGCACCGCGGAACGCGCCGCAAGCCCCTTCGCCTGCTCGAGTGCGAGGCTCCAGTTGATGCCCTCGCCGCTGTTCTGCAGCGCCTGCTGCAGCTGGCCGATCAGGCGCTGCACCAGCTCCGGGTCGTCGGGCAGGCCGGCCGCGCTCGCCAGCCGGGCGGGATCGAGGTCGCTGTTGCCCGCCAGGAAGTCGCGCAGCATGTCGCGGAACTCCTCCTCGGAGGGACCATCCGGCTGATCATCGGCCATGCGCTCTACGCTAGCCCGCGGTCCGGTCGCGTCACCGGCATTCCCTTAGGCTCGCAGCGAACATGATTGGACCGATGTGAGAAACCCCGGCCCCCTCGTCGGCTGGATCCTGATGATCGCCGCCATCGCGGGCACCGTCGTGCTCGGCACCCTCCCGGCGCCCTACGTGATCGAGAGCCCCGGCCCGGTGTTCGACACCATCGGCGACATCGACCTGGCGGGGGAGTCCACCCCCGTCATCGACATCGACGGCAGCGAGACGTACCCCACCTCCGGCAGTCTCGACATGCTCACCGTCACGCTGCGCGGATCGCGCGAGAGACCGCTCAGCTGGATCGACCTCGCTGTCGCCTGGTTCGACCCCACCCGCGCGGTCGTCCCCGTCGAGTACGTCTACCCGGCCGGCCAATCCGACCAGCAGAACGACGACGCCAGCGCCGCCGACATGGCCGACTCGCAGCAGGAGGCGGTGGCCGCCGCCCTGCGCGAGCTCGGCATCGACTACACCAGCATCGTCACCGTCGCCTCCACGCTCGACGGGTACCCGGCCGACGGGGTGCTCGAACCAGGCGACCAGATCCTCAGCGTCGACGGCGACCAGATCGACGGGGTGACCGAGCTCACTGCGGCGCTCGCCGCCCAGCCGATCGGATCGACGTTCCAGCTCGACATCGTGCGGGACGGCGCCGAGCAGACCGTCGAACTCACCACCGCCGCATCGCCGGACGACGCCACCGTTCCCATCGTCGGGATCGGGCCGGGGGCGACCTACGACTTCCCGTTCGACGTCACCATCAACCTCGGCGACGTCGGGGGCCCGAGCGCCGGCACCATGCTCGCCCTCGGCGTGTACGACAAGCTCACCCCCGGTGAGCTGACCGGCGGGGAGCGGATCGCCGGCACCGGCACCATCGCGGCGGACGGTGAGGTGGGGGCGATCGGCGGGATCCGGCAGAAGATGTACGGCGCATCCGCTGCCGGTGCCGACTGGTTCCTCGCCCCCGCATCGAACTGCGACGAGGTCGTCGGGCACGTCCCCGACGGGCTGGAGGTGTTCGCGATCAGCACGCTCGATCAGGCGATCCACACCGTCGAGACCATCGCCGACGGCGGCGACACCTCCGGGCTGGCCACCTGCACCGCGGGCTGACCCGGTCTCGATACGCCTTCGGCTGCTCGACCCAGGGGTTTTCGCAGCATAGGAACCCTAGGATCAGGGCGTGTCCACAGCCACGCCCCGCCCCGCCGCCCCTCGGAGCAGAACGCGCGCCGCCCTGGCGATCACCGCCGCGATCCTCGCGGTCCTGATCATCGCGTTCTTCATCTTCTCCGGCCTGTACGCCGACGTGCTCTGGTTCGACCAGCTCGGCTTCCTCGAGGTGCTGACCACGCAGTGGGCGGCACTCGCCGCCATGTTCGGCATCGGGTTCCTCGCGATGGGCCTCGTCGTGTGGCTGAGCATCGCGATCGCGTACCGCTCCCGCCCCGTCTACGTGAAGCTCAACTCGCAGCTCGACCGCTACCAGCAGGTCGTCGAGCCGCTGCGCCGCCTCGCGATGTACGGCATCCCGATCGTGCTCGGCCTCTTCATCGGCGTCTCCACCGCCACCCGCTGGACCACCGTGCTGCAGTGGCTGCACCGCACCCCGTTCGGCCAGAAAGACCCGCAGTTCGGTCTCGACGTCTCCTTCTACGTCTACGAGCTGCCGTTCTACCGGGGCGTGCTCGCCTACGCGTCCGCGATCGTGCTCATCGCGGGCCTCGCGGCGCTCGCCACCGCCTATCTGTACGGCGGCATCCGGATCAACGGTCGCGAGGTGCGCGTGACGCGTGCCGCCCGCATCCAGCTCGCCGTCACCGCCGCGGTCTACCTGGCGCTGCAGGCCGTCAGCATCTGGTTCGACCAGTACGCCACCCTCACCGACGACGGCGGGCTGATCACCGGCGCCGCGTACACCGACGTCAACGCCGTCATCCCCGGCCGGGTCATCCTGGCCGGCATCGCGGCGCTCGTCGCCGTGCTCGCACTCGTCACCGCCGTGATCGGCCGCTGGCGTCTGCCCCTCATCGGCACCGCGCTGCTCGTCGTCTCCAGCCTGGTCATCGGGTCGATCTACCCGGCGATCATCCAGCGCTTCCAGGTGGAGCCGAGCGCTCGCACCCTCGAGGCCGAATACATCCAGCGCAACATCGACGCCACCCGCGAGGCCTACGGCGTCGACGACGACCACGTGCAGGTGCGGCCGTACGCGGCGGTGACGGATGCCGAGGCCGGCGCCCTGCGCGAAGACGCCGAGACGACGGCCAACATCCGCATCCTGGATCCGGCGATCGTCTCCGACACGTTCAAGCAGCTCGAGCGGGTCAAGCAGTTCTACACGTTCCCCGAACACCTCGACGTCGACCGCTACCAGATCGACGGCGAGACGCAAGACACCGTGATCGCGGTGCGCGAACTCAACCAGGCGGGGCAGAGCGCCAACGACTGGTTCAACAACACGCTCGTCTACACCCACGGTTTCGGCATCGTCGCCGCCTACGGCAACCAGCGCGCGGTCGATGGGCAGCCGCTCTTCCTGGAGTCAGGCATCCCGTCCTCCGGCGACCTCGGCGAGTTCGAACCCCGCATCTACTTCGGCGAGAGCTCGCCGCGGTACTCCATCGTCGGAGGCACCCCCGACGGCAAGCCGGCCGAGCTCGACTACCCGTCGGGCGACGAAGACGACGGCAACGACCGCTACACCACGTTCGACGGCGACGGCGGGCCGAAGCTCGACAACGTCTTCAAGCGCCTCGTCTACGCGATCAAGTTCCAGTCGGAGCAGGTCGTGCTCTCGACCAACGTCACCGACGACTCCCAGATCCTGTACGACCGCAACCCGGTGCTGCGCGTGCAGAAGGTCGCGCCGTACCTGACCCTCGACTCCGACGCCTACCCGGCCGTCGTCGACGGTCGTGTGATGTGGATCCTGGACGGGTACACCACCACCGACGCGTACCCGTACTCCCGCATCCAGCAGCTGACGAGCGCCATCGCCGACACCTACACGCCGACGCCCGGCTACGCGCTCGACGACATCAACTACATCCGTAACTCGGTGAAGGCCACCGTCGACGCCTACACCGGCGAGGTGAAGATCTACGCCTGGGACACCGAAGACCCGATCCTGCAGACCTGGGACAAGATCTTCCCCGGCACCATCACCTCGGCCGACGAGATGAGCGACGACCTGATCGCGCACATCCGCTACCCGGCGGACCTGTTCAAGGTGCAGCGGCAGATCCTCGAGACCTACCACGTGACCGATCCCGGCACGTACTTCTCGGCGAACGACGCCTGGGTCACCCCGAAAGACCCGACCCAGCCCGCCAGCACGGCGAAACTGCAGCCGCCGTACTACCTGACGATGCAGGTGCCGGGCACCGACAAGCCGGCGTTCACGCTGTACTCCACCTACATCCCGCGCACCGGGTCGGATGACGCGGCACAGAGCGTGCTCACCGGCTATCTGGCGGTGAACTCCGACGCGGGACCGGACTACGGCAAGCTCACGCTGCTGACGCTCCCCAAGTCGGACACCGTCCCCGGTCCCGGCCAGGCGCAGAACCAGTTCAGCTCGGACGACGAGGTCGCCAGCCAGATCGCCCTGCTCGAACGCGGCTCCACCGAGGTGCTGCGCGGCAACCTGCTCACCCTGCCCGTCGGCGGCGGCCTGCTCTACGTGCAGCCGGTCTACGTGAAGTCGACCGGTGAGACCAGTTACCCGCTGCTGCGCAAGATCCTCGTCGGCTTCGGCGACAAGGTCGCATTCGAAGACACCCTCGATGCGGCGCTCGACGTGCTGTTCGGCGGCGACAGCGGGGCGGAGGCCGGTGACACCGACGTGCCCGTCGATCCGACGGATCCCACCACCCCGACCGATCCCGCCACGCCGACCGACCCGGGCACCGGGTCAGGCACCGTCGACGAGGCTGCGCTCCAGGCGGCTCTGGCCGCCTACCAGCAGGCGCTGAAGGACCGGCAGCAGGCGTACGCCGACGGCGACCTGGTGGCTGCGGCGCAGGCCGACCAGCGCATGCAGGATGCCGTGGAGGCCGCCATCGCCGCGACCGGCGGGTGAGCACGGAAGCGCTCGCCCCGAAACCCTGGTAACCTGGACAACGCACCGCGGGGTGGAGCAGTTCGGTAGCTCGCTGGGCTCATAACCCAGAGGTCGCAGGTTCAAATCCTGTCCCCGCAACGAAATCAGGCCCGGAGATCGCAGATCTCCGGGCCTGAAAGGTTAAGGGATTTGATCCTCCCGCCACTTACCTGCCAAAAACCCCTTCTCGGCGCGCACGTCAGCCCGCTTCTTCGTCATCGTCGTGGACGGTCACGGAACCCTGCGGAGCGTGGTGGGGCCGTGGGCGCACCTTCTGGATATGAAGATCGGCGTCCCCACTCTGAGCGACCTGGAACCGTTGCTCTCGATCGACGAGCTGGCCGACTACCTCGACATCCCGGTGTCGACGATCCGCGATTGGCGCACCGACGGCAAGGGGCCGCGTGCGATCCGGCTCGGCGGCCGTCTCCGGTTCGCGGTCAGCGACGTGCAGGCTTGGCTTGGCGAGCAGCGAGAGACTTCGCCAGGGCAGACCGCATCCGGGTGGTGAGGCGGGATGTCTAGGCCGCGGACTCCGATCGGCACCTTCGGGGAAATCCGGTTCCAGGTCGCCGCGGGAGGTCGCGTCAGCGCGATCACGCGCTTCCGGGATCACGACGGCAGGACTCGTCGGGTGCAAGCGACCGCTGACACTCAGAAGGCCGCGGAACGCAAGCTCAAGGAGTTGCTCACTGTCCGGGCGACTGCGAGCGTCGGACAGGAGGAGCTGACTGCGGACAGCTCGTTCGGGGAGCTCGTCTCGATGTGGCTCGCCGACCTCGACCTAGAGGGTTCGGTGGGGCCGCGTACTCGGGAGCTGTACGAGCGAAACATGCGTGCCTTGGTAATGCCCGCGTTCGAGCACTATGCCTTGCGGGAGATTACGGTTCGCAAGGTCGACCAGTTCATCAAGACCCTCAAGTCGACCAAGAGCTACAGCACCGCCAAGCAGGCACGGACGGTCCTGAGCCTCGCCTTCGGTCTCGCCGTGAGGTACGACGCGATGCGGGCGAACCCGGTGCGCGACATCGCTCCGCTGCGCAAGTCGCAGTCTCACGCGATGGCCCTCACCTTTGAGCAGGTCGAGTCGATTCGTGAGGCAGTGCGGACCTGGAGGCGGCATCCGGGGAACCCCGGCCCGCCCCCGGACGGTCAGCTGGAACAGATCATCGAGGTCATGCTGGGCACGTCAGCGCGAATCGGCGAGGTGCTGGCGATCCGCAAATGTGATGTCGACGTGACCGTGGTGCCGACGACGGTGCGCATTTGTGGAACGATCGTCTCCCCGAGCGGCAAGCCGACCGCGCGGCAGGACCACCCGAAGACCGCGAAATCGACCAGGGTGGTCTCGGTTCCGAGCTTCACGGCTGAGGCCCTGCGCGCACGGCTCGCAGCGATTGCGCAGGAGGACCGCGAGCATCTGATCTTCTTCAGCCGCAACCACACACCGCTCACGACGAACAATGTCCGCCGTCGTCTGCGGGCGATCCTTGAAGCGGTCGGAATGAGCGGAGTGACGCCGCACGCCTTCCGAAGGACGGTCGCGACGACGCTGGATCGCGCCAGCGGCCCTGATCTCGCGGCGGAGATGCTCGGACACACTTCGCCGAGGATCACCATCCAGCACTACATAGAACCCGACGAACTCGTGAACCCTGTCACCGCCGACATCCTCGAATCGCTCGCGCCGCGCACGACGGATGACCAGTGACGGAGACACAGCGGACGGCCGCTGACGGAGACGCGGTGATGCACAGATACGCTTGTCTGACTGTGCAACCGGAGGTAGGATGTGAGCATGACGCTGGCAGCCCTGACGATCGATCCCGAGGACGTGCGCGCCGACGCACGCGACGCGTCGGCGCTTCCGGCCTGGCTGGAGAAGGTCGCCGACTATGTGCAGCGTGCGGCCTCCGAAGGGGAGACGGTCACGCTGACCGCGAAGCAGCGGATGCTCACGCCCGAGCAGATCGCTACGTTGGCCGGGGTGTCGCGCTCGACCATCTCCCGCAAGATCAAGGCGGGGGAGATCCACGCCGTCAAGGTCGGCAACCGCAACCGCATCCCGTTCGACGAGTACATCCGCTGGTGGGAGCAGTCGATGGACGACGTGATCGAGATGGTGCGCGAAGACATCCGGGAAGACCTCTTCGGCACTCGATGATGTGACCTTCGTCTTCCTCGACGCAAACATCCTCGCCAAGCCCGTCACCCGAACGATCCTTATGCGCGGCGCAGCCCGCAGCGGCTTCACCGTCGGCTGGAGTGCGGCGGCCGAGGCAGAAGCGGCACGTCATATGCGTCCGCGCGCGATCCTGCCAGCGGAGGTGCGGAGACGCTACGGCGGCGACCTCACGCCGACAGGAGACGTGGCCGGACGATTCGAGGGCACCAAGCCCACGGATCGCCAGATTCTCGCTGACGCCGATGCAGCCGGAGCGCGGTTCCTCATCACCGAGGACGTGGACGACTACGCGGTGGACGACCTCACCAGCGTCGGCATCTCAGCGGTCAACCCCGATCTGTTCCTCGCCGAACGGCTGACCCGCGAGGCGTACAGCATGGTCGTCCGGCGATTCGTAGAACTCCAGGTGAGCCCGCCCACCACGCCCGCGCAGTTCCACGCCGCCATCGCCAAGAACCACCCGCGCCTGTTCACCGCGCACGCCGACCTCCACGACATCGAGCCCGACAAAGGCACGCACCGCGAGCCCGCGGTGATCTTCCGCGGCTCGCGGTGCCTGCGCTGCGAGCGGATCATCGCCGATCCGTCCACCGTCATTGACGGGCTCGGCCCGGAGTGCTCCTATCTATAGCCGCGGCGCGTTGCTCGACGGCGCGGCAGGAGGCGTAGCCGGGGCAAACGAGTCTGCAGACTCGCGGTTCGCGCCCTCCCGCGATCCCAGGTTCGGCTCGTAGGCGCGCACGGCCTCGATGGTCAGCTCGATGAGCTCCGACTCGGACGCTGCGAGGTCGGCGCTTGGCTCGTCCTGCATCGCGGCGAGCTGGGCCTCGATGCGGGCAAGGTCTACTTCGGCGTCCGCGAGCGCTTGGGCGTGACGGAAGGGCTGGCCGAGACGCTGCTGGGTGTCGGCAACAGTCTGCTCGGCTTCCTCCAGGTCTTCGCGCGCCTGGTCGAGCAGGGAAGGAATGCCGCTGACACGGTTCTCGATGCGCTGGACGAGCCCGAGCCCGGCTTCCACGAACGACTCCTTCGGCATCGTGAATCCCGAGCGGGGCACCTCGGGCAGGGAGACGATCACATCGAGGGCGGCTAGCCCGGAACGGGCCTCGACATGGATGTCGAAGCCGGAGATGCGGCCGATGATCCCGAAGTCCTTGTGCCCGTACCGGGGGAGCCACTTCAGCCCGGAGTCGCCCATCCACGCGGCGAGTGCGTGGACAGCTTCGGAGCGCGAGTCGTAGTCGCGCGTGCCGAGCGTGATGCGGAACTTGTCGCCACTCGTGTCGGCCATGTGTGGGGCGGCGGCTTCCAGCCCGCGGATGTCCGCAGTCGCCCGCTCTGCCGACGACCGGGCGCGGTTGCCGGTGTGAATGAGCATGTCCTCGTTGCGCTCGTGCGCGCGCTGGAGGCGTCGCAGCCGGTTCACCTCGTTCAGGATGACGGAGTGCTCCAGCAGAAGCGGGTTGCCGGAGGCGATGGCCTTGGCCTCTGCTGCGGACAGCGCAGAGGTGTCGATCTCCTCGATCTCGCGGGCGTTGATCTTGCCGCGCAGGATCTGCGCGAACGACGCGGCTTTCCGCTCAACGGTCTGCCACATGTAGGAGTCGAAGGACCGCTCGGTGACATAGCGGACGATCGCCACTTCCTCGTTCTGATTGCCCTGCCGCAGGATGCGCCCATCACGCTGAGCGATGTCGGAAGGCCGCCACGGGCAATCCAGATGGTGCAGCGCAATGGCGCGGGCCTGGACGTTGGTGCCGACGCCCATCTTCTCCGTCGAGCCGATGAGCACCGCGACGTGGCCGGCGCGGGCCGCAGCGAACAGGCGGGCCTTCTCCACATCCGTCTTCGCCTCGTGCATGTACCTGACTCGCTCGGCGGGGATGCCGCGCTGCACAAGCTGCTGCCGCAACTCGTCGTAAGCGTTCCACCTGTCCTGGTTCGGGGTGCCGATGTCGCTGAACACGAGCTGGAGCGACCCGCGCACGGCGGAGGGTTGCCCGGTCAACGTGTCGAGGTACTCGTTGTCCCGGGTGCGCTCCCAGATACGGTGGATCGCGTCGGCGGCGACGTCGACCTTGCTCGGTCCCGACGGGTCGCGCGGGACGACCATGCGAATGTCGAGCGCCGCCTTGCGGCCGTCGGTGGCGATCAGGAGCATGTTGTCCTCGTCGGGCCGCACTTGGCGGCTGGCGACCTTCTCGGCGCGCTCGGCGAGAGATGCGACATAGTGCTCCAACTCGACGGTCGGCTGCACCGGCACGGTCGAGGGGGCGCGGCTGCCGTCGTTACGCTGCACTAGCGCGGGCACGGGTAGGTCGAGGTCTTCGGCGGTCTTCACGTCCGCGAACACCGACCACATGCGCAGCAGCTCTTGCCCGTTCTGGAACCGGGCGAACCGGGTCTTCATCCGGAACGTGCTACCCGTCGGCGAGATCTCCATCTGCGTGACCAGCTCGCCGAACGTCGCAGCCCACGCATCGAACGACCCGACGCCCGCGGACTCCAGTACGTCGGGCCGCAGGTATCGCTGCATCACGTAGGTCTCGGTGATCGAGTTCGAGATGGGTGTCGCGGTCGCCCCGGTTGCCACTCGCTCTCGCCCGGTCGAGCGGAGGTATTCGAGCTTCATGTGCAGGTCGCTGGCGCGATCCGAGCCCTCGATGGCGGCGTCGCGGATGTTCGACTCCGTGGCGAGGTTCTTGTACATGTGCATCTCGTCGACGATGACGTAGTCGATGCCGGTGTCTTCGAAGCAGACGCCCCGGTCGCGGTCGGAGTCGAGGCGATCTTTGAGCTTGTTCTCCATTGCCAGGAGCTTCCGTTGGATGCGCTTGACGCTCATCCGCTGCTCGCCGGTCGCGTCGTCCAGGACTTGACGAACGTCGTCTACCTGCCCGCGGATGTACTGCGCCTGCGTCTCAGCGCGCAGCGGGATCTTGGCGAACGCGCCCTGCGTGACGATGATCGCGTCCCACTCGTTCGCGGCAGCCCGGGCGACGAACAGCCGCCGCTTGTCGGCGGTCAGGTCGAGGCTGGAAGCCGCGAGCACGCGGGCACGCGGGTAGATCTGGAGCCACTCGCGACCGAACTGCTCCAGCATGTGATTCGGCACCACCACGACGGGCTTCCCGATCAGCCCCATTCGGCGCATCTCCATCGCGCCCATGATCATCTCCGCGGTCTTGCCCGCGCCGACCTCATGGAACAGGCCCGCCGCGGGCTCGGACACCATGCGGGCGACGGCAGCGCGCTGATGCGTGCGCGGCTCGAAGTTCGCCGCGAGTCCCGGCAGCGACAGGTAAGCACCGGCATCGGTGTAGTCGCGGAGCACGATGGAGTTGAAGCGCCGGTTGTACTCGTCCACGAGCGCCTGCGCACGGGCCGGGTCTTCCCACACCCACTCGCTGAATCGCTCCTGAAGCGCGTCGGCCTTCTCCTGCGCGGCGGTGGTCTCGACGGGGTTGAGGACGCGGCGCACCTTGCCGTCGATGTCCTTGTCCTCGTCATAGACGAGCATCGCCCGTTGCTCCATGACGGCCTGGGCGATGTCGGGCGCTGGCCGACGCGGGGTGCCCCATTCCGAGGTGGAGGGCAGCCCTTGCCGACCGCCGCGGATCTCCCACATGCCCGGCAGCGGGTTCTCCACGCGAATGTCGGTCGCGCGCAGGATCGTCTGCAGGAACTGCTCGTGTACGTCGGCGCTGATCCAGACCGCGCCGAGCTTCGCGTGAACGTCCTGGATGCCGAGCGGCTGCGGCAGAACCTCGATCAGCGCATCCACGTTCACCTGGAACGTCGAGTCTTGCTCAGCCCGCGCGCGGGCTGCTTCGAGCTTCACGCGCACATCGCCCGAAAGGTACGCCGGCGCGTGGATGAGTTGCTCGGTGACCGGATCGGTGAACACGAGCGTCCCGAGAGCCTCGCGGGCGTCGTGATCGCTCATGCCGAGCAGGTCGGCGACGAGGGGTAGGTCGATCCCTCCTGTGCGGTCGAGGCTGACGGCGATAGCGTCGGCGGGACTATCCACGCCCTGCACTTCGGCGCGCGGCACCACGACGCGGTGGCTCATGATCGCCGCGGGCGAGGCGGACTGATCCTCGTCGTCGAACTGCTCCAGTGCGAGCACCAGGGGACCGAACGGATCGGCGCGCAGCAACCGGATCGCCGTCGGCACGATGCGGGCGAATGTCTCCTCGCCGTTCTCGTTCGTGCGGCCGGTGGGGCGCAGCGTGTAGCGGTTCAGCGCACCGTAGGTGCCGACGTACTTCAGGTAGTCGCGACGTAGCGTCGTGCGGGTGAGCACGATGTCAGGCGTGTCGTCTACGCTCGCCGCCTCTGCGGACAGCAGACGGGACGCGCCATCGCGCAGACGCAACAGCGCTCGCAGCTCACGCGCCGCGGACTTGGGCACCGCGAGCGGCTCGAGAGCACCCGAGATTGCCGTGTGGAAATCGCCGCTCTCGCTCGCCACGATGCTGCCGTCCCACAGCTCCGGCGCCGACGGCGTGAACGCCGCCCGCCGAGCCTGCTGCTCGGGAGTGTGCTCGGTCATTGTCAGCTCCGCTCGGCGGGCCGAGAACACGATCTGGTCGACGGCAACAGCGAGATCCGTCTCCAGGTCCGCCAGGTCCGTCGCGACGGTCAGGGTGTTCGCGTCGTACATCCCGTGCCCGACGCCGACCTCCCCGAGCATCTGCTCGGGGTGCTCATCGAAGTAGCGATTGATTCGCATCGGCACGCCGTCGATGGGCACCTGCGAGACCGTCTCCCAGGCGTCGTCGCGCATCTGCTCGCCGGGCAGTCGCCGCCGGAACACGAGCAGGTCGGTCACGACCTCAGTCCCAGCTGCACGGCGATGCGCGCCAGTCGGCAGGCGGATCGCACCCAGCAGGTCGGCGAGCTCGTTCATCTCACGCCGCGCGGCGGGGTTCTGCGAGTCCATCGTGTAGTGCGAGGTCAGCACCGCCACAAGGCCGCCGGGCCGGGTCAGCCGCAGCGACTTGATGATGAAGTGGTTGTGCATCGACTGCCGCGTGGCGTTGTGCAGCGGGTCGTGCAGGGTGACGCTGCTGAATGGCACGTTGCCGATGGCCGCATCGAAGTGGCCCTCGGGGAGCCGGGTGTCGGCGAACGATTCGGCCCGCACGGTTGCGTGCGGGTACAGCTCGGCGCAGATCCCCGCAGTCAGCGGATCGAGTTCGACCCCGGTCATCTGCGCCGACTCCGGCGCGAGACCGATGAACGTGCCTGCGCCGGAACCGGGCTCCAGCACCGCGCCGCCGCGGAACCCCAGCCCGTCCAGCAGCCGCCACACCTGCCGGGCGATCATTGGGTCGGTGTAGTGCGCGTTGATCGTTGTGCGCGCCGCAGCATCCCACTCGTCTTCGCTCAGAAGCTCGCGCAGCTCCTCACGCTCGGCATCCCACTCGGGCTTCAAGTCGTCGAAGATCTCGGGGATCGCGCCCCAGCTCGACCAACGGGCGAGCACGCGCTGACCATCAGGCGATGCGGGGCGACCCGTCGACCTCAGATCGTGGATGAGCTGGATCGCCTCCACGTTCGCCCGGTAGCGGGCCTTCGCACCCGACGGGCCGAGATCGTCCTGTGAGGCGGCAACGAACCGGGGCGCTACCGCAGCTCGCGGAAGAAACGGATCGTCGCCGCCTCGGCGAGCGCCGGCTGGTTCGCCTTCATGTACTCCCGCGGCGGTTCCGTTGCCGCGAGCCCCAGCAGGAACTCGACGGGCAGTGCCCAGGTCTTCGCCATCTCCTCCAGGTCCGTCGAGGAGGGCATCGAATCCGGCGAGTCCTGCATCCGCTCGGCCCAGAGGATCAGGTTCTCGTCGGAGGGACGGGTCTGCTCCCACTCCTCGCGTGCCTGATCCAGCGGCAGGCTCGGGTCGGTGATCCACGCCAGTTGCGCCATCACGACCTCCTCCGCCTGCTTCCGGGCCGCTGTCAACCGGGCGACCTTCTGCATGAAAGTCTCCCCCTGGCGGTCGCTGCCCGCCAGGATTGACGCGAGGTTCGTCACTTGTGCCTGTATCTCCAGACCCAGGGTCTCGAAGAACGCTGTCGGATCGCTCAGCTCGGCCACTCGGTTCGGGAACGTCGCCTCCCAGTGCGACAACGCCATCTGCCCGTAATTGTTCATCGCCGGCTCCCTCCTGTGCGGTGGCGAGCGCGGCGTCGGCCGACTGCTCGTCCACTCCCCAGAGGTCGAACTCCAGTTGCCCCGGCCATGGTTTCTGGGATCGTTGTCGCGCCATACGTTGTCACCGCCCGAGACCTACTGCTCCGCCGCGAGATGCGCGTAGAACTCGTCCTCGATGGCCTGCCTGCGCGCCACGTCCTCCTTGACGAACTGCGTGAAGTCCGCATCGCGGTCGGCGATCACCGTCTCCACGGGCGCGGGGTGCTCGTCCTCACCCGGCCACACGGCCTGCCGTGTCGGGCGGTCGGTGTTGAGCTTCGTGCCGCACGCGGTCACAGCGTCGCGCAGGCGCTGCTGGAAGTCCCAGAAGTCGCGCCACCAGCCGAACGGCGCCGAGCCATGCTGCTTCGCGTCGTAGGCATTCAGATAGTGCTGGCGCAACGCCGATAGCGGCCACACCAGTTCCGGATGCCGATGCCAGAACGGCGGCACGACGTTCACACTCAGCCCGAACTCGTGACGCAGCCAGTTCACGAAGGCGTTCAGCTCCAGCCACTCCACCTGTGCCTCGGCCGCGGTCAGGATGTTCCAGTTCACTGGGCGCGGCGGCTCCGGCGCGTCGCTCGTCTCGGAGTCTGGCTCCTTGGCCGGCCTCGGCGAAGGCGTCACAGGGTCGGGCTCCGGCTCTTCGAGCGGCGGCACGTTGAAGTCGGGATCGTCGACCGGGAACAGCGACTCCTCGGTGGTCATGCCGCCTCCTCACAGCGCCATCGGGCGTGGCGACGGCTGCTGCGGGAGAGTCGGGTCCGGCGCTTCGATGGGCGCGCCCTCGACCTGTTGCGAGCGCGAGCGGCCACGGTCGACGGCGTAGCTCGTGCGGGCGGCATCAGGACCGACGTGCGTAGCGATGAACTCCTCGCCGCTGACCGCCTCCCCGTCCTTCTCGTAGCTGAACTTCTGAACGTGGCCGCTGGCGACGAAGTTGTCGCCGCGCGCGAACTTCTCGTAAGCGTGCTCCGCGCTGCGCCGGAACATCTTGAACGGGTAGAACTTCGTCTCGCCCTGCGTGAACGAGCCGTCCGGGTTGCGCTCGAACTGCTCCTGACCGATCCACGCGAACAGCCGCGCCTCGCCGTCCTCGTTGAAGGACAACTGCGGGTCGCTGGCGAAGAAGCCCCACAGGGACTCTTTGGTTCGCATCGGGATGCTCCTGTCTCATCAGAAGGGGTTCCTGATGTGCAGGTACGCATCTCGTCCCGCTGCGCGCCTGACGCTGGGTGGAGGACCGTGCGGTGCCAACAGTTCCGGCTTCGTGTCGGAGGCCGCGAGTAGCCTGGATTTGGTACCCGGACTCACGCCCGATGAGCTGGGGGAGAGGCATCGTATGGCCGAGTCTGAGGGACTTCCGGCTCGTGGAGTCGTGTTCTGGCCGATTGGTACGGGGGATAGTACGACTGTCGTCGTTGACGATCTTGTCGTGATGCAGGTCGACATCCATGACATGGCGAAGGCCGACGACGAGGAGGCTCCAGAAGTAGCAGTGGTGGATCGCCTCGTGGAGGCATTGCCAGTGGTCGACGGCAAACCTTATCTCTCGACGTTCGCGCTCACGCACGCGGACAAGGACCATTGTTTGGGGTTCGCGGATCTCCTAAAGAAGGTGAGGATCGGCGAGTTGTGGTCGACGCCTCGGCTTTGGCGCGAGTACAACGACCCGGACGCGCCTGAGCTTTGCAGCGATGCAGTTGCGTTCCGTGAGGAGTCGGAGCGGCGGATAAGTGCAACTATGGATGCCGTCAACGCCGGGATCGTTCCGGCGAGCGGCGACAGGATTCGCGTTGTCGGCTACGACGACGAGCACAGCTCGCATGCGTATGACGAGTTGCCGGACGAGTACCTAGCCTGGCCGGGGCAGTCGCTGACGGTGCTCGACGGCCACGAGCGCGCTGGTGTCTTCGAAGCGTTCATCCACGCGCCCTTCAAGGACGACGCCGCGGCGGCTCGCAACGAGACGTCACTGTCGATGCAGTTGACCCTGACTGACGAGACGGGTGTTAACGGGAAGGTGCTGCTGTTCGGTGACCTAGCCCATGACACGATCATGAAGGTCTTCGACTACAGCGAGTATTACAACCGCGAGCAGTACCTCGCGTGGGACCTGCTGCTGGCACCGCATCACTGCTCCAAGCGCGTGATGTACAAGAAGGACGCTGAAGGCGAGGAGCAGCTCCAGATGGATGTGCTCAATGCCTTCGAGCGCAACGCACGACCGGGCGGAACAGTCGTGTGCAGCAGCGCAGGGTTCCCTGACGTGGATATCGACGGACAAAACCCTCCTCACAGGATGGCTGCGGACCGGTATGCGGAGATCGCTGACGAAGTCATCTGCACCATGTCCTGGGTCGATGAAGCCGCGCCCTCGCCGGTCGTGTTTGGAGTCGATGCCGCAGGTGCCCGCATTGTTCGGGGCGATCTGGTCAAGTCGGCAGCAATTGAGGCCGTAGTCGAACTCGCCGCGTCCGCGGTCGGACGTCGGTTCGCTGCCGTAACCGCGGCTGCGGTCGCAGTTGCGAACGATATCCCGCGGTCGGCGGCGGCATCTGCAACGACCGTGGGCCCTGAGCGAGTAGATGCGGCCGTAACCGCAGATCGGGGTGGCAGCAGCGCGCCAGAGACCCCGGTCGGATTCGGTCGTTGAGCACGCTCGCCATTCGGCAGCTTTCCGAGCTTGCTGCGGTCAGTGACGGTGCAATCCAGTTGCTGGGCGTTAAGAGCAGCGAGAGCGGGCTGACCTCCTTCACGATCTCGCTAGACACGTCCGGCATTGAAACGGTCGGTGACGGCATTCGGGTGCGTGCGCGTGAACGGTTCGAGGTTGTCGTCGACTCGTCGTTCCCGTACGTCCATCCGGATGTCTACGTTGCACATCGGCGATGGGCCGGAACACCCCACGTCCAGTGGGGACGTTTCCTCTGCCTCTACGCGGCACCAGCGGTCGAGTGGAACCCAGCGGACGGAATGCGGGGGTTGGTCTTGCGACTCAACCTCTGGCTCCAACGGGCAGCGGCAGGCGAGCTCGATCCCGCCGGCCAGCCACTGCACCCGCCCGTCGCTTATAGCTCCTACAAGAACGGCTGGGTCGTTGTCCGCCCAGACCTAGGCGATCTCCTGCCCTGGTCGGAGACGTGGCCCGAGCGGGTTCGTCTGCTCTACGCATGGTGCGCGAAACACGGCAACCGCATCGACATCCTCGAATGGCTGACCGGCCAAGAGGTCTACGACCGGTTCATCGCCGGCGAACTCCACGCGGAGGGCGACGGCGGTGTCGCGCTGTTCGCGGCGCCGCTCGTGCTGATCAGCGACACCCTCGACATGGAGTACCCGAGCACCGCTGAACTCCTCGCAGGTGCTCTCGACAGCTATGGTCTTGGCCGCGACGAACTGCTCAAGGCATTCGTGAACGCTCGGACGATCAACAAGGCGATCGGTGTGACGCTCGACGGCGACGATGCCGCACCGGCGATGATGCTGCTGGGTACGCCCGCACGCCGACTGGAACCCGGGGTGATGCTCGCACACATCACGGCATGGCATCTCGACGACCTCGGAACAAAGATCACCGACCTTCTCGAAGATGTCAGCCCCGAGCACGTCGATCTCGCCACACGAGTGCGAGACCTGGCCCACGATTGGCTCGGCTTCGCGAATCTGCAGTGGATGGTCATCCACGAAGCCCGCTCCGAGGTGACACGCCGCCGCGATACCGGATCACCGGTCCAATGGCTATCGGGCAAGCGCGTGCTGGTGCTGGGCTGCGGCGCCCTCGGAGCCCCGATCGCCGAGCACTGCGTCCGCGCGGGAGTCGTGCAGCTTCACGTCATCGACAAAGGAGTCGTCACACCGGGAATCCTCGTCAGACAGCCGTATGAGGATGCAGATATCGGCTACAACAAGGCAGAACGACTCGCCCCGCGATTGTCTCGGATTCGTCAGGACCTGACGGTCACTGGCTCACGCGAAAACATTGTGACGGGATTACTCGCCGACCCCGAAAGTCTGCTCTCGTACGATCTAGTCATCGACGCGACGGCCGATGTCGGTGTGCGTGTCGGTATCGAACGTGCCCACGCTGCTGCTCGTGCTCAATGGCCCGCGACCATCACCGCGCTCTTTGGTCACACTGCCCAACGTGGTGTCGCCACAATCTCGCTGCCCGCGGCGACTGGGAGCGGGCACGAGATACTCCGTCGCCTCGCCATCGACACTGCCACCTCCGCGGCTGCGGGGTGGGCGAGCATCGCGGAGGACCTCTTCCCCGACCCTCCTCGAACCGAGCGATTCTTCCCAGAGCCTGGGTGTTCAGCACCCACATTCACGGGCTCGGCGGCGGAAGCCGTCGCTCTCGCCTCGGCACTGTTCGTTGCGGCAGTCGCCGTGGTTTCCAACCCGGATGCTGAGCCCATGACCGCGATCGGCTGCGACCTCACCCCCGGCATCGGCGGCCCGCGACCGGTGCCGCTTGGGTGGCGGAACGATGTCAGCCTCACAGATCAGACCGGTGAGTACGAGGTCCGCATCAACGCACGTGCGCTCGCAGAGATGCGTACGGAGGCCCGACGCGGATGTCGAGTCCGCGGCGGGCGGATTGAAACCGGAGGGATGTTGCTCGGGAGCTTCGACGAGGCAACACAAACCGTCCTTGTCGATACGGTCACCGGCCCCTCGCCGGATAGCCACCTATCCGCGGCATACTTCGACCACGGAACCGAAGGCACGCAGGACGTCGTGACGGCCGTCCGGGCTACCACCGCGAATCGGGTCGGGTTCGTCGGCATGTGGCACACGCATCCCTACGGTCTGGCATCGCCGAGCTCGACGGACGAAACGGGAATGGCCGACGTCGTGGCCGCAGACGGGAACAGCCGTCGCTCCCTCATGCTCATCGTCGGCGGCGACGCCAGCACTTGGGAAGACTGGCTCGACCGCGGCACCCTGCCCGATTTCTACGCTCGAGTGATCGACCGGACCACCCAACACCGACCGGAAGGAGCAATCGCGCTGTACCTCACCTCGCCGGCCGCGTGGTTCCCCGGCGGGTACGCTTACCCGGTACGACCGCCTGCCGGCAACGGAGCACGCAGAAACATCGGCGCGGACCATTGAGTCCGAAGATCGGACTCGCGCTATCCGGTGGTGGCTTCCGAGCAGCTGCCTTCGGCCTTGGCAGCCTGCGAGCGCTCCACGACCGCGGCCTTCTCCGTCAGGTGACGGTCGTTTCCGGAATCAGTGGCGGTAGCCTCCTCACGGCGATGTGGGCCTACGGGCCAGAACGGTTCGACGAGTTCGATGACTCCGTCACCGCCCTTCTGAGGAACGGTCTTCAATCAGAACTCGTTCGACGCGCGTTTGCGCCACGCGCGACCGGGCGCGCCATCATCAGCGCTGTCCACGCGCTTGGCTCGCGACAAGGACGTTCCTATTCCCGCACTGACGCACTCGTCGAGGCACTGGCCGCGCGAGACTTCGGCGCCAGACTCGTTCAAGACATCACCCATGCGGGCACCAATACCGTTATCTCATCAACCGACATGACGACCGGCAACGCCGTCCGATTCGGGAGCGCCCTCAGCGCATGCTCCCCATACGGCACGATCGTCAGCGACGTGACGGTCGCTGAAGCAGTTGCTGCCTCCGCAGCGTTCCCGATCCTGCTTCCTGCCCTCCACCGCAGTTACGAGTTCCGAGATAGGGACGGCGCGCACCGTACCGAGCACATGGTCATGACCGACGGCGGCGTGTACGACAATCTCGGGCTCGCGCCCTTGCTTCCTGGCCGTTCAACGAGGCATAGCTCGCACGTCTACGATCTCGACTACATCTTCGCCGTTGACGCGGGGCGCGGTCGCTCCGAGCGTTCAGCAGCTCGATTCATGATCGGCAGACTCGCCCAAAGCTTCGACATCACTCATACCAAGTCGCAAGACGCGGGTCGGAGCCGCGTCCACTTGGCCCGTGAGAGCGGCGACCTCAAGGGATTCGTTCACGTCTACCTCGGCATGCGAGACGAACGACTACCAACACCCCTGGCGGACCTCGTTCCACGCGCGGAGGTCCATAACTATCCGACGAACTTCGCGCCCATGAAACCCGCCGACCTAGAGGCCATCGCAATCCGCGGGGAACAGCTCACCCGAACGTTGCTGAACACCTATACGTCTGATCTGGGTATGTAGCCGGCCTGCCGGGACCTTTGATGAAATGTGTTGGGATGGGAGCGAACACCACGCGCGCGCCTGCCCTACTCGTTGGAGTTCGAAGCCGCAGCGGGTGACGGAGGGCTCGCGCTCATTGGCAGCATCGCTGCCTCGACCTCTGCGCGCTGAGCGGTCAGGGCCTCTGCGTCCGGTCGGTCGAGCCAGTAGCGCATTGTGGTGATGATGGGCGGTGCAGAGCGCAGGAGGACGAGGGCTATGCCCTGGGGCAGGGTTCGGATGTCATCGACCTTCACGATCGGCACTCGACGAATTGAGCGCTGATTCGAGCGCAGGCCGCGCTCGCCGATGGTCACCGTGTCTGTTGTCTCGTCGCGTTCGCCGATCAGCGTGGACAAGTCCTGGAGGTGCCGTGTGTCGGTTCCTCCGCCCAGCACGATCTTGGTGATGCTCGCGTCCCACATCGCGGTTGCGGCGTGGTCGCCCCAACGACCTCGAGCCTGGGCGAGTGACTGGAATACCGGCATCACTGTCAGCCCCGTGCCGCCACCCTCCGCCATGAGCACGGGGAGCGAGGGCAAGGGCGCGAGATTTCCGATCTCGTCGAGAGCAAGCAACACGGGCGGATCGAGCCGCGCGCCGGGCGAGCGAGCGGCGAGGCGTCGCGCAGTCTCCACGAGGTCTTCGATGAACGCAGCGACGAGCGACGAGGACGCCCCGGCTCCGGCTCCTGTCGCCAATAGGTAGAGGGTGCCAGAGTCGCGCAGGAACGCCTCGGGGTCGAACTGCTCGTCTTCCGTGGGGCTCACGGCCTCCAGCACTCTCGGGTCGGCCAGGGATGCGAGGGAGAGGGAGACGCCCTGCCAGATGGAGTCTCGGGTTCGCGGGTCCGATTGCAGCATCCCGTCGAGCGACTCGGCCCACCCGGTCGCGGCCTGTGGGTGCGACGAGAGGATCGAGACGGCATCCGCGGCGGCTGCGGGATCGAGAGTCCAACGGAACAGCTCGGCGGGCTGCCGGTGATCAAGGGCAGCGGCGTGCAGTAGCGCCTGCAGCGCGGTGCGCGTCTTGCCCTCCCAGAAGCCGCCATTCTCGACGGAGGGGCCGGAGAGCCCGGTCCCCGCGGCGAGGCCGGTGCCGCGGATCATCGCCGTCAGCGGCAGCTCGCATCCGTGGATCGGCGACCACCGCAAGCCTGCCGGCACACCTTCGGCGAGGTGCTGGGGATCGAACACCGAGACTGGGCCGCCGCGTGCCTGACGAGCACGGAGGGTCGCTGTGAGGTTGTCCGGCCGGGTCGAGGTCGTTATGACGGCACCGGGCGCGTCGAGGATCGTGTTGATGACGATGTTCGCGCCCTTGCCGGATCTCGGCGGGCCGAGGAGCAAGATCGAGTCCTCGACGGAAGTCCACACGCGCTTGCCGCGCGACCGGCCGAGTAGGTAGCCGACCTGCTCGGGCTTCGGGTCGACGAGTGAGGGACGTAGCGTCTTCGCGCGGCGGAGGAGGTCGCGTTCGGATGCGGCGCGCTGCACGTCGCGCGCCTCAGCGACGCCTTCGATTCGATTCGGGTCGGCCTTGGCGCGTTTGCCCAGCTCTCGCACCCACTGCCAGATGAACCACGCCGCTAGGCCAACGGTGGCGAGCAGCAGAGAGGCTGTGATCCAGTAAGCGACGGGATTGAGCGAAGCGGAGCCGAGCGCTGCGCCAGGATCGTCGGCGCGGAAGATTACGCCGACTCCCGCTTCGAGACCCGCCGTGGGTTGGGGCGCGCCCGTGGCAAACGCGCTGATGCTCCCGGCGACGCGAAGCGCTCCGGCCAGCAGCATCGCGCCGATGAGCGCGCCCAATGCGAGATTGGTCAGTTCGTCGCCGAATGCCCCGGCCCGCGGCGAGCTCGTCATGACACGCGATCAACGACGCAAGTGCCCGAGACGCGGCCGAGCAGGATGACCTCGTGCGTTGGGCTCAGATCGAGCAGGCCCGGCTCGATCTGAGTTCGTGTCGCACCCTCGCGGCCTGCGGCAGTGTGCCGGACGATGACCGCCACGGCGACCTCCTCACCGGGCACGAAGCCTCCGTCGTGCTCAACTGCGAGGAGATGCGTCGAATCGGTCTTGTCGGGTTCGAGGGGTTCGTGCTGTGCTGAGGCCGGCGATTGCTCCTCGGGCAAGGCGGGCGGGTCGGGGCGGTAGGACAGCGGAGCGGTCACGATGTCCGTATAAACGGTGCCGTCGAGTTCATGCACCACGACGCGCACCGGCGAGTGGCGCTGCTCGATAACTGAGCTGATGATCTGAGCAAAGGAGGGTCGTTGCCAGGGCGGCGCGAACGTTGACGGGCCGAACGGCTCCCCGTCAACGAGGACGCGTAGCGTGGAGTCCGACTGCACGGTCATGGTCACAACCGGAAGCACAGGCGGAAGGTTGGTCGAGCCGTCGTGTTCGGCCGCTCGGCGTCTCCGCGGAAGGGCGATGGTCATCTCATGCTCCTCTGGCCTTCTGGCCTGTCTCGTACATCGCAAGTTCGGCGGGGTGGAGCTGGTGCTGGACGACGAACGAGCGGTTCTTGATCCTCCACAGTCCCTGCCCGGTCCCGAGGCCTGGCAGCAGCCCTTGCTCCGTGCCGGTGAGCCCGAGAGCCTGCGCGGTCGCACCGAGCTGATCGCTCTCCTGCCGGTAGATGACCCGCGTCTCGGCGTTGGCGAGCAGGGACGAGGCGAGGGCGCGCATTGCCGAGCCTTGGTCGCCCACGTTGTCGAGGTCGCTGAGCTTGTGGAAGATGAGCAGGTTCGCGATGCCGTAGTGCCGCGCGAGTCGCCACTGTGCGTCCATCCGGCGCAGCAATGCCGGGTGCGACATGAGTCGCCACGCCTCGTCGTACACAACCCATCGTTGTCCGCCAGCCGGGTCCAGTAGCGCCGACTCCATCCACGCCGACGAGCACGTCATGAGCACGGAGATGAGCGTCGAGTTTTCTGCCACCCGCGACAGGTCGAGTGACACCATCGGCAGTGACGGGTCGAACCGCACGGTGCTTGGGCCGTCGAAGAGCCCCGCCAAGTCGCCAGCCACGAGTCTCCGCAGCGCGTGCCCGACGAGTCGGCCGTCTTCGGCGAGCCTGCCGTCGCCGTCTCCTGCGCTCGGGGCGAGGATGCGGTCGACCACCATCGGGAGGATCGGAACCTCCGCCCCGCGCACCGCGTCGGCGAGCGCGAGGTCAACGGCGGTGTGTTCTAGCGGGGTCAGGCCGCGGTCGAGGACCGTCTCAGCAAGCGCGCCGATGAGGTCGCGCCGCCGCGAGGTCACCTGGCTTTGCCACTCGGCATCACTGAGGCCCGAGGGACGATGACCCTCATCGAGCGGGTTCAGTCGCGTGGACATCCCATGCCCGAGCACGATCGCCCGTCCGCCGACCGCTTCGGCGACGGCGGTGTGCTCGCCCTTCGGATCGCCGGGCACGTAGACCCGTCGACCGAACGGAATAGAGCGCGTATAGAGGCTCTTGGCGAGCGAGGACTTGCCGGAACCGACGATTCCGGCGAGGACGATGTTCGGCGCGGTGATGATGCCCTGGGCGTACAGCACCCACGGGTCGTAGACGAAAGACGCCCCGCTGTAGAGATCCTGGCCGACGAACACCCCAGCAGAGCCGAGTCCGCCCTCGGCGAGGAACGGATATGCCCCGGCCAACGTCGCGCTCGTGTCCTGATGCCGCGCCAACCGGAGGCGGCCAGGCGTTCGCAACGCGGCAGGGCGCGCTTCCCCCGACGGCGGGAGGTAAGTCGTTGCCCGTTGTGCCTCGCGATCCGCGTCCCACGCCGCCCGCGCCCGGTCTCGGTGTCCCTTGCGGTCGGCGGCCTCGATGTCGTTCGCCGCTCGCCGTCGGGCCTTCCGAGCGGCGCGAGGCTCGCCCGACGGGTCGAGCAGGACAGCGGTGTGAAGGCGCTCGGTGTCGTCGGGGCTCACAGCGACAGCCCCTTCCGTGACGTCACGGGACGCGCCTCGAATGGATCTCGTCCGAAAGGGTCGAGCGCGGGCTCATCGAGGGCGGGAGCCGGATGCCATGCGATCCGCCCCGAATGCTGAGACGCCTCATCGACGGCGCGCTCGGCCTGGCCGACGAGGGCAGCCGCGCGGCGCAGAGCAGTCGCGGCAGCGTCGGCCTCGATCAGCCCGCCGCTGCGGTCGCCGCTGTCGAGGAACGCTCCGTCCTGGTGGCGAACGTGCGTCGCCGCAACCTGCTCCAGCACTTGCTCTAGCGAGCGCAGTGTCCCCAGAAGCTCTCCGACCACAAGGTAGGTGTCCGCGGGCTCAGCGAAAGTTCGAGTTGCGTGCGCGAGCGCTCGCACAGCCTCGCGAGCATCCGCCGCGTCCTCGACGGGGTTGCTGAAGGTCGGCATCACTACTCCTTGCGGTGTCGATGGAGGGGGCGTCACAGGTCTCGGCAGAGCGGCAGGGCGGCGACCGCGAAGGCGCTGGCCTGCTGGCCGACAAGCCGGCGCGTCTCGCAGGACGCCTGCACAGCGGCTTGCTCGATGGCCGCGGCGGCAGCATCCAGTTCGTCGATCGTGGGCGCGGACACGGAGATGAGGCCGGTGTAGCGGAGCACGCCGTGCCCCGAGGTGAGGTCGGACTCCTGCTGGAGCACATCCTGATATTCGGCCGTGCGCGAGGCATCCTCGACCTGGCCGATCTTGGCGCGCTGAGTGGCGTCGGAGAGCAGTCCGACCTTCTTCTTCCGCAGGTCGCGTGCTGCGATGTCGGCGCGAACCGGGGTGCAGATGAGCGAGAACGTGCGCTGCACGCCCGAGGTGAGCAGGAGCGGCGCGAGGAATCCGGGAAACACCTGCGAACGCGGCCACTCGGAGAGCCAGAGCACCGTGTGGTGCGCGGAGTCGGTGCGCACGCGATCCCAGCTCTCGGCCACCGCGACTGGCCCCGCGGTGGCGAGGGAACGCCCGACATCGGCATGCCGCTCAAGTGCGGGCGCGGCAGCCGGGTCATAAGCGGAGCGCAGGATGACCGCGACCTCGCCAGGCTCGAGCCAACCGGTCGCGGTAAGGTCCGCAGCGCGCAGCGCCGAGACAAGGGTGGTCATCTCCTGCCGCAGCACCGCGGCCGCTCCACGGATGCCGCTGCCCGCGGAGCGGATCTGTCGCGCCGAGGCGCTCATGTCGAGCGCAATCGAGATGGTGGTCGCGTGGCGCTCGCCGGCAGGCCCCGCACGCTCGATCAACTCCCGATAAGTGGTCGCGGGCCAGGAGCCATCGTCTGTGCCGTGCCTGGCCCACCACTCCGCGAGGCCGGTTCCGGAGTCCGGCAGCGTGCGTTCGCAGACCTGAAGCCGGGCAACGCGTCCCGAGCGGCAGACAGTGGCGAGCACTCGACCCCAGCCGTTGACTCGTCGCTCCTGCTCGCCCGGATCGAGCAGCACGAACGCCGGGTGCGTCAGCCCCAGCACCGCGGTCACCGTCTGGGCATGTGGGTCATGCACCATCGCGGCGCCCGTCTCGGGATCTACCCACTCGCGCAACGCCGTCGCATCGCCGGGGAGCGCGAGCGTGCCCACAGGCCGCGGCTTGATGACGCGGCGGCGGAAGATCAGCTGCCCGGCGGTGCTCCGCCAAATCCAGCGGGACACGATGGGCAACCAGTCCACGAGCCTGCGCCTCGCCACCGAGACGATGGCGAGCAGCAGGCAGGTGAGCCAGATCGGCGATGTCCAGACCAGCCCCATGCCCCCGTCCGTGTAGATCGTCGCGACGACGGTGACCACGCCTATCCCCAGCACGATCAACTGCGAGATCGAAAGCCCCAGCAATACGCCACGGTGCGCGAGGCGCGAGAACTGCACGGGGGAGAGCTGCTGGCCGGGGGCCGGTGGATGCTCGGTTGCCATCTGCTACCCCTTCCGTGGCGTGACAGGCGCAGCCGACCGCGGCTGAGGAGGGGGTGGCGCGGAGGCGTGGGCCTGGCCGGCGGCAGACCCGCCGACCGCGGCACCAGCCTTCGGTCCGGCGGTCGCCGCGGCCTTGACGACTTGCGCACCGACGACCGCGGCTGCCGCAGGCCCCGCCGCCGCACCTCCGGCTCCCGCCGCGCCTCCCGAAGCAGCGGCTCCGCCGCCGGAAGCCGCCGCTCCGCCACCGGCGCCTGCGGCTCCAGCACCGCCGCTCGTTGCTCCGCCCACGGCCGGCGCACTACTCGGCGCGGGAGGAGTCCCGCCGCCGCTCCCGCCCTGTCCGTCGAGTACGGACTTCGCGGCATTCGGCGATGCCTTCACCGGAAGAGGGATGGGCCGGTTGAGCGACGACTTCGCTTCCTGCTCGCTCGACATCGCGTGGTACATGTCAAAGCCGACGAACGAGATGAACTTGTACGTCAGGTACGGAGCGAACCCCGCAATGAACATCAGCACGACGCCCGAGATCGGGTCGCTGATCGAGGCCAGGTCCAGGTCGATGGGTGCGCTGATCTGGCCGATGGCGACGAGGAACACAACGACGATGACGAGCTTCGAGAAGATGAGCGCAACAACGAACGCCGCCCACCTCGCGAACCATCCCTTTGCGGCGTCCCAGGTGAATCCGGCGAGTGCGATGGGGGCGAAAACGATGGCCACCAGCAACAGGGCCTTGCGGATGAGCAACGTGAACCAGAGGATGCCCGCCCCAGTGATGGCAAGTCCGGCGAGGAAGATCGTGATGATCGCACCGACACCGGGCGACGCGATGTTGATCGTGGCCAGGCCCGCGGCGAGCAGCGCGATGCGGTCGCCGATGCCCTCCATCGTGTTGCCGGTGGCCTGCACGATGCCGATCGCGAGTTGATCGGTGACTTCCAGCAGCGTGGCGGTGAGCGTGATGGCGACGAACGAGCCGAGCACCGACTTGGCGAGGCCAACTCCCGCGCGCGAAAGTGCCATCGGATCTCGATGTACGAGACCCGTGATGAGCTGAAGGCAGAAGAAGACGAGCATGACGAAGATCGCCACCCCGAACAGCACGTTGTAGACCGCGACGTACTGGGTTCCGGTTACGTCGACGAGCGTCGTCGTGTCGAATACTGTCCACACCGACTCGAACAGCCAGGCCGCTGCCTGACCCATCGCTTGTGCGAGCCATTCGAACGGCGCGGCAACGAGCGACGCCGTTCCTTCACCCACGGCGTCGCACACAGACGCGATGACGGGCACATCACAGACACTTGTCGGCTCAGCCATTTCAACTCGCTCGCGGCGCTAGACCGACTGGCCGACGGTCCAGAAGAAGTTGACCAGGGTGACGGATGCCCCGCAGATGACCGCCGCACCGCACGAGACGAGCACGCCGACCTTCCCACGACCGGCGAGATGCGGATTCGAGCTGTTCGCCCCGTAGCCCCACACCACCGCCGAGATGATGAGCGCGAGAACGGCGAGGATGAGCCCCACCGTCATGGCCGCGCCGACGATGACGCGGAGCTGCTCGATGCCGGGCAACCCGTCGGTATTGGGGTCGATGTCGATCACGGTGTGTGTGCTCCTTCGGCAGGCGAGAGACGCCCTCAGCCAATAGGTGCGCACGCTGTCCCGACTGCGTCAGATGCTTGCCCCGAGACCGAGCAGGAAGTTGATCCAGGTGACGCCGAGGCCGGCGAGCGCGGCAGCGCCGATGGAGACGAAGAACCCGGTGCGCGCGCGGACAGCAGAAGAGACGTTGCCGTTCGCCGACGAGATCGCCCAGACCGTGGCGCTGATGACGAGCATGAGCACGGCGATGATGAGCACGATGGTCAGCAGCGCGCCGACGATGGCGCGCAGTTCTGCCTGACCGCCCACGGCTCCGAAATCGGGGAACACGTCCATGTCATGCCGCCATCTGTGCTGAGCAGAGCGCCGCGGTGCTCGCGGCGTCCAGGGTTTGTACTCCGTGCGCGATGAGCCACGGTTCGGCATCAACGGCGGCGGCATTCGAGCCGCCTGGCCGGATCTCGAAATGCAAGTGGGCTCCGGTCGACTTCCCCGCCGAGCCGACGTTGCCGATGTGTTGCCCGGCAACTACGCGATCCCCGACGCTGACGAGAACCCCGCTCGGCCACATGTGGGCGTATGCGGAGGCGATGCGCTCTCCGCCGATGGTGTGTTCGATGATGATGAGGTTGCCGTAGGTGCCGGACGGCCCCGCGAAAGTGACCACGCCGTCGGCGAGCGCCAGGATTGCCGTGCCTTCGTCAGTCGCCCAGTCAGTTCCCGAGTGAAACGCGCGCTTACCCGTGTAAGGATCATCGCGCCAGCCGTAGTCGCTCGTGTTGACCCATGTCCCCCTTGGCAGCGGGAAGACGATGGCCGTCGTCTCCGGTACGTTGCCGAGCGGGGCACCACCCGGTGTGGTTTCGGTTCGTCGGGTGAGGGCCGCGAGGATCGCCTCGGCGACCGGCTGGTTGTCCTGGTAGCGGTCGGGATATGCCGAGACCTCGACCGCCTGCGCTGCTTCGCCCGGGTCGAGGCTTTGCCAGTCGGGGATGTCGAGCAGCCCACGCGGCGACGGGTAGTTCGGGCCGCTCGATCCGCCAAAGAAGGCGCGCGCCTGGAAGGTCGGATTCATCAACTCCGCGACAGCGCCCCACCCTGCGCTCGGCCGCATCTGAAACAGCCCGAGCGAGTCATCGTCGCTGCCTTCTCCGTCGTTCGGAAAGGCGCTTGACTCTGGAACGGCTGCCGAGTTTGCGAGCATCCGAAGTCGCGACTCGGTGAGAGCGGCCATGAGAGCGATGACGATGCCAGCGCGTCCCACGCCCTCTGTCTGCGCCCCGACCGTGACGATGGTTGCTGCGTGAGTGAGCTGCTGATGGTCGAGGGTCACCGCCACACCCGACCGCGTTGTGGCGGCGAGTGACTCGGGGATCTGCCCGACAATGAGCGAGCTCGATGAGAGGCACGCACCGAAGACTGCGGGTGACACGAGCAGACCCACTCCGACCAGACTCACGGGTAGCAGCGCGATGAGCGTGGCGGTGGCGACGAGAAGCTTCTTCATGGGGTGCCGATCAGCGAAGGGGGTTATCCAGCTCGGACAAGCGCAGCGCGCGGCAGGTGTCGAAGGTCGGCGCGCAAGTGATGAACACGGTGAACGCGACATCGTGGGAGCTGGTCACCGGCTCGGTGCCATTGATGCCTTCGCGTTGCCGGGTGCCGGTGATCGTGTAGGCGATGGTTCCGGCAAGGATTTGCCCCTCGGATGCCTGCTCTAGTGCCGTCGCCCACTCGTCGGGCACGAAGACCTCGTTGATGTCGAGCCACTGGCGAGTCTGCATCGTGCGGAGTTGCGCCCAAGCTTCAGCGGTGGGGAGATACGTGCGCACGTCCGAGGCGAGCCCGGCAGTCTCGTTGCCCGACGGGTCGCCCACATCCACGATGACTTGCGCGTAGTCGGTGGGTCCGAAGTCGGTCGCGGTGTCCCAGGTGAACAGCGCGGTGGCGAGAGCGCGGGCGAGGGTCTCGGGATCGTCGGACTCGCGGATGGCAGGTGGTGTGCTCGAGGTCGGCGGTGGTGTGCTCGTGGCCGCGCCTGCAGGATCGACCGCGATCCCGCTCGGTGACGGCCCGGAGCGAGGACCGAGCAGCAGCCCGTAAAGCCCCACTCCGATGAGCACGGCGAGCGCCGCGGCCCCGACGATCAAGAGGATCATGAGGCGACGTGGGAATCGGGTTTGCGGCATCAGGCACTCTCCTTGGCGAGACGCTGGCGGGCGGCACGAGCGGCGCGGGCCGCGTCGAAGAAGCGGACAGTGGCGTCGAGGATCGTCTCGATGTGCTGCCACTGGTGGTCGCTCAACGCCGCGGCAACCTCGCCGGGGTCGTAGTGGGACCACCAATGATCGAGGTCGTTCCAGGTGAGCGCGAATGCGCGCACCGGATAGCGAACGGGCACGGACGTCGACAGTTGCGTCGGAGCCGCGCCGCGCTTGCGCCCTTGCTTCGCGCGTTCCAGCGCCTCTTGCGCGAGCATCTCCAGTTCGCCGGGCGGCTCGGGTTCCTCCTGCGGGATCGCCAGCATGGCGATTGTCCGGGCGTGCGCGGCGGTGATCGACGCGCCGCGGTCGATCGCGTCGAGTTCGGATCGAGCGAAGCTGCGCACGTCCTCCGGCTGCCGAGCGTCGTTGACGATCCGCTGGAGGTCATTGATCTGCTCCAGGCTCGTGTAGGACTTTCGGCCTGTGACCATGAGCGCTGCGTGTGCGCGGGACTTGCCGAGACCGCCGATCGGCGGTGGTGCCGTCACGGCACCACCGTTCGTCCCGGAGATCTTCTCGCCCGCGCCGAACTGCGTCGCTGCTTGGCGACGGGCGGCGTCCTCAGCCATGAGGGCCTTCAGCTCGCGGTAGAGAGCCGCGGCCTCAGTCTGCGTGAACGGCTTGTGCAGCACGTTGTCGGCCTGCTCCGCCATGAGCCTTTGGAGCCGGTCGCTGATCCCAGAGCGCACGAAGACATTGACCTTCTTGTGACCGAGCTGGCGTAGCGCGGCGAGTCGGCGCGCACCGCACACGAGTACCCCATCTGGCGTGACGGTCGGCGGCTGGAGCAGCCCGTCACGTTCAATGGACGCGGCGAGCGCGTCGATGTCGCCCAGCTCAACACGATGACGGCTGCCGACAACGATGGAGTCGATGGTGCGCTCCAGCTCGATGTGCCCTGTGCTCGCACCCATGCCTCAGCTCACTCCCGCCGGCAGAGGCGCGTTCAGGCCCAGGAGCAGCACGAGGTCGTCATCGGTGAGCAGCGCACGCAGGGGCTCGCCGACGAGAAGGCGGAACAGCACGCCGCGGCCGACGGCGGTGTGTGCCTGATCGGGATCGGTGTTGCCGAGGATTGCGCGAAGCAGCGCACTCCAACTTGACGATGACAGATCGAGTACCGCCCGAGCGTGCCGGTCTCGCCGCAACGACTCCGCGGCGCTCGCGCGCGAAGGCGCTGCGCCGAGCCGGGTGCATATGTGCTCCACCGCTGCGCGAGCGGTCTGCTCCGGCCAATCGAGCAGCGTGAGCAGCTTGATCGCGTCCTCGACGGCACGGACGACGCCGGTCGCCTCCTCGTGCGGCTCGCTTCCGCCTTCACCTGCGGGTGCGACGTGCAGCGCCTCGTGGTAGTCGGTGAGCGGGTTCTCCCGGTCGCTGAACCGCTCGGGGTCGTGGAAGCCGCTGTACTGCGGCCTCCGGGCCTGATGCGTCGAGCACAGCAGTCCGTTGCCTCGTTCCTCGGCGATCAGCGTGACCTGTACGGCGCGAGTGACGACAGCCCAAGGATCTTCGGCGTTACGCACGGACGAGGTGCGCATCGCGTCGAACGCGGCGCTCGCCGCCTCCCAGGGATCAAGGCCATGCTTGCGTGCGAGGCCCGCGTACCGCCCCGCTGTGTACTCCATGAGCGCCGTGACATCCACGTTGCGCCGCCACGCGCTGTCGCCCTCGTCGTGCAGCCGCTTCAGGAGCGCGCGCAGTCCTTCCGGTGTGCGGAAGGACGAGGGGGCGACGAGTGCAGACATGGTGCGGTCAGAGACGTCGCAGCGGGTCGCGGCTGACGGAGGGCTCGTGCGCAGGTGACTGCCCGAAAGCGGAGAGCGGAGCGAGGCCCTTGGCGCGTGCCCGAACACCGGGCCGGGTCACAGGTGTTGCCTGCGCGGACGCCTGCCGATGTTCATCTATGCGCCGCGCCAGATCGGTGCGGAGGTCGATGCCGCGGCCGATGATCCGACCCGAAGCGGAGGGCAGTAGGTCGGTCGGTCGTACCCATACCACCTGGCTACGGTTGTGCTCGGCTCGCAGTCGATCCGTCAGCGACGTGCCCGTGGAGGAGACGGTTGTGGGGCGGGACGGGTCGCCGTGGCGCGCCAGGGCCGACACGTTCGTCGTTGCTTCGTCGCGGTGCTGTTCGGCGGCACGTCGAGCGGCTGCAGCCGCTCGTTCGCGCTCCGCCTCCAATGTCTCGTCGTTCACGGCGCGCCCCCTTCCGGTGTGGCGACGAGGGTGGGCGGTGCCAGCCAGCGACCGACCGTGGACGGATGCACCCCGGTCGCACGAGCGATGGCCTTGTTCGTCATTCCGTCCTCCTTCATCCGCAGTGCGAGTTCTCTAGGAGCAAGGTGTGCAAGTGCTTCCGCGGGGACGTATCCGACTGCGCTCGATACCGCTCCGGCGGTCTGCACCGAAGGTTCCGAGCGGAACCGACGTGTGAGCACAACCGTCAAGTGCGTCACCGCCAGCAGCACGAGCGGCGGCACCGCGGCAACTGATCCAGCGAGTACTGATGGAACGTCCGCGTCGGCAGCGACGACCGCGTGGATCGCGTTCGCGGCAACCGAGACCGCCGCCGCAGCAGCGAGCAGCAGCCACGGATACCAGGCGGCGCGCTGCCCCGCGAGGGCGACTACGGACACGGTTGCGACGACGATGATTCCGTCCACGATGAGCGGCCATGCCCACGCCTGGCTCTCGTCGATGCCGGAGCGTCGTGCGAGGTCGGCGAGCGACGTGAAAGACAGCCAGAACGCGGCTGCGGCGATGAACACGGTCCCGGTCACTGCCGTCCAGACGGCGAGACGCCCGCGCGGCGACTGCACCTCGCTGGGGATCACGAGAGCACCTGACCCGATGAAGGAGGCCGAGTTGCGGGATCGGACACCGGACGGGCCGCAGGGGCAGGGGCGTCGGTCGCTATGCGGCCCGCCGAGCGAATCGTCGTTTCAATCTCTGGGCCGGGCAAGCCTGCATGCTCTGCGGCCGGTCCCAACGCGGCACGAACGTGGTCTGGTGGGAATCCCGCCTCGATGAGTCGACACGAGGCCCAGAACAATCCGCGGTTGCGCTCGCCCTCGCCCCGCATCCCGACCCACCGCGCGATCCGTTCAACATCGATGCCGTCCGTCCGCTCGACGGGGTTGATCGGCATCGAGCGAACACGTCGCGGATCGAGGAACCGCCGAAGACCGCTGGCGTCGACGGGAACCGAGTCGCCGCGTCCGGAGCCGATGAGGGTATACGCGCACGACCCCGCCTCGACAGGAATGAGCGAGGGCGGGACGACGACATACCCGCTGGCACCTCGGAAGTCGATGCCCGCGCGTGCCACCTGCCAGGACGGCTGCGCCAGCTCGGGGTCAGCCGGGTAGTAGGCGTGAACACCGCCTGACGGCGTGCGCACGACCGCAGCCCAGCGATCCGTCAGTCCTTCGCGTCGGGCCCGTTCGAATGCCGCGAACCCGCGGATTGCGCCGTGCACGTCGACATCCACGACTTCCAGCCCCGAGGCATGCCCTGTCGGCATACCGATGTTGGCGCTCGGCCACCGAGCCCACCAGCGGGCGACCTGTTGCGGTTCAGTGCTCGCCTCATGGAATCCGCGCCTGGTCAGCGGTCGCTTACCGCCAGCGATGCAGGGGAATACCGGGATGCCCGCCGCGGCGTAGCGGCGCGCTGCGGCGCCCGGCACGAGCCCAGTGACAGAGGCGAGCAGGGCGGCGGCGTCCAATGGCTCGCTCTCACGCCGCGACGCTTCGGGGATCGTCATCTCGATACACCTCCCGCCCGATCAGGGAGCCCGTCGGGCTCTTGTCGATCAGGTGCACCAGGGCGTCCCAGAGGTGGGAGCGGTCGAGCGGGTGTGCGGCTGACGCCGCTTCAACCGCGCTGGCCTGGCTCGTTTCCCCAGCCACGGGCGCGGGAGTGACCTCGCCAAGGTCGTGCGGTTCCTCGGCGTGGTTGTCCTCCTCCGCGTAATCGCTGCCGCTGCTCGGCGTCGGCACCGGCCGCCACGTCGGCGTAGGCTCGACGCACGCAGCGAGCAATGTGACCGTCGCGATCGCGAGGATGACCGCGCCGACGGTGTTACGGACGATCATCGCCCGTGGCCCTGAGCGCCTTGTTCTCATGACTTCGTCCACCTGATCTCGACTGAGCCTGGCTGAAACCCTTGTGTCGAACGGCCCGTCACCGTTTACTCTTAGCGGAGCAGGTCACCAGACTCTTTCACTATAAGAGAGTCTGGCTAGGTTATATTGCGGTTCCGCAATCTTGCCACCAGGGGGTAGGGGGAGTCAATGGAGAAGTCAGAAACCACTGGCACAGAGTCCTCGGGGCACGCGCAGCAGAACCTCGCCGCGAGGGTGCGTAGCGTCGTGGATGAGCTCGGGTTGCCTTCGCACCCGGCGTGGGATGAGGTCCAAGCGCGAGTGGTTGCGCGCTTCGGAAAGCCTCTCCATGTTGCTGCGCTGTCCGGGGAGGAGTGGGCCAGTGTCACCGGCCTCTTTTTGGAGGTCGAGGAATGCGGCTACATCTTCTACCGGCAGTCCGACTCACCCATCTACCAGCAGCACTCGATCCTGCATGAATTTGGGCACATCCTTCTTGAGGACGACGACTGCAGAATCCTGGACGAGCTGCCTCGGGACTTGGTCGGAGACAGCGGGGTGAGCGGAGCGATCACGCGGGCGGCCGCGCGCGGGCTCGAGGTGAGCACTACCGAGCTTGCTGCCGAAGCGATTGGGTATGCACTCGCAGAGAGATTGTTCGGGTCGCAGGGTCGGGGCGAGAGCGCGTTCGGCTTGTGATCAACCTCATCATGTTCGGCGCGCTTGCCGTGCTCGTGCTGTTGCGAGCCCCGGTGGCGTTCAGACGGCCCGCCGCTCGGCCTGCATGGTTCGCGACTGTGCTCGGCGTCTTGGCGCTCCTGGCCATTGGTGTAGTCATCCCGATCCCGGTTGCTGACTCCTGGCTCGGCGGCACGAACATCCTGCACCTCCTCCGAACGGCGCTCCCGGTGGCGTCCTTCTGGTTTCTGCGCGACGCGGTGGCGCTGCAGAGTGGCAGGAAGACGTCCCGCGGCGGGCCAGCGGTTCTCGTTCTCATGCTGGCGGCTCAGGCGTTGATCTTCTTTCAGATCCCCGACCGCGGATCGTCCAACATCTTCTTCGTTGACGACCACATGATCTACGTGCAGGGCTTCGTGTGGGCTGTGGTCTACGTCGGCGAGATCGTCTGGATCGCTCTGACGATGGTCGTGATGCTGCTGCCGAGGTGGAAGGGCATCTACGCCGCCTTCATCGCGGGCGGCCTGGCGACGGTGGCAGGGGGAGTGGCGCTCGTAGCCCATTGCGGCCTGATACTGGCCGGCGCGCAGGCACCGCGGGTCGGCGGGATCCCGTGGACACTGTTCAACGTCCTGTTCTATCCGGGCATCCTGGTGATCGCGCTTGGCTTCGTCACCATCACCGTCCGGGACTTCCACCGTGTCGCAAGCTGGAAGCTCGCCAGCTACAGACTTACCCGCGCGCTGGCGGGCTACAAAGACCAGCGCGCAACGCAAGTGGCTGCCGCCGACTTGCCTCGACCAGCGAACCCGATCCTTGCGGCGTATCGCGCAGCGATTCAGTTGCGAGACCTTGAAAGCCTCGGAGGAGTGAGCTTGACACCGCGCGATACGCGGTTGCTGACGACGGTGGAGCGCCGCATGACGGCCGCACATCTATCGATGGCGCGACCGCAGTGAACATCATCATCTGGGTCGTCGCTGGCGTGCTGGTGCTCGCCGTACTCGCCGTCGTGGTGGTCGCGTTCGCGGCTGCGCGATCGCTCGTGGTGGGCCGGCCCGCGGCACCTATCGAGTACAACCGAATCGGCGACGAGATCGAGTTCGGTGCGTCGGACCTGACGCGCGCCGCAGGCTCCTACGGTCTGCTCATGCCCGACGGTGGCCACGCTCGCATCGGAGTCGTATTGGACGAGCAGGGTACCTCCGTGAAGCGTGCGCTGGGCCGGGTGACGGGAGCACCGCTGCCTGCTCAAGGCAAGGGCCGTTGGGTCAGGGATGTCTATCCCAGCCCAGCGGAACTCGGCGTGCCGTTTACCGACGTCGCCATCGTGACGGCAGGTGGTCCCGCGCCTGCATGGCTGATACCCGGGAGCGGCGATGACGCCGTGTGGGCTATCCATCTCCACGGAATCCGCACAACGCGATCGGTGGTGTTGCCATCCGTGAGCGCGCTGCTGTCCACGGGCGTGACGTCTCTCGTCCCTTCCTGGCGCGGTGACTCGGAGGGACCGCCAACCATCGGTGGCGGTTCATCGCTCGGCCAGGAAGAGTGGCGCGACGTCGACGCGGCGCTGGAGTTCGCCGTGGCCTCCGGTGCGCGCTCGATCGTGCTCGTTGGCTGGTCGATGGGAGCGATGATCAGCAGCTTGCTCCTGCAGAACTCCCGCCACGTGAACCGAGTAGTCGGGGTGGTGATGGTTGCCCCGGTCACTAGCTGGAGGACCGTCCTCGCTCACGCTGTTCGCGCAGCACGACTGCCGGCAATCGTTGGAACGCTCGTCGAGATGATCCTGCGCACTCCGGGGTTGTGCCGCCTCGCGGGACTGGCCGCGCCAGTGCGGCTCTCCGCTCTGGAGAGCGCGGCGGCTAGGGTGACCGTTCCTACCCTCGTGATCCACAATACGGGGGATCCGACTGCGCCATTCGCTGCCAGCGTGGCCTTCGTCAATCGGAATGACGATCATGCCGAGCTAGTAGTGTTTGAGGACGCTCCACACGCGATGGAGTGGAATCGAGAACCACAAAGGTTCGAAGCGACCATCACCAACTGGGTCACGGATGCCGTGGCGCGCGATCGCGCAGCTGCGGGAGAGGAAGAGCGTCCGTGAGCGAGAGTGCTGGAGAAGCCGTTCGTGCGCGGGCTCTAGAACTCGCGCGGCGGCTGAATCTCCTCCAAGACGTTCACGCCAGCGAGAACGATGGCAAGCCGCTCCCCTTCACAGAGCTGAGGGATCGCCTGCTGGAGAACGGCGTGAACCTCTCGGAAGGGCGCTGGGCGTACATGCTCAGTGGCGAGGGCGCACTGACGACGGACGTGCCGTTGCTCACGGAGCTAGCGCGGATATTTGAGGTCGACGCTTCGTATCTCTTGGATTGGGAAGATCCAGAACTGCCGGCTCGGATCCTCGCCAACCGTGAGCTGATCGCGACCTTCCGTCGGAAGAAGATCATCAAGGCGGCGGCGCGGTCACTTGGGCCGATCTCCCCGAAGAGCATCGAGGCGCTCTCGAAGATCATTGATGCCGAACTGTCAAAGGACTTTCGGGACAAGGACGAGAGCTAAGAGGTCGCGCCCATCTGACGTAGCCACTCTCCGAGTGCTGAGGCATACGCGGTTCGATTGATGGTGGCATTCACAGTGCGCCCTCGGCGCGCGCCCCTAGGAACGTCGAGCGTCACGACTCCTAAGTCCTCGAGGATCGCTACGTGCCTGGCAACCATTGCTGGGCTCCCGCCCACGAGGGCGGCAAGGTCAGCGAGGGTGGCGGTCTGCCGGGTCAGTAGCGCCCGAATCACCTGCTGACGCTGGCGTCCGTCGAAGACGGCAAACACATCGCCCGCGTCCGGCGGTGTCGCTTCAGAGCCGTCTGGCACGTTCCCATTATCGTCCACTCCCGCTCGGAGTGCTGTTGCGGACCTGCAATATTTCTCGTCTGACTCCCGGCCCGACCTGGACCTGGACCGGAGGCTTCGCGTGGCCGAACAACGCCTGTGCAGATCATTGCCCCAGCAACTCGCGATCTAGGGATCGTTGGTCGGTGACGCCGGACCTTCCCCTTGACTGGACGACGTGCGCCGCCTCATGACGATCAGGAAGGCGACGAGGCCGACGGCGACCACGATGCATCCGACGATCACGAGGACTAGCGGGTCGATGTTCTGCTGGTTGCGGTAGTCGGTTTCGGAGTCGTGGTCGTCTTCGGCGAGGACGACCCCTTCGCCGACGCCGAACTGATAGCTGTCGCCGATGGAGTGCGAGTCGATCGAGACAACCTGCCAGGTCACGGTGTACGCGCCGTCCGCGAGTGGACCGAGATCGACGGACGGCGTGTCGGCACCCGCGCGGACCTCTCCAGTGGTTACGTCTTCGCCGCTCTCGTCGGTGACCTGGAGGGCGTGGTTGGCCCCCTCGAATAGATCCTCATTGAAGGTCAGGACCACCTCGGTCGGCGCTTGATCGAGGATCTCCCTCTCGGCGGGACTGGCTGACGCGAGGGCGGCATCGGCGGAAGCTGACAACGCGGTTGCTTCGCCATCTCGACGTGGGTCGGGTCGGTGATGGTGCTCCCGCGCGCCCAGACGCGGGCGTGGTCGGCGACGGCCCGTCCGTCCAACCGAACCCGGACCCGTTCCAGGTCCGTGATGACATCGACCATCCGTCCGATCGCGTGCGGGTCGACGGAGTAGTCAGAGGCGTCGAGGCGGACGTAGTAGTCCCCGCCCAGGCGGACCCGTTCCCGCCCGCCCAGCTGGGGCGGGACCGGCGGCAATGGCAGCATGCGTGACCGATCGTGTTCGATCAGATCGATCGGTCTGGCTTTGATCGTCCGCCCGATTCTTGCGTTCGCCATCTGCAACCACTTTGCCCGCTGCCCCGGGAGCGAATGCTAGCCGCGCGGCACTCTGCCGTCGATGCGCACGGGCTCTGGCACATCGACGCCGGTATCCATTTGATCGAGGATGCCCTGTTCGAGCACGACGGCGCCGAGTATTCCCCGTTCGACCAGCCAGGCCTCCACGTCTTTGACAACGCCGGTGGCGATGAGCAGGCCGATGACGATCAAAGCGCCCCCGAGACTGCGGCGGAACACGCCATGAGGGTTGGTCGCCCACTTCGTGCGGCGCGTCACCGACTGCCCGCCGATCGCGATGAGAAGCATGACAGCGCTGAGGCCGAGCGTATAGGCCAACAGGTTCGTAAGCCCGACGGCGAAGCTCGTGGGCAGTACCGCGGCGAGGATGAGCCCGTAGGTGGGGCTGCAGCTCGTGAAGATCGGCCCGAGCGAGAGACCGAGCAGAATCGACCGCGCCGCGCCGGTGCGCTGAGCCGACGAGTCGACGAGCTCGCCCGAGGCCCGTTGCAGCCCGATCCCCATTGAGATGCGCTCCCAGAGCGCCGGAAACACGAGGGTGATGCCGATGAAGACCACGAGCGAGCCCGAGACGATGAGCCAGACATCGGTCGGTATTCCCAGCAGGGCACTGGCGCCGCGGATCAGCAATGTGAAGACGGTCACGGAGACGGCGAGGCTCGCGATGATCAGGAGCGCGCTACGGCGACCGGTCTCGGCGGCCGAGCCCGCGAGGATCACGGGCAGGATGGGCAGCACACATGGTGAGAGCACCGTGAGCACGCCGGCAAGGAGCGAGAGGGGCAGCAGTTCCACGGTCGGCGCTCAGACCTCGATGATCGTGGCCAGAAGCTCTGCGAGCGAGCGCGAAAGCTCCCAGCGAGCGATGCCGCGGCCGGTGCGGTCCACCTGCACCAGGGTGTGCTGGTAGACGACTCCGTATCTCTGTTTGAGTTCCGTGGAGTCGTCGAAGTCGACAATGAGAATGCGCACGTCGTCAGGAATTGCGTCCTGGTTTGCGGCGATATCGTCGCGCAGCACCTTGCAGGTCGAGCACCAGACCGCGCTGAAGAAGAGCACGACCGTGTCGTCGGGGCCCGCGTCGGCGAGCGCCTGCGCACTGTAGGGCTGATAGCGCTCGGAGAGTTGGCCAGCTTCGGTGCCCGACACGGCCACGGGCGGCTCATCGCCTCGGGGGATCGCTGCGATTGCCGCGATTGCGACGCCGACCGCCACGATGACGCCGATCACCAGCATTCTCATGATGTGTCGATCACGATTCCCGAGTGCTGATTCTGCGCCACCCAGCTGAACCACATCTCGAAGTAGAAGGGGATCGAGCGTCCCTCGGCGTCACGAATTGCGAGGATACCGTCGTGAACCTGCAGGCTCACGATCGTGCCATCGACCTCGGCTTCGAGCGAGCCCACCTCACGCAACCCGAGCCACGGTACCGCCACTCGCTGCTCGCCGACGACGAACGCCGCCATGATCAGCTTGGCGGGATAGCGCTCATCCAGAATCGACGGGGCGAAGAGAAAGCTCTCGCTCTCGTCATAGTTGCCGTACGGGTTGCTTTCGTAGTCGCGGGCGAACCCGGTGTCAGCGCTGAGCACGAGCGCGTCGGGGTGAGAGTCGCGTACCTGGCCGAGGGTCAGCAGCTGGAACGGGTGCAGCGCGACCTCGGCGCCCACGAACTCGCCCGCGAGCGAGCGCCCCGTGCTCTGCTGCCACAACCCCTCCGTCTCGCGATCGAACATGATCATGTTGCTCTCGATGAGCCCCCCGCTGACGCCGAATGTCGAGGCGACGCCGTTCGGCAGGGTTCGGTCGAACACGATCGCGCTGCCGCAGAGCGGGCAAAAGGTGATCGCGACAGGCACGCCGCCGACGGTGTCGTTGACGATCTCGTGCCAGACGAGCACGTTGTAGGGGTAGACGCGCACCCGATCTCCACCATCGTCGAGCACAACCGCCTGCACGTCGTCGTCCCAGCTGACCTGCTCGAGAGGCACGAAGGCCGGGGCATCCAAAGCGGGGATGCCGTCCCGACCTGGTCCGCCGGAGACCGCGTGGAAGATCGCGGGGTCGGCCGCGTCCCAGTCGATCCCCGGGAACTGGTGAGTGAGAAAGCGCGGCGGCTCAGTCGGCGTGCTGCCGTCGTCGCCGATCGGAAAGGCGGCCATGACCACGAACCCCGCGGCGACCACGCCGATGACGCTGAGCTCGAACAGCCGGAGTCTCATGGTGTATCCCAAGGTCGATAGGTTCCGTCGATCAGGATAATCCTCGATAGAGTCGCGGCACTGGGTGCTAGCACACAGAACCTCAGAAGAAGAGGCCTGCTCTGGTTGGCACGCAGGAGGCCGGCGGAGGTGAGGTCTACCTCGAGGTCGCCGCGATCGTCACGGTGTTGATCCTTGCCGGCCGCTATCTGGAGACCCGCGCCAAGCGGCGCTCCGGTAAGGCGCCTCGCGCGTTGTTGGAGATCGGCGCGAAAGACGCCACGGTGCGCCGCGACGGCGCCGAGACCTCTGTCTCAGTGGACCATTTGGTCCCCGGCGATACCGTTGTGGTGCGTCCCGGCGAGAAGATCCTCTCTGATGGGGTGGTGATGGAGGGCGCTGCCGCGGTCGATGAGAGCATGCTCACCGGCGAGTCCGCACCGGTCGAGGTTTCCCCCGGAGCATTCGTGACAGGCGCGACGGTCAACGTCGGCGGGCCCCCCGTCGTGAAGGTCACCCGCACCGGAGATGACACCGAGTTGGCGCGGATGAGTCGCCTGGTCGAGGAGGCGCAGACAGGTAAGGCGCAGATTCAGCGGCTTGCCGATCAGGTGTCGGCGGTCTTCGTACTGATCGTCATCGCCCTGGCCCTGGTCGCGTTCGCGGCGTGGTTGATCGGCGGCGCGGGTCTCGAGATCGCGTTCACAGCTGCAGTGACGACCTTGATCATCGCCCGCCCGTGCGCGCTGGGTCTCGCAACACCCACGGCGCTGCTGGTCTTCGCGACAAGTGGGCTCTCGCAGTGCCGGACGCACTCGCTGCGACGATCGCGACCGAGGAAGTCAGCGGGGCGACAGTTGTCGTGGTTGCCTGGGACGGCCAAGTCCGCGGGGCCATCAGCGTGGCCGACCCGGTCAAGCCCGGCAGTAGCGAAGCGATCGCCCGGCTGAAGCTGCTCGGGCTCACCCCGGTGTTGATGACGGGCGACAACGCCGGTGCGGCGCACCCGGTCGCAGCGATAGTCGGCATCGACGACGTGCGTGCAGCCGTCACCCCCTCGGGGAAGCTCGACGCAATTCGACGGCTCCAGGCGGACGGGCACGTGGTCGCCATGGTCGGCGACGGCGTCAACGACGCCGCCGCATTGGCTGCCGCGAACTTGGGAATCGCGATGGGTACCGGCACCGACGCGGCGATGGGTGCGGCCGACATCACCATCGTCAGTGGGGACCTCCTGATGGTTCCGGAGGCGATCCGGCTCGCCCGCCGTACCCTCGGCACAATCAAGGGAAACCTGTTCTGGGCATTCGGCTACAAACGTCGCGGCGATTCCCGTGGCGATGCTCGCCCTGCTCAATCCGATCCTCGCGGGAGCGGCAATGGCGCTGTCGTCGGTGTTCGTCGTGACGAACAGCCTCCGACTGCGCAGCCTTCACCGGCTCCCCGCACCCACCGCACTCGACTCCGCCACCCGGCATCCAGATGCCTCAGGGGAGCTGCATGCCTGACGGATGGCGATTCGCCCGTCGCGGCAGGTCGCTTCTCGCGGGTGCGTCGAGGCGTGGTGAGGCGAGGGTCAGAGCATGGAGCCGAGGTCGGATCCGACCGTCGGGTACGCGGCGGTCGCGGACTTGAGCTGACGGGTCGTCAGACCGAGCTTCATCGCCAGCCCGAGCGTGTTGGAGAGCTCGCTGTACTCCGGGCCGAGCAAGTGCGCGCCCACGATCTGGTCGGTGGATCGATCGATGAGGATCTTGCTCGCGGCGGTCGTCTCCCCGATGCGGTAGTTGGAATACCAGCCGCTCGTGTCCCGAAAGCGCACGTCGAGATCGATGCCGCGGTCGCGGGCCTCTTGCTCGAGCATCCCGATGCGCACCAACTCGGGGACGGTGAATACGGCACTCGGAATCCCGGTGTAGTCGGGAACGGTGGTCGCCTTCTTCAGCATGTTCGAGGCCGCGACCTTTCCCTCGATGACGGCGACGGGGGTCAACGGCATCCCCGGTGTGTCGGCCGAGTCGCCGGCGGCGTACACGGAGGAGTTGGTCGTGCTGCGCAGGTCGCCGGAGACGGTCACGCCGTGGTCGCCGGCGGCGACGTCGGCGGCGTCGAGCGCGAGACCTGAGAGCTCCGGGATCCGGCCGGCACCATGGACCGCGAGATCGCACTCGATCGTCTCGGCGACGCCGTCCCGTTGGATGCTGACCAGGAATCCCGTGGTGCTCTTGTCGATCCGGCTGACGATCGTCGAGCGCCGCAGTTCGACGCCGCTGGTGCTCCCGCGAGCGACGAGAAGCTCGACCAGGTCCGGGTCGAAACCCTTCAGGGGGCGCGGGCCGTGTTCGATGATCACCGGGGTACTCCCAGCCCGCGCGGCGATGTGGGCGAACTCGAACGAGATGAATCCTCCGCCGACGAACAGAATCCGCTTCGGGAGCGTCTCGAGATTCAAGAAGTCGGTGCTGTCGACCAGGAGCTCGTGGCCAGGGAAGTCGAGTGGCCGCGGTTCCGCTCCGGTGGCGATCAGAAAGTGTCGCGCCTCGTGCGGTGTGCCGTCGACCTCGATCCGACCGCGGTCGACGAACATCGCCGGGCCATGCAGCGTCACGACGCCGCTGCTGACCAAGGCGTTCTCCGTCTTCTGCGGGACGGGGTCGGTGAAGCCGTGCTTGTGTGCCATGAGGTCGCCCCAGTTGATCGCGAGGCCGTCCGCGTCGATACCCTTCCCGCGCATCAATCGCGCGGCGTCGATGATCTCCGCGCCTCGTCGCAGAATCTTCTTCGGGTCGCATCCACGAAGCGCGCAGGTGCCGCCGTACGGCCGCTCGTCGACGATCGCCACCTTCCAGCCCCGTGACGCGCACTTGTGCGCGGCGCCGATCCCCGCCATGCCGGCGCCGATCACGAACAGGTCGAAATCCATGGTCATCAAATCTCCTGGGTTTGCGAAACGCGGAATCAGGCAGGGCCGACGGCCGCGCGAAGCTGCTCGAGCGTGGGAGCGCCCGCCGGCCCATCTGGCGTTCGGTAGATGCGGCACGCCAGACCGACGACCGCGCCCGCGTCCGCGAACGGGTCGGAGCCGTCGATGATGATGCTCGGCGACCCGTGGAAGCCGAGCTGTTCGGCGTGGTCGAATGTCTCGACGAGCTGGCGGCTCACCACGATGTCGGGTCGTTCGGCAGTTATCAGGTCGAGGCGTTCCTGCGCGACCTTCCAGTTCGGGCATCCATCGAAGTACTGCAGCACGATCTCCATACCTCGACCGTAAACCTTCCCGTGCGCTGTAAGGTCAAGAGTCTAGGTCAAATCGGCTTCGATCGAGAGGGAGATCATGCGGATCGGAGAGGTCGCCGTCGCGGCAGGAACCAGCACGAAGACCTTGCGATTTTATGAGGAACAGGGACTGCTCCCCGAGGTCGGACGTACCCCGGCCGGCTACCGGGACTATTCGCCGGAGGCGGTCTCCCGGGTCGACTTCGTGCACCGCGGGCAAGCGGCCGGACTCACTCTCGCGGAGATCAAGCGGATCCTCGACATTCGTGACCGCGACGGGGCTCCTTGCGAACACGTTCGCGATCTCCTGGACGCCAAGCTGGGGGATCTCGACCGACAGATCCGTCAGCTCAGCGAGCTCCGCGAGACCGTCGTCGGCCTCCGAGACCAGGCAGCCGTGCCCGAGCCGCACACGTGCCGCACGGATCAGGTCTGCCGATACCTCTGAGGCTTTCCCGATCCGGCACGGTCGACGAGCCGGACTCGAACGACCGCTCGACCGTCTCGTCAGCCGATCACGGCGTGCTCGAGGGCAACCCAGGGGAGCATCGCGCACTTGATCCGGGCGGGATACCGGGACACCCCGTTGAGGGCGATGGCGTCCCCAAATCGTTCTTCGACGAGGTCGACTTGCCCGCGGGAGTGCAGCGCGGTGCGGAAGTCGTCGACGAGTGGTGTGACCTCGTTCACCGACATCCCCCCGATGAGGGTGGTGAGCATCGACGCCTAGGCCTGCGAGATCGAACATCCATGACCGGTCCAGCCGACCTCCTCAATGCGGTCGTCGACGACCCGCACGGCCAGCGTGACCTCGTCGCCGCAGGTGGGATTGACCTGGTGAGACGTGGCCGTCGGTGCTTCCAACAGCGCGCGTCGCTGCGGGTCCTTCTGATGGTCGAAGATCAGCTGCTGGTAGAGGCCCCGGAGGTCTTCTGTGCTCATAGCGGGGCACTGAAGAAGGCCCGGGCCTCGCCAACGGCCTCGAGGAAGAAGTCGATCTCGGCCGCCGTCGTGTAGATCGAGCCGCTGGCGCGAGTGGTCGCGGTCAAGCCGAGGCGTCGATGCAGCGGTTGCGCGCAGTGGTGACCGACACGCACGGCGATGCCGCGATCGTCGAGAAACTGTCCGATGTCATGCGCGTGGATCCCCGCCACGTCGAAGCTGGCAAGACCCACCCTGTCACCACCACTCCCCAAGACTCGGACCCCCGGGATGGACGCAAGCCCGTCGATCAGTTGGTTGCTCATCTGCGTGCCGTGCGCCGCAACCCGGTCCATCCCGATCGAATCCAAATAGGTGACGGCTGCCGCCAGGGCGATCGCCTGAGACACGCGCTGTGTGCCGGCCTCGAAGCGCTGTGGAGGCGCCAAGAACTCTGCGGAATCCATGGTGACGGTCGTGATCATGGATCCCCCGGTGAGAAACGGAGGGAGCGAGCGCAGCAGCTCGCGTCGACCGTAGAGAACACCGATTCCGGTGGGTGCCAGCATCTTGTGGCCCGAGAAGACGGCGAAGTCCACGTCGAGCCCATGGAGGTCCAACGGGAGGTGGGGTGCGGACTGGCATGCGTCCAACACCACGATCGCACCGACGGCATGGGCGCGATCGACGATCAGCTCGACCGGGTTGATCACGCCGAGCACGTTCGACACGTGGGAGACGGCGACCACTCGAGTGCGGTCGTGGATGGTCTCTTCGAGCGCACCCGGGTCCAGCGCTCCATCGTCGTCCACGGGGATGAACCGCAGTCTGGCGCCGGTCCGCTGGGCAAGCTGCTGCCATGGAATCAGGTTGGCATGGTGTTCGAGTTCGGTGACCACGATCTCGTCGCCGGGCGTGATCGCCGTCGCCGCGTACTCGGGACCCGCGGTGCGGGCGTTCGAGAGCGCATAGGCGAGAAGGTTCACTCCCTCGGTCGCGTTCGAGGTCCAGACGATCTCGTCGGCCGCGGCGCCAACGAATCCCGCAACGATCCCGCGGGCGCTTTCGAACTCCTCGGTGGCGAGCGCCGCGAACGTGTGTGCGCCGCGATGCACCGCCGAGTTACGGGATTCGTAGAAGGTGCGCTCGGCGTCGATCACCACACGTGGTTTGTGGGAGGTGGCACCGGAATCCAGGTAGGTGACTGGCCGGCCGTTGACCAGCACGGAGAGGTTCGGAAAGTCGGCTCGGATCTCCTCGATCTCCGACTCGAGAAGCGTCGACCCTGCCGACATGCTGCCACCGCTCTTCTGTCCGTGGTCGTGATGCCACCAGTCAATCACCCGCTCGGTCCGAGATCGTCAACCTTCGGAACCGCCCGACGGCGAGCGCTACTCGACGACGGTGACTTCCTTCCAGAAAGCGACGTAGTTCGAGAAGTCGCTCCCTACGCGGTCGATTGCGCTCGAGTAGGGATGCGGGTAGCTCCAGGCGCGATCCCGGAGCGCTTCGCTGCCAGCCTTGACCGTGAAGTACTGGCACTCGCCTTTCCACGGGCAGGTATAGGGCGTCGGGCTTGTCGCCAACGCTCCCGGTGTGATGCTCTCGGGCGGGAAGTACCAGTTGCCCTCGATCTTGATGAGGTCTTCTTTCGGAGCCTCGGCGAGTACGGTTTCTCCAATTACGGCCTTCATGGCGCGCCTCCTCCAGGGGTGCTCAGCGGTCTAGATGAGAACGTTAGGCAGAGGCGAAGACAGGTCACGGTGATGTGGCACACAGAAGTCGTGCGCGAGAGATGATGCGGTAGCTGTAGGGCCTTGTGGACCGGATCCGGAGGGGTGTGTGGTGACCGACTGGGGCTTCCTCGCGCGGTGGGAGCTGGCCACGCGTCCGATTCATCCGGAGAGCCGTTCGGCGATGGTGCGGCGGTGGGCGGAGTTGCCGACCGAGGCGCAGACCGACAATCAACTGCTCGGGCGCAGCGCGATCGGATGCGAGGGGACGCACGGTGTGTTCCCGAAATGCAATCTGACGTGCTCGCCGTGCTATCACTCGGCTGACGCCAACAAGGTCGGCATCGACGGGTCGCACACCCTTGCACAGGTTGAGGCGCAGATGGCGTTCGCCCGCGAGGCGCGCGGCCCGCGAGCTCACGTGCAGCTGATCGGGGGTGAGGTGAGCCTGCTTCCCGCCGACGACCATGCGGCCGCATTGGCGATCATGCGACGGTACGGACGCGAGCCCATGTCGATGACGCACGGCGACTTCGACGACGACTACCTCCGGGACGTGGTCCTCGATGCACGGGGCAAGCCGCGATTCGATCGAGTGTCCTTCGCGGCCCACTTCGACTCGTTGATGCGCGGGCGGCGCGGCCTGGTCCGGCCGCGCGGTGAAGCCGAACTCAATCCGTTCCGGGCTCAGTTCGCTCAGATGTTCGTCGACCTGAAACGCGATCATGGCGTGCGGTCGTACCTCGCCCACAACATGACCGTCACCCCCTCGAACCTGCCCGAAGTGGCGGAAGCGGTGCAGGCGGTGCTGGGGATGCCGTTCGACATGATGTCGTTCCAGCCTGCCGCGTTCATCGGCGATGACCGCCGCTGGAAGGAGGACTTCTCGGCGGTGTCGATCGACACCGTCTGGGAGCAGGTCGAAGCCGGGGCGGGCCAGCGCCTTCCGTGGCAGGCCACGCAATTCGGTCATCCGTCCTGCAACCGCTACACCACCGGCGTGCTGGTCGATGGTCGGTTCGTCGTCGCGCTGGATCCCGACGATCCGCGCGACCTTGCCGCACGCGACACCCTGCTGGCCCATGTGGGCGGGATGGTGTTCGGCGGCACTGCCTGGCCGGTGCTGGCCGTGAAGATCGTGCGCTCGTTGCTGCGGCATCCTGGTGATGCCGGGGTGGCGGTCGGCCAGGTCGCTCGCATCATCCGCCGTGCCGGGGGTCTGCGCGCGGTAATGGGTGCCGTCGTGCGTCGACGAGTGTCGTTTCGAACTTTCGTCGTGCACAGCTTCATGGATGCGGAACAGGTGGCGCCGGCCTGGGCCCTTCTCGAAGATGGAGAGATGAGCGATGACGCGGCGGTGCGGGAGACGCAGGTTCGGTTGCAGTCGTGCTCCTACGCGATGAGCCACCCGGCCGACGGCCGACTCGTGCCCGCCTGTGTGCAGCATTCGATTCTCGACCCGGGGGAGACCCGTCAGTTGCGTACCCTCTTGCCGCTCACGACAGCCCCACCCGGGAGCCGACCACAAGGTCTCACATCGGTACGACAGACACGATCTCCAGCGGCAGGTCGACCGTCACCGAGTCTGCAACGCTGAGGTCGGAGCCGGCGGGCAGCTCGACCTGGATCTCTCCGTTGTCGATCCGGACCGTGGCTCGTCGGCGAAGGCCCGCGCGGGTGATCGCGGTGATCGTTCCCGACAGACGACCGGAAGTCGGGCGGTCGACCGGGGAGACTGCGACCGATTCGTGACGGAACACCAGCACGCCCGGTCCGTCGGGCGTGGCCTCGTCGACCGGTATCCTGCCGATTCCCGACGTGTGGATCCCGTCGCTGACGTCGCCGACGATGACGTTCTCACCCCCCATGAGTCGTGCCACGGCGAGCGAGACCGGTCGGTGAAAGAGCCGATCGACGGTGTCGTGTTGAAGCAGCTGACCGGAGTCGATGACCGCGATCCGGTCGGCGACAGCGGCGGCTTCGTCGCGATCGTGGGTGACCATGAGCACCGTGGGGGCTAGTTGGTGCCGTATCTCGCCGAGCAGTTCGTGCATTTCGTGGCGAAGTTCGGCATCGAGGGCACTGAACGGCTCGTCCAACAGCAGGATGGTGGGGTGAGCGGCGAGGGCCCGCGCGAGCGCCACTCGTTGCTCTTGCCCGCCGGAGAGTGATCCCACCCGGCGGGGGCCGAGGTCCGCGAGGTGCACCATGTCGAGGTACGGGCGGGCGAGTTCCCGGGCGGAGCGCCAGGACATCCCGGATGCACGGGCGGCGAACGCGACGTTGTCGATCACGGAGAAATGGGGGAACAACAGCGGGCGTTGGAACACGAGGCCGATGTTGCGACTCTCGGAGGGCACCCGCGTGACGTCGCGTCCGTTGACGAGTACCTGGCCGCCGCTGGGATCTTCGAGACCGGCGATGATGCGCAGGATGGTGCTCTTGCCTGAGCCGCTGGGCCCGAGCAGGGCCGTGCAGGTGCCCGGGAACACGTCGAGGTTCACGCCGACCAGCGCAGGTGGCTGGTCATCGACGAAGTCCTTGCTGACGTGGCGGAGTGCGATGGCGGATGTCATGGGTGTCTTCCGGTTCGGACGAGGGCGACCAAGATGGCGACGGGCGGGATGAGCGCGGCGAGCGAGAGAACGGCGACGGCCGAGTCGTTGCCGGTTCCGGCAGCCAGCGAGGCGGTGATCATCGGCAGCGTGACCATCTGCCCCCCGCCGATGATCAGCGTGACGACGTAGTCGCTCCACCCGACGAGAAACGCCAGAAAGGCCGCACGGGAGAGGGCCGGTGCGAGCAGCGGCAGGTGAACCGCCGCGAGCACCCGGGTCGTCGACGCGCCCAGCGTGCGCGCCTGTTCTTCAAAGCCGAGGTCGTGGGCGGCATAGGCGGTGCGCAACGTGAACACGGTGTAGGGCAGGGCGACGACCACGAGCACAAATACCACACCGACGAGAGGTGGGATGTGGGCCCGTAGCAGCATGACGTTCGTGCCGAGGATCGCTGCGAACGGGGGAATTGCGAGCGGGGCGAAGAGCAAGCCGGTGACGACCTTGGGAACGGGGGCCCACCCCATGACCAAGCCTCGAGCGGCAATCGCGCCGATCGGGGTGGCGATCACGGCGACCGCGAACCCGAGAAGGAGGGAACGGGCAAGTGCGGCAGGGGCGCCCGCCGCGATCGCCGAAGCCAGACCGTCGGTGCCCCACGCGGTCGGCACCGGCGCCGGGTAGGACCACCTGTCGGCGAACGACCACAGGGCCAACGGCAGCAGCGGAAGGGCGAACCACCCGATCAGGAGAACCGCGACGACGGCGCGACCCAGGCGGGATCCGAGGCGGGAGGCGGTCAGCGGCCGCCCGGGGTCGCCGGGTAGCCGCAGCCGGTTGGCTGCGCGCGGCGCGCCGGGGGTCAGTCCCCGGGTGGTGATCGTCATCGCCACACCGCCATGCGACGTAGCGCGAGGGATGCCAGCGCCACGGTGACCAGAGACAGTGCCACCATCACGACGGCGATCGCTGCCGACTCGGTTCGTGAGGTCAGGCTCACGTCGTTGAACAGCCGAATCGCCATCACCGCGAGCGGTTCCGGGTACGTGCGACCGAGCAACCATGCAACCTCATACGACCCGAGGGTGTAGATGAACGCGATTGTGGAGGCGACGACCAGCGACGGTGCGGCGAGCGGGAGGAAGATCATCCGCATCCGAGTAGCTCGGGCCGCGCCGAGCAGGGCCGCGGGCTCGTCGAATTGTGCGACTCGGGTGAGGAGGGTGCCGGCGACGACGACGGCGACGAAGGCCGACTCCTTCCACGCGTACTCCGCGATGACGGCCACCCACCAGGGCCCGCCGACCAAGGGCGGCCATGCGCCGGGCTCGATGACGAGCAGGCGCGGGAGAACGCCCGCGTCCGCGAGTAGCAGCCCGATGCTGGCGGCGCCGATCAGATGGGGGATGCTGACCGTGGCCGCTCCGAGCGCACCGAGAAGCCTGCCCAGCGTTTTGCCCGAGACGATCACCAGCGCTGTCAACGCACCGACCAGCGCAGCGATCAGGGTGGATGCCGCCGCGATGCCCACCGAGATCCCGACACCCATCGGGAGGTCGGGCCCCACCGCCGCATAGGCATCGAGGTTGAGGCGAACGGGGCCGATCAGCGGCATCAGGCCTGTGCTCTGCAAGACGGCCGACCCGAGCCCGCCGATGACCACGACGATCACCGGAAGGAGGGCGACGACGAGAAGAATCCGAGCGCCTCGCATCGGAGTCACCGGATGGGAACCCCGGTCCGCCACCCCTCGTCGAGAGCAGGCACCCAGGCCGCCGCCAGTTCGGGGTTGGCATTCCGGGAGAGGACATCGAAGGACGGCACGACGGTCGACTCGGGCAGCTCGGCGAACCGCTGCTGCTCAGGCTCGGTCAACTGGTCCAGGTCGAGCACGGTGAATTGTCCCCAGACGGCAGGGTCCGCCTTGGCAACTTGCTGGTCCACCGAAAGCGCCAGGTTGGCGACCACCATGGCACCGGCCGCATGAGCGGCGTTGGAAGGGATGGCGAGGAAGCTGGCGTTGCCGAGAGTGCCGTCCGACAGGCTCAGGACCCGGGTTTCGGGTGGATAGGTGCCGTCCTCGACGAGCTTGGTCAGCGTCGCGGGCCCGTAGGTCATGGTCAGGTCGATCTGACCGTCGGCGTACAGCTGATTCAGCTGGTCGGAATCGGCTGGATAGGTGTCGCCACCCCGCCACAACGAGGGGGCAAGATCGGCGAGTGTCGCGTAGAGCGCGGGGCTGAGCTCGTCGAACGCGGCTGACGAGTACTCGGCGGGCACGTTCTCGTAGCCCCCGGAGACGCTGTAGAGCACCTGGCGGATGAACGCCGACCCGGTGAAGTCCGGCGGCGCCGGGTAGGTGAACCGTCCGGGGTTCGCCTCGGCCCACTCCAGGACGCCGGCGACCGTGGTCGGGGGTTCGGTGACGACGGCGGCGTTGTAGGCGATGCTGAACTGCGCCTTGCTCCAGGGCGCTTCGCAGCCGTCGACGGGGGTGCCGAAGTCATTGCTCAGCAGCGGGTCGGTGGCCGAGACATTGTCCATGTTGGGCAGCAGCTCGGTCCAGTCGCACAGCCAGGCGCCGGCCTCCTTGCCGGTGCGGAAGTTGTCGCCGTTGACCCAGACGAGGTCGACCGACCCGTCCGTGGTGCGACCGGCTTGCAGTTCGCTGAGCACCCGGTTGAGAGCGTCTTTGGTGTCGGTGATCGGGATTCGGTTGAGGGTAACGCCTTCCTCGGCCGCGGCGGGGGCGAGTACGGAATCGATGTAGCTGTTGCCCTGCTCGTCGCCGCCGTACATCCAGAGATTGACGGTTTGGCCCTTCGCGGCGGCAGTCACCTCATCCCAGTCGGAGAAGTTCGTGGCGGTGCCGGCCGCTGGGGCCGCACAGCCGGCAAGGCCGATCATCCCGGCGAGCGCGAGAGCGGCGAGACCGAAGTTGCGCGGAGACTGGAGCTGGATGCGATTGGAGGGCATGAAGGGCTTTCGCGTCAAAGGCGGCACGGGGACATTTCGACGCTATGGGTTGGACTGGTGGGTCTCGGTGTTCTGGCTCACAGAAGCTCGCGCCGTGCGCTTCTAGCCTTGGAGCGTGTCAATCTCAACGACTCGTACCACGCGTTGCGGCATCAGATGATCGAGTTTCGTTCGGTCTCGAAGAAGTTCGGTGACGGAACAGTCGCGGTGGAGGACTTCAGCCTTGTCATTCCCTCAATGAAGACCACCGTCTTGGTCGGATCATCGGGCAGCGGCAAGACGACCCTGCTGCGCATGATCAATCGCATGGTCGAAGCCAGCTCCGGGGCGATCGAGATCGACGGGAAGAGCATCTTCGATCGTGACCCGGTCTCTCTGCGCCGAAGCATCGGCTACGTGATGCAGAACTCGGGGCTGTTGCCACATTTCAAGGTGATCGACAATGTGGCAACGGTGCCGGTCTTGAGCAGGACGCCGCGCAAGGTCGCGCGGGCCCGGGCCCTCGAGTTGCTCGACACCGTCGGCCTCAGCCGCAACCTCGCCGACCGATACCCCGGCCAGCTCTCGGGCGGGCAGCAGCAGCGCGTGGGCGTGGCGAGGGGGCTTGCCGCCAATCCGAACATCCTGCTCATGGACGAGCCCTTCGGTGCGGTCGACCCTATCGTTCGCGCCGAGCTCCAGCAGGAGACGATGCGTCTTCAGCGCGACCTCAAAAAGACGATCGTCTTCGTCACGCACGACATCGATGAGGCCTTCCTGCTCGGCGACCAGGTCGCGATTCTCGAGAAGGGCGCCAAGATCGCCCAGGTGGGCAGCCCGACAGAAATCATCGCGAATCCTGCCAGTGATTTCGTCGCGGCGTTCATCGGGATCGACCACGGCAAGCGCGCCCTGTCGGTACGCACAACAGAGCGGGGCTCGATCCTCGTTGACAGTGAGGGCCGCGCGGCCGGGGTGCTCGTCGACGGGAAGGCGCCGTGACCTGGATTCTCAACAACCTGCCACTCATCGGTGAGCTCACGCTCAAGCACCTGGCGCTCGCGGTGCCCCCGATTCTCATCGGGTTCATCATCTC
>JBFWWZ010000007.1:0-87484 GCA_050245915.1 Microbacteriaceae bacterium
CACGCCGAGACCGGCCGCGATGAGCGGGGTCGCGAACGTGAGGGTCTCGGTGAGCGGCTTGATCTGGTCGACGAAGCTGTCGCGCTTCCAGTTGAAGACGGCGCCCTGGAACAGCGCCGAGTACGCACCGCCGATGGCTCGGCCGATCGCCTGGAACAGGTCGGACGGCCGGGAGAAGAAGTAGCCGGCCGCGGCCTGCACGTCGGGATCGGTCAGCACGATCAGGATCGCGCCGACGAGCAGCGCCAGCACGACCGCCAGCACCGACACCACCGCGTTGCCGCCGAGGATCTCTCTGAGGACCCGGTTCGCGGTCGGGGCCTCCGGCTGCTTCACCGCGCCGGTCTGGCCGGGCTCGAGGTCGGGAAGGACCTGGCCCGTCGCCGGGACCTGCTTCTGCGACTTCGGCTTTTGCGCCTTCGGCTTCGGCGCCTTCGGCTCGTCGGTCACGCCGCCACCCCCTTCGGGGTCTCGCCGGCCATCATCAGGCCGAGCACCTCACGCGGGGTGTCGCCCGGCACGATGCCGACGATGCCTCCCCGGTACATGACGGCGATGCGGTCGGCCAGCGCCGCCACCTCGTCGAGCTCTGTCGAGACCACGATCACCGGCGTTCCGGCGTCGCGGGCGGCGACGATCCGGGTGTGCACGAACTCGATCGACCCGACGTCGAGACCGCGCGTCGGCTGCGCCGCGACGAACAGGCGGAGGTCGCGGCTCAGCTCTCTGGCGAGCACCACCTTCTGCTGGTTGCCGCCGGACAGCTGCCCGGCGCGGGTGTCGATGCCCTGGGCGCGGACGTCGAACTCCACCTTCTTGTCCTCGGCGAAACGCGCGAGGTCGGCGAGCTGCAGCGTCCCGAGCTTCACGAACGGCTCCCCGTTCGACCGGTCGAGCATGAGGTTCTCGGCGATCGTGAACTCGGCGATCAGGCCGTCTTCGGTGCGGTCCTCGGGGATGAAGCCGACCCCGGCATCCAGCACCCGACGCGGGCTGTGCCCGACCAGCTCGTGGCCGTCGAGGGTGATCGACCCCTCGACCCGCGGCTGGAGGCCCATGATGGCTTCGGTGAGTTCCGTCTGGCCGTTGCCCTGCACGCCGGCGATCGCCAGGATCTCGCCGCGGCGCACCTCGAAGGAGACGTGCGAGACGACGTAGTGGCTGCGGGTGTCGATGACGGACAGGTCTTTCACGACGAGGGCCGCGTCACCCGGCTTCGCCGGCGACTTCTCGATCATGAGCTCGACCGCGCGGCCGACCATCATCGACGCCATCTCGGTGTTGGTCGCCGTCGGCTTCGCGTCGCCGACCACCTTGCCGAGCCGGATGACGGTGATCTTGTCGGCCACCTCGCGCACCTCGCGCAGCTTGTGGGTGATGAAGACGATCGCGGTGCCCTCGTCGCGCAGCTGACGCATGATCTGCATGAGCTCGTCCGTCTCCTGCGGGGTGAGCACGGCCGTGGGCTCGTCGAAGACCAGCACCCGGGCGTTCTGCGACAGGGCCTTGATGATCTCGACGCGCTGCTGCACGCCCACCGGCAGGTCCTCGATGAGCGCGTCGGGGTCGAGGTCGAACCCGAAGCGGGCGGAGATCTCGCGCACCTTCGCGCGGGCCGCATCGAGGTCGAGGCGGCCGCCGAACTTCGTGGGCTCGTGGCCGAGCATGACGTTCTCGGCGACGGTGAAGACGGGGATGAGCATGAAGTGCTGGTGGACCATGCCGATGCCGGCGGCCATCGCGTCACCGGGGCCGGAGAAGTGCTGGACGACGTCGTCGAGCAGGATCTCGCCCTCGTCGGCCTGGTACAGGCCGTAGAGCACGTTCATCAGGGTGGACTTGCCGGCACCGTTCTCGCCCAGAAGACAATGGATCTCACCGGGCTCGACGATGAGGTCGATGTGATCGTTGGCGACGAGGGTGCCGAACCGCTTCGTGATGCCTCGCAGTTCGAGCTTCATTGAATCAATCTATTCGGGTCTCGGGGACAGGGAAAGTTGCGCCCGGTGCGCATCTGAGCAAGGCGGGCAACCTTTCCGCGGTCAAACGGAACCGGGGAGGCCGAAGCCTCCCCGGTCCGTGATGCGGGACTTACTTGGGGGTAGCCGGGGACGAGACCTCGACCTCACCCGAGATGATCTTCGCCTTCAGGTCGTCGAGCTCACCCTGCAGATCGGGCGAGACCTTCGACTCGAAGTCGTGGAACGGCGCGATGCCGACACCGTTGTTCTCGAGCGTGCCCACGTACGGGGTGTTGTCGAAGTCACCGCCGGCGGCGGCCACCACGACATCGTGCACGCCGGAGTCGACGCCCTTCATCACAGAGGTGAGCAGAAGGTCGGCGACCGACGGGTCGGTGTTGTACACGTCGGCGTCCACGCCGATCAGGGCGATGTCGCCGCCCTTGTCGCGGATCGCCTCAGCGGCGGACTGGTAGATCGGACCACCCACGGGGAGGATCACGTCGGCGTTCTGGTCCAGCAGACCCTGAGCGGCCGTCTTGGCCTCGACGCCGGCGGCGAAGCCACCGGTGAAGGTACCCGTCTGAGCAGCCTTGTCCCAGCCGACGGCCTGGACGTTGGTGCCCTTGACCTCGTTGTAGTACGCGACACCGTCGACGAAGCCGTCCATGAAGATGGTCACCGGCGGGATCGGGATGCCACCGAAGGTGCCGACGACGCCGGTCTTCGAGTAGCTCGCAGCGGCGTAGCCGGCGAGGAACGCGGCCTGAGCCGTGTCGAACAGGATCGGCTTGCCGTTCTCGACGTCGGGCTTGCCGTCCTGGTCGGCGTCGAGGCCGTCATCGACGATGGCGAACTCGACATCGGGGTTGGCGGCGGCGGCCTCGTTGGTCGCGGCCGACAGCAGGAAGCCGACGGTCACGATCAGGTTGCAGCCCTCACCGATCTGCGCCTCGATGTTCGGGGCGAAGTCGTCCTCGCTCGCGGACTCGACCGAGTTGCTCTTGGCGCCGATCTCATCGACCGCCGACTCGAGACCCTTGAGGCCGAGCTCGTTGAACGAGTGGTCGTCGAACCCACCGGAGTCCGACACCATGCAGGCGAGGAAGTCCGAGCCGCCGGTGTCTCCGCCGTCGTCGGTCGGGGCTGCGGCGCAACCGGCGAGCACGAGCGCGCTGGCGCCGATCGTTGCGAGACCGGCCAGAGCGGTCTTGCGTCGAGTGAATGTCACTGTGTCCTCCAAGATCACGGCGGCACGATGCCGCGCGAATTGGCACCACGTTACCTAATGTGACGCGCCGTGCGACGCGAGAACCGGATGCGTAACCAACCCGAAATGTTGCGCTCATCTGCGCATGCGAGCAGAACCGCTCAGAGCACCTCGGAGCGCCCGCTGAGCTTCAGCGCATCGACGACGCTCTTCACACGCTGCGCATTCGCGCGGGTGGTGACCAGCAGGGCGTCCGGGGTGTCGACCACCACGATGTCCTGCACGCCGATCAGCGAGATGATGCGATCGGTCTGACTCACCACGATGCCGCTCGAGGCGTCGGCGAGCACCCGGGCGTTCTCACCCAGGATCGCGAGATCCGACTTGCGCCCGCCCGCCTGCAGCTTCGAGATCGACGCGAAATCGCCGACGTCGTCCCAGTCGAAATCACCGGGGATGACCACCAGGTGGCCGGCCGCGGCGGCGGGCTCCGCGACGGAGTAGTCGATCGCGATCTTGCGCAGGTTCGGCCAGATCCGGTCGACGGCCGGACCTCGCGCCGCCGGGTCGTCCCACGCCGCGGCGAGTTCCTCGAGGCCCGCGACCAGAGCGGGCTCGGTCTCGCGCATCCGGTCCAGGAGGCGATCGGCGCGGGCGATGAACATGCCCGCGTTCCAGAGGTGCTCGCCTCCGGCGACGTAGCGCTCCGCCGTCGCGAGGTCGGGCTTCTCGACGAAGCTCGTCACCATCCGGGCGTCCGGGGCGCCGGTCAGCTCGATCCCGTCGCCGCAGTGGATGTAGCCGAACCCGATCGCGGGCTCGCTGGGGGTGATGCCGATGGTCGCGATGTATCCGGCATCCGCGGCGGCGACCGCCTGACGGACCGCCGCCGAGAACTTGGCGACATCGCCGATCACATGGTCCGCGGCGAACGAGCCGATGATGACGTCGGGCTCGCGGCGGGCCAGGATGGCGGCGGCCAGGCCGATCGCCGCCGAGGAGTCCTTGGGCTCGCTCTCGAGCACGATGTTCCTGTCCGCCAGCTCGGGCAGCTGCTCCTCGACCGCCGCCCGGTGCGCCCGGCCGGTGACGATCATGATCCGCTGCTCGCCGGAGAGGGGTGCGAGGCGCTCCCAGGTCGCGCGGAGCAGCGTCGTTCCCGAGCCGGTCAGGTCGTGCAGGAACTTCGGCGCGTCGGCCCGCGACAGCGGCCACAGCCGCGATCCGATCCCCCCGGCCGGGATGACGCTGTAGAAGCGATCGATCGGCCCCGCCGCCTCGCGTGAAGCGTTCATGACCGCCAGCCTACTGAGGGGCGCCTAACCTGCGGGGGTCCCGACGCGGCCATAGACTGAAGAGGTCCGTTTGACGCTTCGACCGACGTGCCACCGCGGCGATCGTTTCCGGAAGAGAGTAGGAGCATCGTGTCGAGCACGAGTCTCAAGATCCGTGCACCGAGGCGGCCCGCCGGCACCCTCTATCGAGGGCGTGAGGGTATGTGGTCGTGGGTGCTGCACCGCATCACCGGCACCGCGATCTTCTTCTTCCTGCTGGTGCACATCCTCGACACCTCGCTGATCCGGCTCGACGCCGCCGCCTACGACGCGGTCATCGGCACCTACAAGACGCCGATCATGGGCCTCGGCGAGCTGGCCCTCGTCGCCGCCATCGGGCTCCACGCGCTCAACGGGCTGCGCATCATCGCGATCGACTTCACCTCCTGGGGGGTCCGCCACCAGCGGCTGATGTTCTGGATCGCGATCGCGCTCTGGGTGCTCCTCATGGTCGGGTTCGCCCCCCGCCACCTGATGCACGTGTTCGGAGGCGAGTGATCGATGTCGACGTCTGATATGGCGATCGAGGCGCCGCGCTCCCGCCCCGTCCGCCGCCGCGGCGTGAACTGGGAGAAGTGGGGCTGGCTGTACATGCGGTTCAGCGGCATCCTGCTGGTCGTGCTCATCTTCGGGCACCTGCTGGTGAACCTGTTCCTCGGCGACGGGGTCTCCGCCATCGACTTCGCATTCGTGGCGGGCAAGCTCGCCAACCCGTTCTGGATCGTCTGGGACACGCTGCTGCTCTGGCTGGCCCTCATCCACGGTGCCAACGGCATGCGCACCCTCACCAACGACTACACCCGCGGCAGGCTGCGCGTCGTCCTGCTCGTCCTCCTCGCCGGCGCCACCGTGGTGCTGCTCGTGCTCGGCACCCTGGTGCTGACCACGTTCGACCCCTGCATCGGCGGAACCGAAGTCGACGCCCTGATCGAGGCCTGCAGCTAGGTGGCTGATAACTACATGGAATTCCACGACGGGGACGTCATCGACGGCGTCCACTACCACCAGTTCGATGTCGTCATCGTGGGCGCCGGCGGCGCCGGCATGCGAGCCGCGATCGAAGCCGGCCCGAAAGCCAAGACGGCCGTCATCACCAAGCTCTACCCGACCCGCTCGCACACCGGCGCGGCACAGGGCGGGATGGCGGCGGCGCTGGCCAACGTCGAAGAGGACAGCTGGGAGTGGCACACCTTCGACACCGTCAAGGGCGGCGACTACCTGGTCGACCAGGATGCCGCGGAGATCCTGGCGAAAGAGGCCATCGACGCGGTCCTCGACCTCGAGAACATGGGCCTGCCGTTCAACCGCACGCCGGAGGGCAAGATCGACCAGCGCCGCTTCGGCGGCCACACCCGCGACCACGGCAAGGCGCCCGTCCGCCGGGCCTGCTACGCCGCCGACCGCACCGGCCACATGATCCTGCAGACGCTGTTCCAGAACTGCGTGAAGCTCGGCGTCAACTTCTTCAACGAGTACTACGCGCTCGACCTCGTGATGACGACGGTGAAGGGCAAAGAGGTGCCGTCGGGCGTCGTCGCCTACGAGCTGGCGACCGGTGAGATCCACGTGTTCCAGGCGAAGGCGATCGTCTTCGCCACCGGCGGCTTCGGCAAGATCTACAAGACCACCTCCAACGCCCACACCCTCACCGGTGACGGCGTCGGCATCATCTGGCGCAAGGGCCTGCCGCTGGAGGACATGGAGTTCTTCCAGTTCCATCCGACCGGACTGGCCGGCCTCGGCATCCTGCTCACCGAGGGAGCGCGAGGCGAGGGCGCCATCCTGCGCAACGCGTCGGGCGAGCGGTTCATGGAGCGCTACGCACCCACCATCAAAGACCTCGCACCGCGCGACATCGTCTCGCGCTGCATGGTGCAAGAGGTGGCGGAGGGGCGCGGCGCCGGACCACACAAGGACTACGTGCTGCTCGACTGCACGCACCTCGGCGCCGAGGTGCTCGAGACGAAGCTCCCCGACATCACCGAGTTCGCGCGCACCTACCTCGGCGTCGACCCGGTCTACGAGCCGGTGCCGGTGATGCCCACCGCGCACTACGCGATGGGCGGCATCCCGACCAACGTGAAGGCCGAGGTGCTGCGCGACAACGACACCGTCGTGCCGGGCCTCTACGCCGCCGGCGAGTGCGCCTGCGTGTCGGTGCACGGCTCGAACCGCCTCGGCACCAACTCGCTGCTCGACATCAACGTGTTCGGCAAGCGCGCCGGCAACAACGCGGTCGACTACGCCAAGGGCGTCGACTTCACGCCGCTGCCCGACGACCCGGCCGCGTTCGTGAAAGGCCTCGTCGCCCAGTTGCGCGACTCGGACGGCACCGAGCGCATCGCGGCCCTGCGCAAAGAGCTGCAGGACGAGATGGACCGGAACGCCCAGGTGTTCCGCACCGACGAGTCGCTCGAGAAGGTCACCCAGACGATCCACTCGCTGCGTGAGCGGTACAAGAACGTCGGGATCCACGACAAGGGCCACCGGTTCAACACCGACCTGCTCGAGGCGATCGAGCTCGGCTTCCTGCTCGACCTCGCCGAGGTCGTGGTGTTCTCCGCCCGCAACCGCAAAGAGAGCCGCGGCGGGCACATGCGCGACGACTACCCGAAGCGCGACGACGAGACCTACATGAAGCACACGATGGCGTACCTGACGGGCGACCCGCACTCGGCCGACGCCGCCGACCACATCACGCTCGACTGGAAGCCGGTCGTGATCACGAACTACCAGCCCATGGAACGGAAGTACTGATGGCCGTCGTCACCGAAGAGCCCGGCAACCCCTCGGTCGAGGCGGGCATCGAGGCGTTCACCGTGACCCTGATCATCCGCCGGTTCGACCCGGAGACGATGACCGAGCCGGTCTGGCAGGACTTCGACGTCGACATGTACCCGACCGACCGCGTGCTCGACGCCCTCCACAAGATCAAGTGGGAGCAGGACGGCTCGCTGTCGTTCCGGCGCTCATGCGCCCACGGCATCTGCGGCTCCGACGCGATGCGCATCAACGGCCGCAACCGGCTCGCCTGCAAGACGCTCATCAAAGACCTCGACATCAGCCAGCCGATCTACGTGGAAGCCATCAAGGGCCTGCCGCTGGAGAAGGACCTGATCGTCGACATGGAGCCGTTCTTCGAGTCGTACCGGCAGATCCAGCCGTTCCTGATCGCCGACTCGAAGCCGAAAGACGGGAAAGAGCGGATCCAGTCGGTCGCGCAGCGCGAGCGGTTCGACGACACCACCAAGTGCATCCTCTGCGCCGCGTGCACCTCGTCGTGCCCGGTGTTCTGGACCGACGGCCAGTACTTCGGGCCGGCCGCCATCGTCAACGCGCACCGCTTCATCTTCGACAGCCGCGACGAGGGCGCCCAGGTGCGCCTCGACATCCTGAACGACAAAGAGGGCGTGTGGCGCTGCCGCACCACCTTCAACTGCTCGGAGGCGTGCCCGCGCGGCATCCAGGTGACCCAGGCCATCGCCGAGGTGAAGAACGCGATCCTGCAGGGCCGCCCGCAACTGCCGGAAGACCAGCCCGCCGCCTGACCTGCGTGGTGGGCGATCGCCCGCCGCGCTGCCGAGCGACCCGCCTGCGAAGGGCGCTCGCGCGCGGCCGCAGCAGGCGCATGCGCGCCGCAGGAGCGGCGGCGCGCCAGAAGACAGAAGGCCCGGCGCCGCAGCGGCTGGGATCGCTACGGCACCGGGCCGGTTCCACCGCTGATGGGACGTCTGGCGATGGGGGCTCTGGCGAGCCTCACCTGAAGAGACGGGATACCGGGCTCGCTATGACGCGGAACGCGCGTCACGCTCCACCCCGCATTCGGGGGGCACGGGACTCCCCGGCCAGTACCGGCTGACCGAGACCGCGCGGTCACGCGGGCTGGCGCGAGTCGCGCGGTCTCGGAGATCAGCCGACGGCGATGACGGGGAGCCCTCCGGACGACGAGCCGATGGTCAGCGGCTGCAGCACCTGCAGGACGCCGCCGAGCAGGCCGCCGAGCAGGCTCTGGTCGACGGTCTGCACCACGGACAGGCTGCCGACCGCCTGCGGGATGCCGCCGGCCGAGATCGAGTAGGTCCCGTTCGCGGCGACGGTGGTGGTGGCGTAGACCGTTCCGGCGGCCTTCAGCGCGACACTGGCGCCGGGTGTGCCGGTTCCCGAGATGGAGACGTTGAGGGTGACGGGCTGCTGGACCACCGCGACGACGTCCGCGACCGTGTCGTCCACGGTATCCACCACGCCGCCCACGAGATCGCCGACACCGTCGGTGACGCCGCCCACGGCGCCGCCGAGTGCTCCGGCGCCTCCAGTGCCCACGTCGCTCGGCGACGGGCCGGCGGGGCCGGGGCCGGCCGCGGGGCCGCCGGACCCGACCGGGCGGGTGACCGCGTCATCCTGGGCGGCCGCGACGACCACCTCGGTACCGGGCCCGGTCGCGGGGTCGCCGCCGAGCGAGCCGACGGCGATGCCGGAACCGAGTACGGCGACGACGGCGAGGCCGCCGACCAGGGCGCTGGTGGTGGCGGCGCCGGCGAGGCTGAAGGCTCCCGCGATCGCGGACCCGGCGGCCGCACCGCCGGCGGCGATCGCCTCCACGCTCTGCGGCATCGCGGGCACGGCCATGTCGGCGGCCATCGCGGTGCCCGGCTGGGACAGCTGGGAGAGCAACGAGCCGCCCGCGATGCCGCCGAGCAGCAGCGGCAGCATGACCATCGCGAGGTGCGAGCCGACCTCCTCGACCTCCTCGGAGACGATGGTGCACTTCGCGCAGTCGGCCAGGTGGTCGGTGAGCCGCTGCGCGTCGCGGGCGCTCAGGCCGTCGCGGGCGTGGTCGCCGAGCCGCGACATCGTCCACTGGCATTCACCGGATGCGGTGGCGTCGGAGATGTGGGCCTGCAGCCAGGCCTTGCGCAGGCCCTCGCGCGCCCGGTACGAGAGCGCGGCGACGCTGTTGGCGCTGATGCCCATCAGCGGCGCGACCTCGTGCGGGTCCATGCCCTCGACCTCGGTGTACCAGAGCACGGTCTGCCAGCGCTCCGGGAGGCCGCGGAAGGCGCGCGCGGTGAGCGTCCGGTCGAGCGCGTAGGCGGCCGGGTCGTCCGGGATCCGCTCGTCCTCGAAGTCCTCGATCATGTCCACCTGGATGTCGCGCGACGCCGCGCCCCAGGTGCTCGCCAGATTGCGGATCGTCGTATAGAGATACGGACGGAAGGCCCCGGTGGGACCGCCGCCCGCCAGCACTCGCTGAAAGATGCGTGCATATGCCTCGGAGACGAGGTCATCCGCATCGATGCTCGTGAACTGGCGGGCGACGCGAGCGGCGGGGCGGAAATGACGGCGCCAGAGCTCCGCAAAAGCGCTCGTATCCCCCGATCGAGCGCTTTCGATCAATTCCGCGTCCGAAGTGGTCGGCTTCGGGTCCGAACCGCTCATCCCCCTGATCCATTCTGGGCCTCTCTGTGTCCCTATGAATGGAGGAAGCCTCAGTGACCCCCGTCACCGATGACGTCCTCATAAGGAGAGACGACCCTAGGCATCCACTATGATGCGGGGTTTCGTCAGGTCATGACCCCCCTTTCGGGGGTACTACCGGGCCCGGCTGCGCACGTGCAGCAGCGTCATCACCCACATCCGGTACGGACTCCACGCGGCCGAGAGCGCGATCGCCGTCGCCGGGTCCGGGATGCCGGGGCGGTCGAATGCGTCGCGCACGACCTCCAGCGACATCGCATCGGTCGTGATGCCGTCGACGATGCCGGCTCCGCGATACAGGATGCCCTGGGCGAAGAAGGGCCCCACCCCGGCGATCGCCCGCAGCCGGGCGAGCGCCTCCTCCTCGGGCAGCGTCCGCAGCGCCGCCCGGTCCAGCAGCCCGTCGAGCGCCGCACGCGCCACCCCGTGCAGCCGCTCGACCGTGACCGGGGCGACGCCCGGGATCACGTCGATCCCGAGGAGGCGCTCCGGGCCGGGGAATGCACAGACCGCGGTCCCGGCGATCTCGATCCGCTCGCCGTGCTCCTCGGCGATCCGCTGCCGGATGCGGCGGGTCTGCACGATCGAGATGCGGTGCCCGATGACGAACGCCGCGGCGGCCTCGTACGGCGAGTGGAACAGCGACGGGCGCATCCACCGGTACTCGCGCTGCAGCCCGCCGACGAGCGGGTCGCGCTCACCGAGAGCGGGCCAGCCGGCGCCGTCGATGTCGGCCGATACCGCGGCGAGCCCCTGCGCGAACGCCCGCGCCGGATCGCCGGCGGCGACATCGCCGACCAGCTCGCTCCCCTCCTGGCGCAGCACGAGGGCCGCCGGCTCCCACGTCTCCTCGACGGGGAACGCCTGCACGATCGCCTCCGGCTCGTCCGGGACGTTCGGCCATCCGTTGAAGAACCCGTTCTGGAACGCGAGGTCGATCGGTCCCCGCACCGGATGCCGGAGCACGGTCACACCGCCGCCGCCGCCTCGCGCGCCCCGGCCGCGGTGGTCGCGGCGAGCGCCGCCGCCGCCTTCGACTTCGCCCGTTCGAGCGTCACACCGGCGAGTTCCGCGCGCACGTCGGCGAGCGCGGCGGGGGTCATCGACAGGGTCGTGGCTCCGAGCCCGACCAGCACGACGGCCAGCTGCGGGTCGGCAGCCGCCTCGCCGCAGATGCCGACCGGTTTGCCGGTCGTCGCGCCCGCATCGCCCAGCAGCTTCACCAGGCGCAACACCGCGGGATGCCACGGGTCCTGATACGCGGCGACGGTGCCGAGCATGCGGTCGGCGGCGAGCGTGTACTGCGTGAGGTCGTTCGTGCCGATGCTGACGAAGTCGCTGAGCTCGGCGACCTGGTCCGCGACGACCGCGAGCGAGGGCACCTCGGCCATGACACCGACGGCGTGCAGGCCGAGCTTCTTGCCGTACTCGACGAACCACTGCGTCTCGGACGCATCCGCGACCATCGGCGCCATCACCCAGAGGTCGGCCTCGCTCTGATCCTGCGCGTTCTTCAGCGCCTGCAGCTGGTCGTGCAGGATCTCCGTCTTGGCGCGCAGCGCCCGCAGCCCGCGCAGCCCGAGGGCCGGGTTCTCTTCGTGTGCGTCGTTCAGGAAGCTCAGCGGCTTGTCGGCGCCGGCGTCGAGCGCGCGCACGACCACCTTCTTGCCGGGGAAGTGCCTCAGCAGTTCGACGTACTGCGCCTCCTGCTCCTCCACCGTCGGCGCCGACTGCGCGTCGAGGAACAGGAACTCGGTGCGGAACAGCCCGACGCCCTCCGCGCCCAGCTCCACGGCGGCGGCGGCGTCCTTGGGGGATCCGAGGTTCGCCAGCAGCGGCACCTTGGTGCCGTCGGCGAGGGCGCCGTCGGTGATCGGCGCCGCCGCCTGCGCGGCGCGTTCCGCGATCCGCTTCTCGGCATCCGCGACCTCGTCGTCGGTGGGGTCGACGGTGACGACGCCCGACGCCGCGTAGAGCACGACCCGCGTGCCCTCGGCGATGACGGCGTCGGCGCCGACTCCGACGATGGCGGGGATCGACTTCGCGCGCGCGAGGATCGCGGCGTGGCTGGTGGGACCTCCGTCGCGCGTGATCAGCCCGAGCACCTTGTCGAGATCGAGCAGCGCCGTGTCGGCGGGGGCCAGGTCACGGGCGAGCAGGATGAAGGGGGAATCCGAGTCGGGCACGCCCGGCACCGGCACCCCGCGCAGCTGGGCGATGATGCGCTGCGACACGTCCCCGAGGTCGGCGGCGCGCTCCGCCATGTAGCCGCCGAGGGCGGTGAGCTGCTCCTGGAACGAGCGGAACGCCTCGAACACGGCGCGCTCCCCCGTCGTGCCCGCCGCGATGCGTGCGGAGACGTCGTCCGCGAGCATCGGGTCCTGCGCCATCTGGATCGCGGCCTCGATGACCTCGCGGCCCGCACCGTCGGCACGGCCGGCGCGCTCCTGGAGGTCGGCCGCCGCAGCGGCCACGGCGGCGTCGACGGCGGCCTTCTCGGCAGCGGCGTCTCCGCCGTGCTTCTGCTCCGCGGGGTCGGGGAGGGGCTCCGGCATGGTGAGCACCGGGCCGACGGCGATGCCGCGACCCACTCCGACTCCGCGCAGCTCCATCGGCGTTCCTCTCCCTCAGGGTGGGTTGTCAAGCCAGAGGCCAGCCTATCCGCGATGGCTAGGGTGGCTTCATGGCGATCGGCGAGCGGATCAGGGCGATCGTCGCCACCGTTCAGACGTGGAAGCCGGTGCGGGTGTTCCGGCATTTCGCGGCCCGCCGCGGCCCCATCCTGGCTGCCGGCCTGTCGTATCAGGCGCTGTTCTCCGTGTTCGCCGCTCTGTGGGCGGTGTTCTCCGCCGCGGGCATTGTGATCGGCGCGAACGAGGACCTGCGCGATGCCCTGCTCGATGTGATCGGCACGTCGGTCCCCGGCCTGATCGATCGCGGAGACGGCGGCGCCATCGACCCGCAGGACCTGTTCTCGGCGAGCGCCCTCGGCTGGGCGGGTGCCTTCGCCATCCTGGTGTCGCTGGTCACCGCGATCGCCTGGCTGGGGTCAGCCCGCGACGCCGTTCGCGACATCGCCGACCTGGCCGCCCCGCCCACGAACTTCCTGCTGCTGAAGCTGAAAGACCTCGGCCTCGCCGTCGCGTTCGGCCTCGCCCTGCTGCTCTCCGCGGCACTGTCGCTCGGCAGCACCACGTTGCTGTCCTGGGTGCTCGACGGCGTCGGCATCGACGAGGACTCGGTGCTCGCCACCGTCTCCGCCCGCGCGCTCGGGCTGCTGCTCGCGTTCGTGCTCGATGTCGCGGTGCTCGCGGCGCTGTACCGCATCCTCGCCGGGGTGCCGATTCCGGCGAGGCCGCTCTGGCAGGGCGCGACCCTCGGCGCACTCGCGCTCGGCGTGCTGAAGGTGCTCGGCTCCGCGCTGCTCGGCGGTGCGACCAGCAACCCGCTGATCGGCGCGTTCGCCGTCGTGGTCGGACTGCTGATCTGGTTCAACTTCGCCTGCCAGGTCATCCTGATCGGCGCGGCCTGGGTGGTGGTGAGCGCCACCGACCAGGGCGTGCCGCTCGATCCGGTCGGCGACCGCGAGCGTCGCCAGGCGGAGGCCAGGCTGCGGCTCGAGATCGAGGAGCAGGTGCGCGCCGAGTACGAGGCGTCGCTGCCCCGCGCGGTGCGCTGGCTGGCGCGCCGGCGTCGGAGGACGTAACTACTCTCGACAGGGTGACCCGCCCCCTCCGCATCGCCACCGCCAACGTCAACGGCATCCGCGCGGCCTACCGCCGCGGCATGGGCGACTGGCTCGCCGGGCGCGCGATCGACATCCTGGCCCTGCAAGAGGTGCGGGCCGAGACGGGCGACCTGACCGTGCTGCTCGGCGACGAGTGGGATGTCGTGCACGACCCCGCGACGGCGAAGGGTCGCGCGGGTGTCGCCATCGCATCCCGCCACCGCGCCTCGATCCACCGGGTCGCGATCGGCGCCGACGACTTCGACAGCGCCGGCCGCTGGCTCGAAGCCGACTACGAGGTCGGGGGCCACGAACTCACCGTGGTGTCCGCGTACGTGCACTCCGGCGAGGCGGGCACCCCGAAGCAGGAGGACAAGTTCCGCCTGCTGGCCGGCATGACGGAGCGCATGCACGAGCTGGGCGCCGGCGATCGCCGGGCGGTGGTGCTGGGCGACCTCAACGTCGGGCACACCGAGCTCGACATCAAGAACTGGAAAGGCAACCTGACGCGGGCCGGGTTCCTGCCGGAGGAGCGCGCCTACTTCGACCGCTGGTTCGCCGACGGGTGGGTGGACGTCGGCCGCCGGCACGCGGGCGATGTCCCCGGCCCGTACACCTGGTGGTCGTGGCGCGGCAAGGCGTTCGACATCGATTCGGGATGGCGCATCGACTACCAGCTCGCCTCGCCCGCCCTCGCCGCATCCGTCATGTCGTATGCGGTCGACCGCGCCCCCAGCTACGCCGAGCGCTGGAGCGACCACGCGCCGGTCGTGGTGGACTACCGGCTCTAGGCTTGAGGCATGACCAAGCCGAGGCTCTTCTCCGGCATGCAGCCCTCCGCCGACTCGCTCCACGCGGGCAACTACATCGGCGCGCTGCTGCAGTGGAAGGAGCTGCAGCAGACCCACGACGCCGTGTTCTGCGTCGTCGACCTGCACGCGATCACCGTGCCGCAGGAGCCGGCGAAACTGCGTGAAGCCACCCGCCGCACCGCCGCCCAGTACATCGCGGCGGGCATCGACCCCGCCAGCAGCATCCTGTTCGTGCAGTCGCACGTGCCCGCCCACGCCGAGCTCGCCTGGGTGCTGAACACGATCACCGGCTACGGCGAGGCCGCCCGCATGACCCAGTTCAAAGACAAGTCGGCGAAGCAGGGCGCCGACTCGACCAGCGTCGGCCTCTTCACCTACCCGATCCTGCAGGCGGCAGACATCCTGCTGTACGACGCCGCGATCGTGCCGGTCGGCGAAGACCAACGGCAGCACATCGAGCTGACGCGCGACCTCGGTCAGCGGTTCAACTCGCGATTCGGCGAGACCTTCACGATCCCCGAGGTGTCGATCCTCAAAGAAACGGCGAAGGTCTACGACCTGCAGGACCCGACCGCGAAGATGTCGAAGTCGGCGGAGCCGAAAGGCACGATCTGGCTGCTCGATGACGACGCCGCGAACGCCAAGAAGCTGAAGGCGGCGGTCACCGACAACGACGGCTCGGTGCGGTTCGATCCGGTCGAGAAGCCCGGGGTGTCGAACCTGCTGACGATCATGTCGTCGCTCGGGGCGGGCAGCATCCCCAGCCTCGAGGCCGAGTTCGCCGGCCGCGGGTACGGCGACCTGAAGTCGGCGGCGGCGGATGCGGTGGCGGCGGCGTTCGGCCCGGTGCGCCAGCGGGCGCTCGAGCTGCTCGCCGACCCGGCCGAGCTCGACCGGGTGCTCGCCGGCAACGCGGAGCGCGCCGAGGCGATCGCACAGGCGACGCTCGAGCGCGTGTACGACCGCGTCGGGTTCCTCCGCCGGGGCTGAGATGCTCCCCGAGACGCTGAGCGGCGACCGGCTGGCGCTGTCGATGCCCCTCGAGAACGACCTGAACCGCATCACCGGGTACTGCACGGACCCGGAGTTCGAACGCTTCCTCACCACGCCGTGGCCCTACACCCGCGCCCACGCCGAATCGTTCGTGCGCGACTACGTGCCGCGCGCCTGGGAGGACGACACCGAGTACACCTGGGCGGTGCGCGAGACCGAGACCGGGCCGCTGCTCGGCATGATCTCGTGGCGCCGGCGCGGCGACCTCGGCTACTGGATGGGCGCGCCGCACCGCGGGCGGGGTTACACCAGCGAGGCGGTCGCCATCGTCATCGAGTGGGTGTTCGGGTCGGGGCTCGCGACGCGGATCGGGTGGGAGTCCTTCGCGGGCAACCTGGCCTCCGCGCGGGTCGCGCAGCGTGCCGGGTTCACCTTCACCGGTACGGGACCGCTCGATCAGCCGGCGCGCGACGGCTCGCACCCCGACGGCTGGCACGCGGTGCTCGGCCGCGACGACGACCGCTCCGTCAAGGACGGCTGGCCGCTGTGACGCTCCCCGTCGTCATGTTCGACCTCGACGACACCCTGTTCCAGCACCGGGAGTCGGTGGTGGCGGGCATCCACGGGCACCGCTCGGCGCTCGGCGGGGTGCTCGCCGCGATCGACGCGCGCGCCGCCGCAGAGCACTGGAACGCCCTGGAGGAGGAGCACTACCACCGCTACCTCACCGGCGAGCTCGACTACCTGGGTCAGCGGCGGGCGCGCGCACGCGGGTTCGTCGAGCGGCACGGTCTCGCGATCGACGACGACGCTGCGGCCGAGGCCTGGTTCGAGGACTACCTGGTGCATTACCGCGCGGCATGGGCGCTGCACGCCGACGTGCTCCCCTGCCTCGAGGCGCTGCGTCCGGCGAGGTTCGGGCTGATCACGAACGGCGAGCGGGCGTTCCAGCAGGCGAAGATCGACAGCGTCGGGCTCGGGGCGTGGCTCGACGACATCGTCGCCAGCGGCGAGGCCGGGATCACGAAACCCGATCCCCGGATCTTCGCCCTCGCCTGCGAACGGCAGGGCGTCGCGCCGGCCGATGCCGCGTACGTCGGCGACCGGCTGCACACCGACGCGATCGGGGCGACCGCGGCGGGGCTGCGCGGGGTGTGGATCGACAGGCTCGGCGCCGCCACGGCTGCGGAGCTCGCGGAGGCGGCGGCCGCGGGCGTGCCGGTGATCCGCACGCTGCACGAGCTGCCGGGAATACTCGTCTGAGACCCGCGTTGTACGATGTGACCACGAAGCACGTGCTCCGGGGGCGGTGAAATTCCGCGCCGGCGGTGACAGTCCGCGAACGCCTCATCCTCGGGTGGGGCGCCGATCCGGTGGAATTCCGGGACCGACGGTGAAAGTCCGGATGGGAGGCGCACGAAGCGCATCGGCGACGATGCGCGGGTTCACGACCCATTTCCCCGGAACACCCGACCAAGGGATTCCGGATGACGAGCGCACCGTACGACGCAGCGATGCGGCGCGCGCTCGAGCTCGCCGGTCAGGGTCCGGTCGTCGGCGGCAACCCGCAGGTGGGGGCGGTGCTCCTGGATGCCGCGGGCACCATCGTCGCGGAAGGCTGGCACCGCGGCACCGGCACCCCGCACGCCGAGGTCGATGCCCTGAGCAAGGTGGCCGACGCGCGGGGCCTGACCGCCGTGGTCACGCTCGAGCCGTGCAACCACACCGGCCACACCGGCCCGTGCAGCCTCGCCCTCATCGATGCCGGTGTGAAGCGCGTGGTGTACGCCATCACCGACCCCGGCCGCGAGAGCGCCGGCGGCGCCGACCGGCTGCGCGCCGCGGGCGTCGAGGTGGTCTCCGGTGTGCTCGCCGCCGAGGCGGAGACGCTGCTGCACCGCTGGCTGACCGCCGTGCGGCGCGGGCGGCCCTGGGTCACGGTGAAGTGGGCCTCGACGCTCGATGGCCGCGCCGCAGCCGCCGACGGCAGCAGCCAGTGGATCACCGGCACCGCCGCCCGGCAGCGGGTGCACGAGCAGCGTGCCGCGAACGACGCGATCCTCACCGGAACCGGTACGGTGCTGGCCGACGACCCCAGCCTCACCGCACGCGGGGATGGCGGCGAGCTGCTGCAGCATCAGCCGGTTCCCGTCGTCGTCGGCGAGCGGGAGATCCCGGCGGACGCGGCCGTCCGCCGCCACCCGGCGGGCCTCATCGAGACCCGCAGCCGGGACCTCACCGCCGTGCTGTCCGACCTGGACGCCCGCGGCATCCGGCGCGTGTTCGTCGAGGCGGGCCCGTCGCTCGTGACCGCGCTGATCGCGCAGGGTCTCGCCGACGAGTACGCCGTGTACCTGGCGCCCGCTCTGCTGGGAGGCGACCGGGTCGCGATCGGCGACCTCGGCATCCCGACCCTGGGGGCCGCCCGTCGCCTGACACTCGAGGGCGTCGAGGTGCTGGGAGACGACGTGCTGATCACCGCGGTGTCGACAGGCTCGACCACCGAGAAAGAGGACTGATGTTCACCGGCATCATCGAAGAACTCGGCGAGGTCGTCGCCTGGGATCGCGACGGCGACGCCGCGCGCATCACCGTGCGGGCGCCGCTCGCGACGAGCGATGCGACGCACGGCGACTCCATCTCGGTCGGCGGGGTGTGCCTCACCGTCGTCGACCAGGGGGCCGACTGGTTCACCGCGGATGTCATGGGCGTCACCATCGCCATGAGCACCCTCGGCGACGTCACGGTCGGCGACCGCGTCAACATCGAACGCGCCGCACAGGTCGGCGACCGGCTGGGCGGCCACATCGTGCAGGGGCACATCGACGGCACCAGCACCGTGCTGAGCGTCACGCCGCAGGAAGGCTGGACGGTCGTGCGCTTCAGCCTCGACCCCGAGCACGCGCCGCTCGTCGCCCGCAAAGGCTCGATCGCGGTGTCCGGCGTGAGCCTCACCGTCAGCGCCGTCGGCGACGACTGGTTCGAGGTGTCGCTGATCCCCGAGACCCTGACCGCGACCACGCTCGGGGCCCTCTCCCCCGGCGACCGCGTGAACATCGAGACCGACATCCTGGCGCGACACGTGGCCAGGATGCGCGAACTGGAGGAGAAGAAATGAGCCTGTCCGAGGTCCCCGTCGCGCTGGAAGCACTGCGGGCCGGCCGACCCATCATCGTCGCCGACGATGAGGGCCGCGAGAACGAAGGCGACGTGATCATCTCCGCCGAGCTCGCCTCGCAGGAGGCCGTCGCCTGGATGGTGAAGGTCACCTCCGGCTACCTCTGCGCACCCCTGACCAACGAGATCGCCGACCGGCTCGGCCTGCCGCTGATGGTCGAGGCGAACCAGGACCCGCGCGGCACGGCGTACACGGTCAGCGTGGATGCCGCGGACCGACTCAGCACCGGGATCAGCGCCAGCGACCGGGCCCACACCCTGCGCGTGCTGGCCGACGGCGCGTCGACCCCCGCCAGCCTCATCCGCCCCGGCCACATCCTGCCGCTGCGGGCCGTCGACGGCGGCGTGCGCGAACGCGACGGCCACACCGAGGCCGCCGTCGACCTGATGAAGCTCGCCGGCCTCACCCCGGTCGCGGCGATCGGCGAGATCGTCGACGAGGACGGCGAGATGATGCGCCTGCCCGGGCTCATCGCGATGGGCGAGCGCGACGACGTGCCGGTCATCACCATCGAGTCGCTCATCCGGTTCATGGAGGAGCGCAAATGCGAGAAGGACCCGACCGCGCAGATCGAGGTGCCCGAGTTCCAGCGGGTCACCTTCGAGGTGGAGACGAACGTCCCCACCGAGCACGGCACCTTCCGCGTGCGCGCCTACCGTGACCGCTCCACCGGCGCCGACCACGTCGCCTGGATCAAGGGCGACCCGAAAGACGGGACGCTCGTGCGGGTGCACTCGGAGTGCCTGACCGGTGAGGCGTTCGGTTCGCAGAAGTGCGAATGCGGGCCGCAGCTGCAGTCGGCGCTCAACACCATCGACGACGAGGGCGGCGTCGTCATCTACCTGCGCGGACACGAGGGCCGTGGAATCGGCCTGATCAACAAGCTGAAGGCCTACCGCCTGCAGGAGGACGGCTACGACACCCTCGACGCGAACCTCGCCCTCGGCCTGCCCGCCGACGCCCGCGACTACGGGGCCGCCACCGGCATCCTGAAGGATCTCGGGATCTCGCGGGTGCGCCTGCTCAGCAACAACCCCGAGAAGGCGCGCCAGCTCGAGGAGCGCGGCGTGACCGTGACCGAGCTGGTTCCGCTGGTCGTCGGGGTCGGCGAGTTCAACGAGGGCTACCTCGACGCCAAGCGCGACCGCATGGGTCACGCGCTCCCCACCCACGATGTGCTCGACGAGGTACTGCAGTCCTCGCTGGAAGGAAACTCATGAGCGGCAACGGCGAACCCACGGCCGACGAGCTCGGTCTCGCGACCGACGGGTCGGGGCTGAAGATCACGATCGTGTCGGGCCTCTGGCACACCCGCATCTCGGAGGGGCTCCTCGGCGGCGCCCGCTCGGTGCTCGACGCGTCCGGGGCCGAGGTGACGCTGGTGCAGGTGCCGGGCAGCTTCGAGCTGCCGGTCGCCGCCCTCGCGGCGCTGACCGGCGGGGCGGATGCCGTGGTCGCCCTCGGCGTCATCGTGCGCGGCGAGACCCCGCACTTCGACTACGTCGCGTCCGCCGCGACCGACGGCCTCACCCGCGTCGCACTCGACACCGGCAAGCCGGTGGGGTTCGGCGTGCTCACCGTCGACACCGAGCAGCAGGGCCTCGACCGGGCCGGGCTGCCGGACTCGAAGGAGGACGTCGGGGCGCGCGCCGCCGAGGCCGCGCTCGCGATGGTGCACGTGCTGCGGGGCATCGGCTAGCTGGCGCCGGATCCGGGCGAGTTCGGACGGTGCGGGCGTCTTCGGTCGCCCGGTCGAGCCGAACCCGCCCGTTTTCGGGCTCGTAGGATGTCGGCATGACGCGCGCTGTGCTGGGGGCCCTGGTCGCATCCACCGTTCTGCTGCTGACGGGCTGCGGGTTCGGCCCCACGGCGATGCAGAAATCCGTCGACCTCATCTTCGAGGTCGAGTTCTCGCAGTCGCAGGCGGTGCTCGGGTTCGACGACTCCGAGCACACGATCGAGGAGGGCGATCCCGCACTCGCCTCGTTCATCGCGTTGCTGAAGGCGCACGACGTTCAGCCGTGGACGTACGAGCCGCGCGAGACGGGAGGGTGCGCCGGCGGGATCACCACCACCGTGCACCTGCTGTACCACGGCGCCGGTGAGGACACGATGGTGATCGACAGCTGCGCGGCCGAGGACGGCAGCTTCGAGGCGGAGGCGACGGCGCTCTTCAGTGGCGTCCGCGAGGCGCAGGCCACCGCGTTCCCCAACTCCGACATCGTGTCGCTGACCTTCTCGCAGTTCCAGTCGATCCCCGACTTCGACACGTCCGAGCACCTCCAGGACCACCCCCAGCAGGTCGCCCGATTCACCGACCTGCTGGATGAGAACGGGGTCGTCTGGTCGGAGGGGGTCGACCCGTCGCTGCTCGGCGAACCGTGCCCCGGCTCCATCACCACCGAGATCACCGCGCAGTACTCCGGCACGGACATCGTCGTCGGCCCCGTGACGATCGGCGGATGCGGTGAGGTGAGCTTCGTCGACGAGGTGACCGCGCTGTTCTCGGAGTGGCGCCAGACCTCCTAGTCGCCAGACCTCCTAATCGAGGAACAACGCCCGAAGCCGCCGCGTCGTGAACAGCAGCCCGACCGCGATCATCACCGCGTAGTACAGCAGATGCACGAGCATCGCCGGCCCGAGCACGCCGGTGGTGAGTCCACGGACCAGCTCCACCCCGTGCCACAGCGGGAGCGCCTGAACGACCCATTGCACCGGCTCGGGATAGACGGTGATCGGGTAGAACGTCGCCGACAGCAGGAACATCGGCAGCAGCACGAACTGGATCCAGTCCATCTGCTGGAACGTCTTCATGTAGCTGGTGATCCCCATGCCGAGGCTCGCGAACCCGAACGCGACGACGAGCAGCGCCGGCAGGGCGAGCACCGCTGTCCACGACAGGTTCAGGCCGGCGAACTGCATCACCAGCAGGAAGCCGAGCCCGTACGCGCCGCCGCGCAGCAGCGCCAGCGTGATCTCGCCGAGCGCCACGTCGAGCGGCCCGAGGCTGGTGGCGAGCATGCCCTCGTAGGTCTTCGCGTGATTGAGCTTGAAGAACACGTTCCAGGTGGAGTCGTAGATCGCGCCGTTCATCGCCGAGACGGCGAGCAGGGCGGGCGCGATGTATGCGGCGTACGGGATCTCGGCGCCCGACGCATCCTGAACCGTGCCGACGTACGCACCCAGCCCGACGCCGAGCGAGAGCAGGTAGAAGATCGGCTCGACGAAGCCGGTCAGCACCACGATCCAGTTGGTGCTCTTGGTCGCGAGGAGGCCGCGGCCCACCACCGCGCGAGAGTTGCCGGCGTACAACGAGGTGACGCCGCGCCGGCGGGTCTCGACGGGCTCGACCACCGATGTCATGAGTCGAGCCTCTTCGTCGCGATGCGCACCGCCAGCCGCCACCCGGCGACGGCGAGCGCCACCAGGTACACGACGTGGATGACGGTGAGCCAGATCGGCTCCGTCGCGCCGTACGTGAACTGGCGTCCCAGCTCGGTGCCGTGCCAGACCGGCGAGATCCAGCCGATCCACTGCAGGAAGAACGGCAGCTGGTCGAGAGGGAACATCGTGCCGCTGAAGAGGGTGAGCGGCAGCACCACGACCCGGCCGATCACGGCGAACTGCCCCTTGTCTTCGGTGATCGATGCGCTGTACGCCATGATCGGCGTGCCGAGCGCCAGCCCGGCCAGGATCGAGGTCAGGATGACGCCCGCGCCGAGCGGCGACGGCACCGCTCCGAAGAGGGTCATCACCACGAAGTAGGCGACCGACGGGATCGCCATGCGCAGCACCACGAACAGGACCGTGCCGTCGATGATCTGCCGGCCGCTGAGCGGTGCCGCGTTCATCGCGATGAAGAACGGGTTCCATTTGAATCCGAGCAGGATCGGGTAGGTGAATTCCATGGCGGCGATGCCGACGACCGACATGACGATGAGCGCCGGCGCCACGAAGGTCAGGTAGCTGACGCCGTCGACCAGGCCGGCGTTGGCGGAGACGAGGGTGCCGATGCCGATGCCGAACGCGAACAGGTAGATGAAGGGGGTGCCGATCGCGGTCGCGATGATCGAGCTGCGGTAGTTGCGCATGACGCGCACCTGGTGCTCGAAGACGTACAGGGCTCCGTTGCGGCGGACCCTCGCGGGATTGATCTCGACGGGCTCGATCACCGGGTGGCTCATTCGATCAGGCTCCGCCCGGTGAGCCGCAGGAACACATCCTCCAGCGAGGAACGCCGCACGAGCGAGGTCAGCGGCTGGAGCCCGCGGCGCGTCACCTCGACCAGCGCCTTCTCACCGTCGTCGGCATAGACCAGCACCCGGTCGGGCAGCACCTCGAGCCGTTCGCCGACGCCGTCGAGCTTGCCGGCGGCGCCCGCGTTCTGGTCGGAGCCGAACCGCACCTCGAGCACCTCGCGCGTCGAGTACTGCTTGATGAGCGCGGCGGGCGCCCCCTCCGCCATGATGCGGCCCTTGTCGACGACGATGAGCCGGTCGCAGAGCTGCTCGGCCTCGTCCATGTAGTGGGTGGTGAGCACCAGCGTCGTGCCCTGCTCTTTGAGCCGGAACAGCCGGTCCCACAAAATGTGCCGCGCCTGCGGGTCGAGCCCGGTGGTCGGCTCGTCGAGCAGCAGGATGCGGGGGTCGTTGATGAGGGCGCGCGCGATGGTGAGGCGGCGCTTCATGCCGCCGGACAGGTCGTCGACCTTCGCCCCCGCCCGGTCGGAGAGCTGGGCGAATTCGAGGAGCTCGTCGGCGCGCGTGCGCAGGTACTTCAGCGGCAGGCCGAAATACCGGCCGTAGACGATCAGGTTCTCGCGGACCCGCAGTTCGGCGTCGAGGTTGTCCGTCTGGGGCACGACCCCGAGCCGCGACCGGATCTCGGGGCCGAAATCGTTCGGGTCCATGTCGAGGATGCGCAGCTCGCCGCCGCTGCGCGTCGAGACCGCGCCCACCATCCGCATCGTGGTCGACTTGCCCGCGCCGTTCGGCCCGAGCAGCCCGAACGATTCGCCGGGTGCCACCTCGAACGAGATGCCGTCGACCGCGGCCGTCTCGCCGTAGCGTTTGACGAGGTCGGAGGCGACGATGACGGCAGGCACGCGGTCAGCCTACGAAATCTCACCGACAACGCCACGACATCCCTAGGCTGAGCGCCATGCGCAGCCGCAGCGTCCTCGCCCTCGCCGTCCCGTGCCTGCTGCTGAGCGCGTGCGCGCCGGCGGCGCCCGCCGAATCCCCGGAGCCGCCCAGCCCGAGCCCGGCCGAGACGGAGTTCACGGGCGGCGTCGCCATCGAGCTGCCCGCGGATGGGCTGATGGGCGTTCACGCGACGCTGACCGCGCTCACCGGTGCCACCCTGGAGCTGACGATGATCGTGCACCGGGGCATCCCGGCGACCGATCCCCAGGCGGCGGCCGATGTGGCCGCGGTGGAGGCATGGTGCTCGGGCGAGCTCGAGGCCGCGATCATGACCGACCAGGGATACACCCTGACGACAGTCGACGTGAGCGCGACTCCGGGCAGCGGCGACTGGCCGGCAGGAGCGTCGGTGCTGCTGTACCCCGTCGCCTGGGAGCGGGCCTCGCTGACCGCGACGGGCGACCTCCAGCAGCTCCAGCCCGCCGACGCCTCGGAGGGCGAGTACATCCCGCACTGCCTCACGCCGGTGACGCTGGCCGGTCCGGGCGCGGGCACCATCCTCGTGGCCATCCCCGGCGACGCGGACGGCGATGGGGACGGGACGCCGCCGCTCGGCGGCTGGGCCCACAACCTGTATGGAGCGGACTCGACACTCCCCGGCGGGACCCTCTCCGGGGTGACCTTCTCGAACTGCTACATCGAGGTCAGCGACCTGGGCGCCTCGCTGGGGGCGGGCACCACGCCCGGCTGGAACACCTGGTTCGACGACCCCACGTACTGCTCGGTGGGTTCGTTCGGCCAGGGCTGACGTCAACCTGAGTTGACGCCGCGTCCGGCGTCAACTACGGTTGACAGCATGGACGTGGGAACCATCCACACGCTCGCCGCCGAGGCCGGCTCGGACGACCCGATCGAGGCGCTGCGGGCGATCGAACGCCTCCGCCGCGAACTCGACCGGGTCGAGGCTGTGGCGGTGCGTCGCGCCCGCAACGCCAATGCATCCTGGCAGCTCATCGCACTGGCCCTCGGCGTCAGCAGGCAGGCCGTGCACAAGAAATACGGAAGACGATGACCGACGCACGCACCACCCGCCGCAGCCCTTTCCGCCGCCCGGCGCCGAGCGACGGCCCCCGCGGCACGTTGCGTCAGCTGCTCCCCTACCTCGCCGACCACCGCGGGATGCTGGTCGCGGCCGTGGCGCTCAGCCTCGCCGGCGCCGCCGCGATGCTCGCCCAGCCGCTGCTGGTGAGTCAGCTGATCGAGATCGTCGAGAACGGGCGCCCGCTGACGGCCACCGTGGCCCTGCTGATCGGGCTCGTCGTGGCCGCCGCACTGCTCAACGGGGTGCAGCACTATCTGCTGCAGCGCACCGGCACCTCCGTGGTGCTCTCCGCCCGCCGCCGCCTGGTGGGGAGGCTGCTTCGGCTGCCGATCGCCGAGTTCGATCAGCGCCGCACCGGCGACCTGGTCTCCCGCGTCGGATCCGACACCACGCTGCTCTACGCGGTCATCACCCAAGGACTCGTCGATGCGCTCGGCGGGGCCGTGGTGTTCGTCGGTGCGCTGATCGCGATGCTGCTCATCGATCCTGTGCTGCTCGGCCTCACCGTGCTGGTCATCGGCGTCTCGGTGGTGAGCGTGGTGCTGCTCTCGGGCCGCATCCGCGAGGCGAGCAAACAGCAGCAGGAGAAGGTGGGCGACCTGGCCGCGGCCGTGGAGCGGGTGATCGGCGCCGTGCGCACCGTGCGCGCCGCCAACGCGACCGAGCGGGAACTCGCCGCGGTGGAGGAGGATGCGCGCGGGGCGTGGCGCGCCGGGATCCGGGTGGCGCAGGTGTCGGCGCTGATCGTGCCGATCGCGGGCATCGCGCTGCAGGTGTCGCTGCTGGTGGTGCTCGGGGTCGGCGGCTTCCGGGTCGCGGCGGGCGCCCTCACGGTGGCGAACCTGGTGGCGTTCCTGCTGTTCCTCTTCATGCTGATCGGGCCGCTCGGCTCGGCGTTCGGGGCGATCAACTCCGTCAACCAGGCGCTCGGCGCGCTCGGCCGCATCGAGGAGATCGCGTCGATCCCGGGCGAGGCGGAGGGCGATGCGGCGATCGAACCCGCGGCGCCGGTGCAGACGGATGCCGCGATCTCGTTCGAGGACGTGCGGTTCCGCTATCCGGCCCTCGCGGCGGAGCTCCACGACGACGCTCCGGACCGCGAGGTGCTGAAGGGCGTGAGCTTCGAGGTGCCGCGCGGGTCGCGGGTGGCGCTCGTCGGGCCGTCGGGCGCCGGCAAGAGCACGATCCTGTCGCTGATCGAGCGCTTCTACGACCCGACCGGCGGCGTGGTGCGGCTGGGCGGCGTCGACGTCCGCGGTCTCGAGCGCGAGGCGCTGCGGGCCCAGCTCGGGTACGTCGAGCAGGATGCCCCGGTGCTGGCCGGCTCGCTGCGCCAGAACCTGACATTGGCCGCGCCCGACGCGACCGACGAGCAGTGCATCGCCGTGCTGCGCAGCGTCAACCTCGGCGAGGTGCTCGACCGGGACCCGGCGGGTCTGGACGCCGCGGTCGGGGAGGACGGCGTCATGCTCTCGGGCGGCGAACGTCAGCGCCTCGCGATCGCGCGCGCATTGCTGGCGGCCCCGCCCATCCTGTTGCTCGACGAGGCGACCGCCTCGCTCGACGGGGTGAACGAGCAGCTGCTGCGGGAGGCGATCGACACGGTCGCCGAGGACCGCACCCTGCTGGTGATCGCGCACCGGCTCTCGACGGTGGTCGACAGCGATCGGATCGTGGTGCTCGATCACGGCGAGGTGGTCGGCATCGGCACGCATTCGGAGCTGGTGAGGTCCACCCCGCTCTACAAGGAGCTGGCGAAGCACCAGCTGCTGGTCTGATGGCGGGGCGCACCGGCGAGGCGGGCGCGTCCGTGCTGGAGCGCGCCTCCCGGCTGCTGGCGGCGCTGCCGGCGGATGGCGCCCCGGTGTCGCTGCGGGACCTCGCGGCGAGCGCGGGCCTGCCGGTGTCGACCGCGCACCGCATCGCCGCCGAGCTGGTGCGGCTCGGTCAGCTCGACCGGGGCGGCGACGGACTCTACGTGGCGGGCACCCGGCTCTGGGAGCTGGGCGAGCGAGCGCCGATCGTGCGGCGCCTGCGCGAGGCGGCGAACCCGGAGCTCGTCGACCTCTATGACCGCACCGGCGAGAACGCGCACCTCGCGGTCCTGGTCACCGGCGATGGGCAGGCCGGCGAGGTGCTGTACCTGGCGCGCGCGACGGGGGCGCGCGCGGTGCCGACCCTGGCGCGGGTGGGGGTGCGGCATCCGGTGCATGGGACGGGCGTGGGACGGGCGATCCTGGCGGCGCTCCCGGATGCCGAGGCTGCCCCGCTGCTGCGTGCCCCGCTTGCGCAGGTGACGCCGTTCACGATCGCCGACCCCGTGCGCCTCCGCGCCGAGCTCTCGGCGACCCGCGATCGCGGCTACGCGCTCACCCGCCAGGAGATGTCGCTCGGCAGCGCGTCGCTGGCGCTCTCGCTGGCGCCGCGCGCCGGGCTGCCGCCCGCCGCGATCGGCGTGGTGACGCATCTGGCGTCGGCCGACGAGAAGCGGCTGGTGCCGATGTTGCGGCGTGCGGCGGCGTCGATCGAGGCGCGGCTGGACGCGTGGGAGTCCTAAGCCCGGAGAATCCCACTGAGTGAGACGGTTCGATTGGGCGCCGAACAGGCTCCCATGAGGCTGGACGCATGCCCACGCAAGACGACATCTCCGCGGAGATCTCCGCCATCCGAGCGAACCCGCTCCCCCGCGACCCGAACTGGGCGCCGCACCGCCCGGACACGGGCTTCGACCCGTACCGGTCGAGCCTGCTGCGGCATCCCACGAAGGCGCTCGAGCTCGCCGACCCCGAGACGATCGAGCTCACCAGCCCCGCGTTCGGCCCCCGCGATGTGGGCGAGGCCGAGAGCGACCTCACCACCATGTCGACGGGTGAGCCGCTCGGCGAGCGGATGGTGGTCGAGGGCTGCCTGCTCGACGGGGACGGGCGCCCGGTGCGGAACCAGCTGATCGAGGTGTGGCAGGCGAACGCGGCCGGGCGGTACCGCCACAAGCGGGACCGGCATCCCGCACCGCTCGACCCGCACTTCACGGGCGCCGGGCGGATGCTCACCGACGACGAGGGCCGCTACCGGTTCACCACGATCAAGCCGGGCGCCTACCCGTGGCGCAACCACGAGAACGCGTGGCGCCCCGCGCACATCCACTTCTCGGTGTTCGGCGAGGCGTTCACGCAGCGGCTGGTCACGCAGATGTACTTCCCCGGCGACCCGCTGATGCCGCTCGACCCGATCTTCCAGTCCATCCCGGATCAGCGCGCGCGCGACGGGCTGATCGCGGCATACGACCACGAACTCACCAGCCCCGAGTGGGCGCTGGGCTACCGTTGGGACATCGTCCTCACCGGGTCGCGGCGGACGTGGATCGAGCCGGAGGAGGGCGACGAATGAACCCCGGACTCCTGCCCACCGCCGATCAGACGGTCGGCCCGTTCTTCCGCGACGGACTCGTCTACCCGGGCGACCGGCACCTCGTCGCCGCCGGGACGCCCGGCGCGATCGTGCTCGACGGACGCGTGCTCGACGGCGCGGGCGACCCCGTGCCGGACGCGCTGATCGAGATCTGGCAGCCCGACGCATCCGGGGCCATCGTGACCGAGCACGGCAGCCGCGCACGGCGCGCCGGCAGCTTCAGCGGCTTCGGCCGCTGCGAGACCGACCCCGAGGGGTGGTACGCGTTCACGACCATCGAGCCCGCCGGGTTCTTCGCCGTGAAGGTGTTCGCACGCGGGCTGCTCGCCGTGCTCGACACGCGCATCTACCTGCCCGGCGCGAGCGACCCGCTGCTCGAGAGTCTCGACCCCGACCGGCGTGCGACGCTGATCGCGACGCGCACCGAGGCGGGACTGCGGCACGACATCCGCCTGCAGGGTGACGACGAGACGGTGTTCCTTGCCTTCCGCTGACGACGCCGACGTCGGCCTGCTCTCGCCCGGCTGGGCGGGGCGGCCGGTGGCGACCGCGACCGGCGACCGGGCGGTGCTCGCCGGGATCGTGCTGTTCGAGGTGGCGCTCGCCACGGTGACCGCGCCGGCGGGCGTTCCGCAGCGGATCCTCGAGGCCTCGCACGACATCGACCCGCTCGACCTGCTCGATGACGCTCGCGCCGACGGGAACCCGGTGATCCCGCTGCTCGCGCTGCTGCGCTCGCGGCTGGGCTCCGACGACGCCGCCTGGCTGCACCGCGGGGCGACCAGCCAGGACGCCCTCGACACCGGCCTCGTGCTGGTGAGCCGGGATGCCGCCGGCCTGATCACCGCGGATGCCGCGTCGGCCGCCGCGCGGCTCTGCGACCTCGCCGACGAGCACCGCGGCACGGTGATGGCCGGCCGCACGCTGACGCAGCACAGCACCCCGATCACGCTGGGGCAGAAGCTCGCGGGCTGGGCGTACGGGATCGCGCGGGCGACCGCCGCGGTGCGCACCGCATCCGCCGCGTTGCCCCTGCAGTTCGGCGGCGCATCGGGCACGCTCGCGGCGACGGTGGCGAGCGGGGGCGACGCCCTCGCGGTCGCCGACGCGCTCGGCGCCGAACTCGGCCTGCGGGTGCCGCCCGCGCCCTGGCACGTGCACCGGAGCCCGCTGACCCGCTTCGCCGACGCGCTCACCGAGCTCGCCGACGCGTTCGGCACGGTCGGGGCGAACGTCGCCGTCCTCGCCCGAACCGAGATCGGCGAGCTGGACGACGGCGCCGGCGGGGGCTCGAGCGCGATGCCGCACAAGAGCAACCCGGTGAGCGCGATCCTGCTGAACGCCGCCGCGCGGCAGGCCCCGCACCTGGCGGCGCAGCTGCACGCCGCCACCGTCGACGAACGTCCCGACGGCAGCTGGCACGCGGAATGGCAGCCTCTGCGCGTGTTGCTGCGCGTCGTGGGCGGTGCCGCAGCGACGGGCCGCGAACTCGCGGAGAAGCTGCGCGTGCACCCCGACGCCATCGCCGCCCACGTCGCCGTGTCGTCGGCGGACCTGCTGAGCGAGTCGCAGCGTTTCGGCGGAGCGAGCACCCCGCAGGAGTACCTGGGCGTGTCGGATGCGTTCACGACGCGGCTGATCGCGGCGGCGCGGGAGGAGCTGGGATGATCCCGGTCATCGTGGCGACGCAGTCGCCGGTGGACGGCGGGCACGATGGTGCCCTGCCGCTGGTGCTCGGGCCGAGTCTCGGCACGACGACCGCGGTGTGGGATCGCGCTCGTCCGCTGCTGACCTCATCGCATCCGGTGCTGGCCTGGGACCTGCCGGGGCACGGCGCCTCGCCCGCGACGACGGAGCCGTTCACGATGGCGGAACTGGCGGAGGGTGTGCTTCGCGCTGTCGACGCGGCGGGCATCGGGAGGTTCGGCTACGCCGGCATCTCGCTCGGCGGGGTGGTGGGGCTGCAGCTCGCCCTCGATCACCCGCACCGGGTCTCCCGGGTGGCGATCATCGCGTCGCTGCCGAAGATCGGGACGCGGGAGGGCTGGCTGCAGCGCTCGGCGGATGTCCGGGCGATGGGGACCCCGTCGCTGGTGACGGCGACGGCGGGTCGCTGGTTCACCCCCGGGTTCCTGGACCGCGAGCGCGACGTGAGTGCGCGCGTGCTGCACGAGCTGCTGGACGTCGACGACGAGAGCTACGCGCTGTGCGTCGACGCGCTCCGCGAGACGGACCTGCGCGAGAGACTGCGGGGGCTGGCGGTTCCGTTCACGCTGATCGCGGGCGACTCCGATCCCGTGATCCCGGTGGACGACGCGCGGGCCGCCGTGGACAGCGCGCCCGACGGCACGCTGCACGTCGTGGCGGAGGCCAGCCACCTGGTCGCGGTCGAGCACCCGGCGGAGGTCGCCGGCATCCTGGTGACGGAGATGGGCACACCATGAACGACGACGAACGCCGGGAGCAGGGCATGAGGGTGCGCCGCGAGGTGCTGGGCGACGAGCACGTCGACCGCGCCACCGCCGCGATCACCCCCGACACCGCCGACTTCCAGGAGTATGTGACCCGCGTCGCCTGGGGCGACATCTGGTCGCGGCCGGGGCTCGACCGCCGGGCGCGCAGCATCGTGGTGCTCAGTGCGCTGATGAGCCAGGGGTTCTGGGATGAGGTGCCGATGCACCTGCGCGCGGCGCTCCGAAACGGGCTCACCCGCGAGGAGCTGCGGGAGATCATCCTGCAGGTGGGGCTCTACGCGGGGGTGCCCGCGGCGAACCACGGCATCGGGCTGCTGCGCGACCTCGATTCCGAGTAGGCGCGGTGGCCAATTCCCGGTCGGGCGACTCGGTCGTCGAGCGCGTCACGCGGGTGCTCGACAGTTTCGAGAGCGAGCGGGTGTCGCAGACCCCGGCGCAGATCGCCCGTCGCACCGGCCTCCCCCGTTCGACGGCCCATCGGCTGGTGACGGAGCTGGTCGGGCAGGGCCTGCTCGAACGGGACGACGAGGGCCGGGTGCGCATCGGCATGCGCCTGTGGGAGCTCACGACGCGCGGCTCGCATGCCCTGCGACTGCGGCAGGTCGCGCTGCCGTTCATGGAGGAGGTGCAGGCCGCCGTGCGCGAGCACACCCAGCTCGGGGTGCGGGAGCAGGACGAGGTGCTCTTCCTGGAGCGCCTGTCTGCGCGGGATGCGGGAGCCAACATCACCCGGATCGCGGGTCGCCTGCCGCTGCACGCGTCGTCGTCCGGGCTGGTGCTGCTCGCATTCGCGCCGGCCGCGGTGCAGGAGCGCTACCTGGCGGGTCCGCTCGGTCCGGTCTCCCCCGAGACGATCACCGACCCGGCGGCGCTGCGGCGCAAGCTGTCGGAGGTGCGCCGGCTCGGCTTCTCGTTCGCACCCGGCTACATCGAGACGGTGTCGACGGGGATCGCCGTGCCGGTGAGCGACGCCTCGGGCGTGGTGGCGGCGCTGTCGGTGGTGATCCCGCGGCGCGACGATGTCCCGGAGGCCGTGGTCGGCATCCTGCGCTCGGCGGCTGCGGGCATCGGCGCGGCGCTCTCGGCGTCGCCTTTCGCGTCCCATTGAACGGGACATTCGCACCGAGGCTGCCACGGCATCCCGACACTGGGGTCTCATGACGAAGACGTTGAAGACCCGGGTCGGCATCGTCGGCGCCGGGCCGGCCGGGCTGTTCCTGTCTCACCTGCTGCACCGCGCGGGCATCGAGTCGATCGTGGTCGACGGCCGGTCGCGGGACGAGATCGAGTCGACGATCCGGGCCGGCATCCTCGAGCAGGGCACCGTCGAGGCACTGTCCCAGACGGGGGCCTCCGACCGGGTGCTCTCGACGGGGCACCGCCACGACGGCATCGAGCTGCGCTTCGGCGACTCCGGCGGGGCGCACGAGGGGCACCGCATCGACTTCGCCGATCTGGTCGGCCGGGCCGTCTGGCTCTACCCGCAGCACGAGGTGCTGAAGGACCTGATCGCCCGGCGTCTCGCCGACGGCGGCGACCTGCGGTTCGGCTGGACCGCGGCCGGGGTTCAGGATGCCGGGAGCGGCACCCCGCGGATCACCGGCACCGCCGACGACGGCGAGCCGTTCGAGCTGGTCGCGGATTTCGTGGTCGGCGCGGACGGGTCGCGCAGCGTCGCGCGCGAGGCGGTGACGGGGTCGCCGACGGGCGGCCATTTCCGGGAGTACCCGTTCGCCTGGTTCGGGATCCTCTGCGAGGCCCCGCCGAGCGCGCCCGAGCTGATCTACAGCGCCTCGGAGGACGGCTTCGCGCTGATCAGCCAGCGGAGCGCCACCGTGCAGCGGATGTACCTGCAGTGCGATCCCGAGCTGGATCCCCAGGCGATGAGCGACGCCGAGATCTGGGACGGACTGCAGGCGCGGGTGGGCGGCGGGCTGATCGAGGGGCCGATCTTTCAGCGCGATGTGCTGCGGTTCCGCAGCTTCGTGGCGTACGAGCTGCAGAAGGGGAATGTGGCGCTCGTGGGCGACGCGGCACACACCGTTCCGCCGACGGGGGCGAAGGGCATGAACCTCGCGATCGCCGATGTGCTGCTGCTGAATCGGGCGCTGCAGGCGCTGTTCGCCGACGGCGACCGCGCCCTGGTCGATGCGTACGCGCCGACCGCCCTCGACCGCATCTGGCGCGCCCAGCACTTCTCCTGGTGGATGACCAGCATGCTGCACGCGTCTCCCGCCGACACGGAGTTCGACAGGCTGCGGCGGTTCGGCGAGCTGGGCTCGGTGGTGCGTTCGCGCGGGGGCAGCACCTATCTCGCCGAGGCGTACACCGGGTGGCCGCTGGACGCGGAGTGGTAGTATCGCTATAAGAACATCTGTTCGTATCGCGAACTTTTCGGAGCACTCATGCGCAACAAGGTCGTCGCCGGTCCCGCGGCCGCGGTGGACGGCGTCGCCGACGGCTCGACCGTGCTCATCGGCGGCTTCGGCCTCGCCGGGCAGCCGCTCGCCCTCATCGACGCACTGCTCGAGCAGGGCGCCCGCGACCTCACGATCGTCAGCAACAACGCCGGCAACGCCGACTTCGGCATCGCCCGGCTGCTCGCCAACGGACGGGTGCACAAGGTCGTGTGCTCCTTCCCCCGGCAGAGCGACTCCTACGTGTTCGACGAGCTCTACCGCGCAGGGAAAGTCGAGCTCGAGGTCGTGCCGCAGGGCAACCTGGCCGAGCGGATCCGCGCCGGCGGCGCCGGCATCGGCGGGTTCTTCACCCCGACCGGCGCAGGCACCCTGCTGGCCGAAGGCAAGGAGACCCGGGTCATCGACGGACGCACCTACGTGCTCGAATCGCCGATCCGGGGAGACGTCGCCCTCATCGGGGCGTACCGCGGCGACCCGTACGGCAACCTGGTGTTCCGCAAGACCAGCCGCAACTTCAACCCGATGATGGCGACCGCCGCCACGCTCACCATCGCCTCGGTGCACGAGGTGGTCCCGGTCGGCGCGCTCGATCCCGAAGCCGTCGTCACCCCCGGCATCTTCGTCGACAGAGTGGTGGCACTACAGTGACGCTCGACCGCGACGCCCTCGCCGCGCGCATCGCCCGCGACATCCCGTACGGCGCCTACGTCAACCTCGGCATCGGCGCCCCCACCCTCATCGCCGACCACCTCGACCCGGCGCTCGACGTCACCCTCCACACCGAGAACGGCCTGCTCGGCATGGGGCCGGCCGCCACCGGCGACGCGATCGACGGCGACCTGATCAACGCGGGCAAGCAGCCGGTCACCGAACTCCCCGGCGCCGCCTACTTCAGCCAGGCGGACTCGTTCGCGATGATGCGCGGCGGGCACCTCGACGTCTGCGTGCTCGGGGCGTACCAGGTGTCGGCCGCCGGCGACCTCGCCAACTGGCACACCGGCGGAGCCGACGCGATCCCCGCGGTCGGCGGCGCGATGGATCTCGCCATCGGAGCGAAACAGGTCTGGGTGATGATGGACCTGCTGACCAAGGACGGCTCCTCGAAACTGGTCGACGCGTGCACGTACCCCCTCACCGGGATCGGCTGCGTCAGCCGGGTCTACACCGAACGGGCCGTGTTGGAGGTCGGCGCCGCGGGAGCACGGGCGCTCGACACGTTCGGCACCACCCTCGACGAATTGCGGGACCTCACCGGATTGGACCTCAGATGACCGCCAGCTTCGTGTACGACGCCGTCCGCACGCCGTTCGGCCGCTACGGCAAGGCGCTCGCGGGGGTGCGACCCGACGACCTCGCCGCCTCGACGCTGCGCGCGCTGCTCGTGCGGCATCCCGGACTCGACCCCGCCCGCATCGGCGACGTGTTCATGGGCGACGCCAACCAGGCCGGTGAAGACAACCGCGACGTCGCGCGCATGGCCGTGCTGCTCGCGGGGCTGCCGGACTCGGTTACCGGCACCACGATCAACCGGCTCTGCGGGTCGGGGCTCGACGCCGCGATGCAGGCCAGCCGCATGATCGAGACCCAGGATGCCGAGGTCGCCATCGCGGGCGGCGTCGAATCCATGAGCCGGGCGCCCTGGGTGTCGCTGACCGAAGACGGCGACCGGGTCGGCACAGCACTCGGCTGGCGGCTGGCGAACCCCCACCACCCGGCGGAGATCGTCGTGCCGATGGGCGCGACCGCCGAGCTGCTCGCCGACGAGTACGGCATCAGCCGCGACGAGCAGGACGCGTTCGCGCTGCGATCGCATCTCGCCGCGGCGAAAGCCTGGGACGACGGCATCTTCGAGGGCGAGATCGTCGGCGTGCCCGGCGTCGACCTCACGCGGGACGAGGGCGTGCGGCCCGACTCGAGCCTCGAGGCGCTCGGCGGGCTGAAGACCGTGTTCCGCGAGGACGGCGGCACGGTGACCGCGGGCAACTCCTCGCCGCTCAGCGACGGGTCGTCGATGGTGCTGATCGGCGCCGAGGGCGCACTCGGCGACACCGAGCCGCTCGCCCGGATCGCCGGCCGCGGCGCGATGGGCACCGACCCCAACCACTTCGGCATCGCGCCGGTCGAGGCCGCGAACCGGGCGCTCGCCCGCGCCGGCAAGACCTGGGCCGACGTGGATCTCGTCGAACTCAACGAGGCGTTCGCGGCGCAGTCCCTCGCCTGCCTCCGGCTCTGGCCCGAGCTCGACCCGGCGAAGGTGAACGTGCACGGCGGGGCGATCGCGATCGGGCATCCGCTGGGAGCCTCCGGCGGTCGCATCCTGGGTCGCGCCGCGCACGCCCTGCAGCAGCGGGGCGGCGGGGTCGCGGTGGCCGCGATCTGCATCGGCGTCGGCCAGGGCCTCGCCGTCGTGCTGGAACGCTAGCTACGGAAGCGCCGGAATCGGCGCGCCCAGCGGCAGCACGTACGCGACGTAGTGGTCGGGGCGCACGATGACGATGGCGCCCTCGCGGGAGATGCCGCGCTCCTCGAAGATGTCGTGCTGCGGGTCGACCGCGAAGACGTTCTCGTCGTCGAACAGCTCGAACCGGCCGACCCGCGGCCGGAACACGCCAGGCACCGACTGGATGTCGACCTCGGTGTACGGGCTCGGATAGATCACCTTCACGTCGAACCACTCCGCGGGACCGGGCAGCTCGAGCTCCTGCGGATCGCCGAAGACGTAGATGCGCCAGCGCCCGTCCGCCCGTGCCAGATGCCCGAGGTGCTGCGGGGTGGCGTCGCACACCCGGACCACGGGAGCCGAGTGGAACCGCTTGCCGATCGGGAACCCGGACGCGAGCTGCTGGTGCGCCGGCTCGCCGACGATCATCGACGGCGGGTACTGGGTCATGAAGCCGGCGGGGAACTCGATGGTGCGCTGGTAGAACTCCTCGAGGTAGGAGGGCTCCGGCAGGTCCTCGGGGCGGGTGGCCATGAGGGTCGACCACTCGCGGTCGAAGTCGATGAGGTTCTTCGCGATCACCTGACGCTCGGCCGAGTAGGTGGCGAGCAGGGATGCCGGCGCCCGGCCGTCGAGCACGTGCCCGAGCTTCCAGCCGATGTTCCAGCCGTCCTGCATGGAGACGTTCATGCCCTGCCCGGCCTTCGCGCTGTGCGTGTGGCAGGCGTCGCCGGCGATGAAGACACGTGGGTCGTCACCGTCGTCGAAGCGCTCGGTGAGCCGGTGGCCCACCTCGTAGACGCTGTTCCAGGCCACGTGCTTCACGTCGAGCGTGTACGGCGCGAGGATCGCGTTCGCCTGCGCGATGACCTCGTCGATGGAGGTGTCGCGCACCTCGGGACGCGCCTCGCCGAGGTCGACGTACATGCGGAACAGATATCCGCCCTCGCGCGGGATCAGCAGGATCTGGCCCGCCTTGTCCGACTGGATGGCGGCTTTCAGCCGGATGTCGGGGAAGTCGGTGACGGCGAGCACGTCCATCACGCCCCAGGCGTGGTTCGCCTGCGCCCCCTCGAGCGAGAGCCCGATCGCGCTGCGCACCCCGGAGCGCGCGCCGTCCGCGCCGATCACGTACTTCGCGCGGACGTCTTTCCCGTCGAGGTGCACGAGCACGTGGTCGTCGCGGATCTCGAGTCCCGTGAACTCCCACCCGTAGTCGACGGTCATGCGCGTCGGCGACCGCTCCATCCATTCGGCGAAGTAGTCGAGCACGCGCGCCTGGTTGACGAGCAGGTGCGGGAATTCGCTGACGCCGTGCGGGTCGTCGGGCGTGCGCGACATGCGGACGATGCGCGACGGGTCGTCGGGGTCGGGCTTCCAGAACACCATCTCGGTCTGGACGAAGGCCTCCTCCACGATGCGGTCGGCGAACCCGAACGCCTGGAAGGTCTCGACGCTTCGCGACTGGATGCCGTCGGCCTGCCCGATCTCGAGGCGGCCGGGGCGGCGGTCGATGATCCGCGTCGTGATGGACGGGAACTGCGCCAGCTGGGCGGCGGCGATCATGCCGGCGGGCCCGGCGCCGACGATGAGCACGTCGACCTCGTCGGGCAGCTCGTCCGGGCGATCGATGCCGGTGCCGGCGGCGGGCTGGATTCGGGGGTCGCCCGAGACGTAGCCGTTGTGGTGGAACTGCACGCTCGGATCGTATATCTTTTCGCATACGGCGATCAAGAGCGGAGGAAGACAGGCCATGGAGCGTCCCGGCAAGGTCATCGCACTGCATCTCAACTACCCATCGCGCATCGCGCAGCGGGGCCGCACACCCGAGCAGCCGTCGTACTTCCTCAAGCCGTCGACATCCGTCGCCGCGTCAGGCGACCCCATCGAGCGCCCCGCCGGCACCGAGTTACTCGCCTTCGAGGGCGAGGTCGCCCTCGTCATCGGCCGCACCGCCCGCCGCGTCTCCGCCGAGGACGCATGGTCCTACGTCTCCGGCGTCACCGCCGCGAACGACTTCGGCGTCTACGACCTGCGCTGGGCCGACAAAGGCAGCAACCTGCGCTCCAAGGGCGGCGACGGGTTCACGCCCCTCGGGCCCGAGATCATCCCTGCGGACGCCGTCGACCCCGCCGCACTCCGTATCCGCACCTGGGTCGACGGTGAGCTCGTGCAGGACGACACCACCGCCGGGCTCGTGTTCCCGTTCGCTCGGCTGGTCGCCGACCTGTCGCAGTTGCTGACGCTGGAACCCGGCGACGTCATCCTGACCGGCACCCCCGCCGGCTCGAGCGTCGTCGTACCCGGTCAGACGGTCGAGGTGGAGGTGGACGTTCCCGGCGGGCGGAGCACCGGGCGGCTCGTGACCCCCGTCATCGACGGCACCACACCGCTCGGCGACTACGGTGCGCAGCCGAAAGTCGACGACCTGCAGCGCACCGAGGCCTGGGGCTCGCGCTCCGCGGCGGGACTCGATCCGGAGTTCGAGCTCGACGACGACCTGCGGGCGCGGCTCGCGAGCGTCGGCACCGCCACCCTCAGCGCGCAGCTGCGCAAGCGCGGATACGACGAGGTCTCGATCGACGGTGTCCGAACGAATCAGCCCGGCGCGCACCTCGTCGGGCGGGCGCGCACGCTCCGGTTCATCCCGTTCCGACCCGACCTGTTCGAGGCCCACGGCGGCGGGTTCAACGCCCAGAAGCGGGCGTTCGACACGATCGGCGAAGGCGAGGTGCTGGTCATCGAGGCGCGCGGTGAGGCCGGTACGGGGACAGTCGGCGACATCCTGGGTCTGCGGGCGCAGGTGCGCGGCGCCGCGGGGATCGTGACCGACGGAGGGATCCGCGACTGGGCGCAGGTGGCCGCCCTCGGCATCCCGAGCTTCTCGGCCGGGCCGCACCCGGCGGTTCTCGGCCGCCGCCACGTGCCGTGGGAGACCGACGTCACCGTCGCCTGCGGCGGGGCCGCCGTGCAGCCGGGCGACGTGATCGTCGGGGACGACGACGGCGTGCTCGTCATCCCGCCCGCGCTGGTGCGGGAGGTGGCCGACGCCGCCGTCGAGCAGGAGCGCGAGGAGCGGTTCATCGCCCAGCAGGTGGCAGCGGGGGTGTCCGTCGACACGCTCTACCCGATGAGCCCCGAGTGGCGCGCACGGTACGCGGGGTGGCATGAGTAAGTCGCAGCAGGCCTACGCCTGGATCAAGGAGCGCATCGACGACGGCCGGTTCGTCTCGGGGTACCGGCTCGTGCTCGGGCCGATCGCGCAGGAACTCGGCACCAGTGTGGTGCCGGTGCGCGAGGCGATCCGGCTACTCGAAGCCGAGGGCCTCGTCACGTTCGAGCACAATGTCGGAGCCCAGGTCGCGCTGGTGCACGAAGACGAGTACGTCTTCACGATGCAGACCCTGAGCCTCGTCGAGGGCGCGGCGACCGCGTTGGCCGCCCCGCACATCACCGCCGACGACATCACCCGCGCCCGCGCCATCAACGACCAGATGACCGCCATGCTCGCCCAGTTCGACCCGGCGCGATTCACGGCGCTCAACCTCGACTTCCACTCGGTGCTGTTCGAGCGCTGCCCGAACCCGCACATCGTCGACCTCGTGGGCCGCGGCTGGGCGCGGCTGAAGCTGCTGCGCGAGTCGACCTTCAGCTTCGTGCCCGGCCGCGCACCCTCGTCGGTCGAGGAGCACGAGCAGATCCTGCGGCTGATCGAGCGACGTGCCGACCCGCTCGAGATCGAACTCGCCGCACGCCGCCACCGCACCACGACCATGGACGCCTACCTGGCGTCGCGACACCCCTAGGAGCCCGATGCGCTTCCGCACCAACCCCCACGACATCCGCGGCTCGATCGTGCCACTGATGACCCCGTTCACTGCCGACGGCGCCGTTGACCACGAGAGCCTCGAGAACCTGGTCGAATGGCAGCTGGCCAACGGCACCCATGGAATCTCCATCGGCGGCTCGACAGGCGAGCCGGGGGCCCAGAGCCTCGAAGAGCGGATCGCCGCGATCGCGACCGTGACCTCCGCCGTCGCCGACCGGGTACCGGTGGTCGTCGGCACGGGCACGGCGCAGCTGCAGGAGACGCTGGAGCTGACCGCCGCCGCCGTCGAGCTCGGCATCGACGCGTCGCTGATCATCACGCCCTACTACGCCAGGCCCACGCAGGAGGCGCTCTACGTCTGGTACAAGACGGTGGCCGCCGAGTTCCCCGACCTGCCGATCATCGCCTACAACGTGCCGTCGCGCACCGCGGTCGACATCGTCCCCGAGACGGTCGCGCGGCTGTTCCGCGACGTCGACAACTTCGTGGGCATCAAAGAGACCACGAAGGACTTCGAGCACTTCAGCCGGGTGCTGCAGCTCTGCGGCCGGGAACTGATCGTGTGGTCGGGCATCGAGCTGCTGTGCCTCCCGCTGCTGGCGCTTGGCGGCGCCGGCTACCTCAGCGCTACGGCCAACATCGCGCCCGCCGCCCACGCCCGCATGTTCGAGCTGTGGGAGGCGGGCGACCAGGAGGCGGCCCGCGAGATCCATTACGGCCTGCACCCACTCGTCGACCTGCTGTTCGTCGAGACCAACCCGGCACCCGGGAAGTGGGTGCTCGAGCAGCGCGGCCTCATCCGGTCGGGCTACGTGCGCCCCCCGCTCATCACGCCCACGGAGTCGGGCCTCGTGAAGATCCGCCAGTACCTGCAGGAGGGCGAGGCGTACCTCACCCCGGTCGCGAAGGAGTTCCAGCTGTGAAGCCCGCCGGCATCCCGGATCGCATCCGGCACTACATCGACGGAGCCTTCGTCGACAGCGTCGACGGCGACACCTTCGACGTGCTCGATCCCGTCACGAACCAGACCTACATCCAGGCCGCGGCCGGCAAGAAGGCCGACGTCGACCTCGCCGTCGCGGCAGCCACCCGCGCCTTCCGCGAGGGGCCGTGGCCCCGGATGAAGCCGCGCGAACGCGCTCGCGTACTCAACAGGATCGCGGATGCCGTCGAGAGCCGCGACCGCGAGCTCGCGGAACTCGAGACCTTCGACACCGGGCTGCCGATCACCCAGGCGCTGGGGCAGGCGCAGCGCGCGGCCGAGAACTTCCGGTTCTTCGCCGACCTGATCGTCGCCCAGTCCGACGACACCTACAAGGTGCCCGGCGCGCAGGTGAACTACGTCAACCGCAAGCCGATCGGCGTCGCCGGGCTCATCACGCCGTGGAACACGCCTTTCATGCTCGAGAGCTGGAAGCTCGCGCCCGCCCTGGCATCCGGGTGCACCGTCGTACTGAAGCCCGCAGAGTTCACCCCGCTGTCGGCGTCCCTCTGGGCGGGCATCTTCGAGTCCGCCGGCCTGCCGCAGGGGGTCTTCAACCTCGTCAACGGGCTGGGCGAGGAGGCCGGCGATGCGCTCGTCACGCATCCCGACGTGCCGCTCATCTCGTTCACCGGCGAGAGCCGCACCGGGCAGCTCATCTTCGGCAACGCCGCCCCGATGCTGAAGGGGCTCTCGATGGAGCTCGGCGGCAAGAGCCCGGCCGTCGTCTTCGCCGATGCCGACCTCGACGCCGCCATCGACTCGACCCTGTTCGGGGTGTTCTCGCTGAACGGCGAGCGCTGCACCGCCGGCAGCCGCATCCTCGTCGAGCGCCCCGTCTACGACGAGTTCCTCGAGCGGTACGCCGCGCGGGCGAAGAAGATCGTCGTCGGCGACCCGCACGACGACAAGACCGAGGTCGGCGCGCTCGTTCATCCGGAGCACTACGAGAAGGTCATGTCGTATGTCGAGCTCGGCAAGACGGAGGGCCGCCTGCTCGCCGGCGGCGGCCGCCCCGACGGCCTCGACACCGGCAACTACGTCGCCCCGACCGTGTTCGCCGACGTGAAGCCCGACGCTCGGATCTTCCAGGAGGAGATCTTCGGCCCGGTCGTCGCGATCACCCCGTTCGACACCGACGAGGAGGCGCTCGCCCTCGCGAACGGGGTCAAGTACGGCCTCGCCGCCTACATCTGGACCACCGACCTGCAGCGCGCCCACACCTTCGCGCAGAACGTCGAGGCCGGGATGGTGTGGCTGAACTCGCACAACGTGCGCGACCTGCGCACCCCGTTCGGCGGCGTCAAGGCCTCCGGCCTCGGACACGAGGGCGGCTACCGCTCGATCGACTTCTACACCGACCAGCAGGCCGTGCACATCACGCTCGGCCCCGTCCACACCCCCCGCTTTGGAGCCAGCTGATGAGCACCCCCTTCGACATCCTCCGCTGCGCGTACGCCGAGCTGGTCGTCACCGACCTCGCCGCCTCCCGTGCGTTCTACGTCGACGTCCTCGGCCTCACCGTCAGCTACGAGGACGACCAGACGATCCACCTCCGCACCCTGGAGGAGTTCATCCACCACAATCTGGTGCTGCGCACAGGCCCGGTCGCCGCGGCGGCCGCGCTCGCGTTCCGCGTCCGCACGCCTCAGGATGTCGACAACGCCGAGGCCTACTACCGCGACGTGCTGGGCTGCCGCACCGAGCGCCGGCGCGAGGGCTTCGTGCACGGGATCGGAGACGCGGTGCGCGTGACCGACCCGCTGGGCTTCCCGTACGAGTTCTTCCACGAGGTGGAGCACGTCGAGCGTCTCGCCTGGCGCTACGAGCTGCACACCCCGGGAGCGCTGGTGCGCCTCGACCACTTCAACCAGGTCACCCCGGACGTCCCGGCCGGCATCGCGTACCTCGAGGGCGTCGGGTTCAAGGTCACCGAGGACATCGAGGACGAAGACGGCGTCGTCTACGCGGCCTGGATGCAGCGCAAGGGCACCGTGCACGACACGGCGCTCACCGGCGGCAACGGCCCCCGGCTGCACCATGTGGCTTTCGCGACCCACGAGAAGCACAACATCATCGCGATCTGCGACAAGCTCGGCGCGCTGCGGCTGAGCGACCGGATCGAGCGCGGCCCCGGGCGGCACGGCGTCTCGAACGCGTTCTACCTCTACATCCTCGACCCCGACGGCCACCGGATCGAGATCTACACGCAGGACTACTACACCGGCGACCCCGACAACCCGGTGGTTCGCTGGGACGTGCACGACAACCAGCGGCGCGACTGGTGGGGCAACCCGGTGGTCCCGAGCTGGTACACGGAGGCGTCGACCGTGCTCGACCTCGACGGGCATCCGGTGCCCGTGGTGCAGCGCGAGGAGCCGTCCGAGGCGGCGGTGACGATCGGGGCCGACGGCTTCTCGTACACCCGCAAGGGCGACACCGAGGAGGGTTTCAAGCTCGGAGCGCAGCTCTAGACGGCGCGCTACTCGGTCAGCGCGTACATCGCGACCGCCGCCGCCGCGGCGACGTTCAGCGAGTCGATCCCGTGCCGCATCGGGATCTGCACGTGGACGTCCGCCGCCTCCAGCGCGTCCGGACCGAGTCCCTCCCCCTCCGTGCCGAGCACCAGCGCAACCCGTTCCGGCGCGGAGAAGTCCCTCAGCGCGACCGCCTGCGGCGTCAACGCGAGCGCGGCGATCTGGAACCGGCCGGCGTGCAGCACGACGGCGAGCTCCGGCCACCCCGGAGCCCGCGTCCACGGCACCTGCAGCACGGTGCCCATGCTGACCCGGATCGCCCGCCGGTAGAGCGGGTCGGCGCAGCTGGGGGTGACGAGCACGGCGTCGGCGCCGATCCCGGCGACGGAGCGGAAGATGGCGCCCACGTTGGTCGGGTCGACGACGCCGTCGATGACGACCACCCGCCGGGCACTGGCGAGCAGCTCGGCGGGCGCCGCGAGCGGCGGGCGCTCCATCGACGCGACGACACCACGGTGCAGCACGTAGCCGGTGAGGCCGGCGAGCAGCTCGCCCGGTCCGGTGAAGACGGGGACGTCGGAGCCGACGAGCTCCTCCACCTGCGGAACCGACGCGGGCAGCGACAGCACGGCGCGCGGCGTGTGCCCGGCGCGGATGGCCCGCTCGAGCACGAGAAGCGACTCCGCGAGGTAGAGCGCCGGCCCCGCGCCCCTCCGCAGGTCGACGTCGGTGCGATGCGCGAAATCGGCGAGCCTCGGGTCGGCGAGGTCGTCGATCTCGACGATCATGGCCGGGTCAGAAGAAGACGGTGAGCGCGAACACGACCGCGAGCGCGACCGCGCCCAGGACGGCGGCGCCCATTAGCAGATACGAGAGCATCAGGCCTCCGAGCTCGGGATGATGTCGGCGCCCGCGTCTGCGAGCTCTTTGAGTGCGGCGTCGGACGACGCGGGGGCGACTCCGGCGATCAGGTCGGTCAGCACGCGCACGTGCCGGCCCGCCGCGATCGCGTCGAGCGCGGAGGCCCGCACGCAGTAGTCGGTGGCGATGCCCACGACGTCGACATCGGTGACCTCGAGTTCGTCGAGCGCCTCGGTGAAGCCGGACCCGGCATCCGTCACGCCTTCGAAGATCGAGTACGCCGGCTTGCCCTGGCCTTTGCGCACATGCACGTCGACGAGCGTGGTGTCGAGCGCCGGGTGGTAGTCGGCGCCCGGCTCCCCGGCGACGCAGTGCCGCGGCCAGGTGTCGACGAAGTCGGGCTCACCGGTGGCGAAGTGCCCGCCGTTGTCGTCGCCGCCGTTGTGCCAGTCGCGGGAGGCGAACACCACGTCGTACTGGTCGGGATGCGACCGCAGGAACTCCGTGACGCCGGCAGCGACCGCGGACCCGCCCTCGACTCCCAGGGCACCGCCCTCGGTGAAGTCGTTCTGCACGTCGATGATGAGAAGGGCGCGGGTCATGGCTCTCCTAGAAACGGGCGAGGTTGTCGCCGCAGGTGAAGACGGCGGTGGTCAGGGTGTCGAGCGCCTCCTTGGCGTCGTCCTGGATGCCGTCGCCGACCGCGTAGAACGCGAACGTCAGACGGGTGCCGTCTGCAGCATCCATGAACCCGGCCAGGGAGTACTCGGTGTCGATCCATCCGGTCTTCGCCACGACGAAGCCGCGGGCGATCTCGTTCGCGCCGGTGAAGCGGTTGGAGAGGCTGCCGCTCTTGCCGGCGACCGGGAGCGCGTCGCGCACGACATCGAGGTTCTCGCCGCCCGAGGCCACGCGGCGCATGAACTCCGACATCACGTCGGCGGGGACGGCGTTGTTCTCGCTCAGCCCCGAACCGTCTTTGATGACGACGCTGCGCGCGGTCTCGGGGTCTTCCGGCCACAGCAGGCTCGGGATGGCCTGCTGGAGGGATGCCGCCGAGCCGCCGAGGCCGGACTCCTTGGACACGATCCGCGCGATCATCTCGGCGAGCGTGTTGTCGCTGTTCAGCAGCATCTGCGGGATCAGCACGCGCAGCGGCTGCGACTTCACCTCGGCGAGCACGTTGCCGTTGTTGGCGATGCCCGTGGTGATCGAGACGTCGTTCGCGACGACGTTGCCCGGGTCGGCGTCTTTGAGCGCCGCGACGAAGGCCTCGCCGGCACGGGCGATCGGGTCGGTGCTGCGCGGGCTGGTCTGCTTGGTGGGGTCGGCGCGGTCACCGTCGACCTGCAGTGCGGTCACCTCGGAGTGGTACCCGATGGTCTGCTCGCTGCGCTTCCAGCTGGGGTCCCACTTGTCGCTGGGGTTCCAGTAGCTGGCGTCGAGCACCACGTTGGTGATCTTCTGCCCGGGGTTGGCGGCGCTGTACTGGGCGATGACGGCGGCCGCGAGAGTGCTGAGCTTGGGTGCGCCCGAGTAGACGCTCTCGGTGCCGGGCGGCATCGCACTGAGGGTCGCGTCGCCGCGGCCGACGAGCACGATGGTGCCGGGGGTGGTGCCGGAGACGACGCTGGTGGTGATCTGGTAGTCGGCGCCGAGCTGCATGACCGCCGCCGCCGCTGTGAGCACCTTCAGGGTGCTGGCCGTGCGCTCGGGCACCGTGCCGCGGAGGTTGAAGAGCTCCTCGCCGGTGTCGGCGCGACGCACCGACCCGAACAAGCCGTTCAGCATGCGCGGGTCGTAGGCGAGAGCCATCACCGAGCAGGTGCGCAGCGCCATGGGTGTGGGTTCGGTGACAGGTTGCGACCGCGTAGCCAGCTGGGTCGCGGTGGGGGCGGGGGCTCCGGCGGTGGACCCGTATGCGACACCGGCGAACACCGCGCCCGTGCCGAGCATCAGGAACGCGACGCCGAGTGCGCCGATCAGCCAGCGGGTCGGATGCTTGCGGACGAGGGCCATGATGCCGCCCTTCGGCGCGATCGGCTCGCCGTTCTCGTCGAGGAGGACCGGGGCCTGCTCCGTCGCCGCGCCCTCCCCGCGCGGGGCGCGCGGCGCGCGGGGCGCCCGCGGCTCGCGCGGCGGCTTGGCCGCCTTCGAGGCGGATTCGCGGGCAGCGCGACGCGAGGGAGGAGGCGCGTCGGTCACCTGGCCATATTAGGCGAGGTTCCCCACAGCATCCTGGACGGCGTCGCCTAGTCGGTGATGGGGTCGACCCGGGGTGAGATCCGGCTGGACGGCACCCGGTCGGAGCAGTCGCCCCAGCGCGCGGCGGCGCGCGCGAACACGGAGGGCTCATCGGGCACCCCGCCGTGACTGACCGCGAAGAAGATGCACACCGAGGTCATGCTGCCGCTGTAGTCGGGGTTGTACAGGGAGATCCGGTGGCCCGTCGAGTCCCACCATTTGCGGGCGAATGTCTCGCCGACGTTGTTGTACCCACCCGCGAGATTGCCGTCGCAGCCCACGGAGGGGACGCCGTCGCTGCGCACGGATCCGATGTGCCCCCATGCGCTCAGCGGATCGGTGCTGGGATCCTCCGCCATCCAGAACAGGCGCTGCTCCATGCACGGGTCGTAACGGAAGTTCGCGAGCGGCACCGGCTCCAGGCAGTGAGCGACGCGCTGGGCGTTGTACGCGAGGGCGAAGGAGCGCAGGTCCGCACTCGTCGTCCCGGCGACCCCTCCTGCCGAGGTGATGCCGAGCGCTCCGGGGGTGGTGCCGCTGGCGAGGGGCTCCGGGCAGGTTGCCGCGGCCATCGCCGGCGCCGCCGCCACCGGGCTCGCGGACGGGGATGTCGTGGCGGTGGGTTCCGGGGAGGGCTCGGCGGTCAGTGTGCCGCTCGGCGTCCCGCTCTGCGGGACGGAGCGCACGACGACACCGGATACGGTGCGCTCGGCAGGCGGTCGGCTGTCGCCGGGGGCGTCGGCGAGAGGCGCCTCCGCGACGGCGGCAGGGGCGAAGACGGTCACGGCGACCGCACCTCCCGCGATGCCGCCGGTGATGACGGCGAGCGCCGCGGCGAGTACGCCGACCACCCGAGTGCCCATGGCTCGATCCCCCCAGACCAGGGAGCCAGTCTCGCGGGAGTTCTGGGGGTGGACAAGCGTTCCGCCCCCGGACTGGGGGTAGGGCTACGAGGCCCGGTCGGGGACCTCGCGCTGCTCAGGTCCAACGTATTCGGACAGCGGGCGGATGAGGGCGTTGGCCTCCAGCTGCTCGATGACGTGCGCGGTCCAGCCGGTGACCCGGGACGCGACGAAGAGCGGGGTGAAGATCTCGGTGTCGAATCCGATCAGGTGGTAGGCCGGGCCGCTCGGGTAGTCGAGGTTCGGCTTGATGCCTTTCGCGTCATCCATCGCCTTCTCGAGGGCGTCGTAGAGCTCGGCGAGGTCGGGCCGGTCGTACTCGGCGACCAGGCTGTCGAGCGCCTTCTTCATGGTGGGCACGCGGGAGTCGCCGTTCTTGTAGACGCGGTGACCGAAGCCCATGATCTTGCGTTTCTCGGCGAGTGCGCGGTCGAGCCAGGCCTGCGCCCGATCGGCCGTCCCGATCTCGTCGAAGACGTGCATGACGGCCTCGTTGGCCCCGCCGTGCAGCGCCCCCTTGAGTGCGCCGATGCCGGCGACGACGGCCGAGTACATGTCGGAGAGCGTGCTCGTGACGACCCGCGCCGTGAAGGTCGAGGCGTTGAACGAGTGCTCGGCGTACAGCGTCATCGAGACGTCGAACGCGCTGACCACGACGAGGTCGGGCACCTCGCCGAATGTCATGTGCAGGAAGTTCGCGCTGTAGCCGAGGTCGTCGCGGGGCTCGACCGGGTCGAGTCCCCGACGGCGGCGCTGCGTGTACGCGACGATGGCGGGGAGCTTCGCGAACAGGCGCTTCGCCTTGCCGAGGTTCTCGTCGCGGCGCATGTCGGGGGTCTCGGGGTCGCTCGCACCGATGACGCTGACCGCGGTGCGGACGACATCCATCGGGTGGGCGGTGAGCGGCAGCTCGTCGATGACGCGTTTCACGTTGTCATCGAGGGCCCGGTGTGCGCGCTCGAAGTTCTGGAACTGCACCAGCTGCAGGTCGGTCGGCAGCTCGCCGTACCAGAGCAGGTAGGCGACCTCCTCGAACGAGCACTTCTCGGCCAGCTCCTGCACCGGGTAGCCGCGGTACAGCAGGGAGTTGGTCTCGGGGTTGACCTTCGAGATCGACGTGGTGTCGACCACGACGCCGGCGAGGCCCTTCTTGATGTCGCTCATGCACCGCTCCTGTTGTTCGTCAGGTCGAACGTATAGATACCCGCGTCGAATGCGGAATAGCCCTCGTAGTCGATGAGGTCGTAGAGGTCGGCGCGGGTCTGCATCTCGGGCACGACGGAGTCGAGGGTGCCCTCGGCGTTCAGGGCGTCGAGCGCGCGATCGGCGGCGCCCATGGCGAGGCGCAGCAGCGAGACCGGGTGGATGACGACGTTCACCCCGACATCGTGCAGTTGCGCGTGGGTCCACAGCGGCGACTTCCCGAATTCGGTCATGTTCGCGAGGATCGGCACCTCGACGGCGGCGCGGATCGCGGCGAACTCCTCGAGCGACGCCATCGCCTCGGGGAAGATCGCGTCCGCCCCGGCGTCGACGAGCGCCTTCGCGCGATCGACGGCGGCCTGCAGGCCGTCCACTCCGCGGATGTCGGTGCGCGCCATGATCAGGAAGCCGGGGTCGCGGCGCCCCTCGACGGCGGCGCGGATGCGCTTGAGAGCCGTGGTCTCATCCACCACCTCTTTGCCGTCGAGGTGCCCGCAGCGCTTCGGGTTCACCTGATCTTCGAGATGCATGCCCGAGACGCCGGCGTCTTCGAGCACCTGCACCGTGCGGGCGACGTTCATCGGCTCGCCGAAACCGGTGTCGGCGTCGATCAACGTCGGGAGGTCGGTGACGCGGGCGATCTGGCCACCGCGCTGGGCGACCTCGGTGAGCGTGGTGAGCCCGATGTCGGGGAGGCCGAGATCCGCGCTCAGCACGGCGCCGGAGATGTAGACGCCCTCGAAGCCCTTGCGTTCGATGAGTTGCGCGCTCAGCGGGTTGAAGGCCCCCGGCATCCTGATCAGCTCGCCGGAGGCGAGGCGTTCGCGGAACGCGGCGCGTTTCGCGCTCGCGGCGAGCTTCGAATGCAGCATCAGAAGAGTCCCTTCGGGGCGGCGGGAAGGCCCGCGGCGATCACGTTCAGCTCGCCGACCTCGGCGGCGGTCAGCTCGGGCAGCCGCTCGGCGAGGGCGAGGAACCGCTCGATCTCGGCGGCGTCGAGCACCGGCTCGGCCAGCATCCGGAACTTGCGGATGTAGTCGGCCCGCGCGAACGGCCGCTTGCCGAGCGGGTGGGCGTCGGCGACCGCGATCTCGTCGACGATGCGCTCGCCGTTCGCGAGCTCGATCTCGACCCTGCCCCCGAATGCCTTCTCGGTGAGGTCGTTCGAGTGGTAGCGGCGGGTCCACTCCGCGTCCTCGACGGTGGTGACCTTGTGCCACAGCTCGACCGTGTCGGGGCGCTGCGCGCGTTCGGGAGCGTACGACCTCTCGTGATCCCAGGCGCCGTCCTGCAGCGCGACCGTGAAGATGTACGGGATCGAGTGGTCGAGGGTCTCGCGGCTCGCGGTCGGGTCGTACTTCTGCGGGTCGTTGGCGCCGGAGCCGATCACGTAGTGGGTGTGGTGGCTGGTGTGCAGCACGATGCTCGCGATGTTCGCCGGGTCGCGCAGCTCGGGGTGCGCCTCGCCGAGCGCGCGCGCGAGGTCGATCCAGGCCTGCGCCTGGTACTCGGCCGAGTGCTCTTTCGTGTACGTGTCCAGGATGCCGCGCTTGGCTTCGCCGCGCTCGGGCAGCGGCACCTCGTACCGGCCCTCGGGCCCGTCGAGCAGCCAGGCGATCACGCCGTCCTCCCCCTCCCAGATCGGGCTGGGACTGGTCTGTCCCCGCATCGCGCGGTCGACGGCCTCGACGGCCATCTTGCCGGCGAACGCGGGGGCGGATGCCTTCCAGGTCGAGATCTCGCCCTTGCGCGACTGCCGGGTCGCCGTCGTGGTGTGCAGGGCCTGGCCGATCGCCTGGTAGATCGTCTCCACATCCAGCCCGAGCAGGGTGCCGATGCCGGCCGCCGCCGACGGGCCGAGGTGCGCGACGTGGTCGATCTTGTGGGCGTGCAGCGAGATCGCCTTCACCAGGTCGACCTGGATCTCGTACCCGGTGGCGATGCCGCGCACCAGCGCCGCACCGTCTGTGCCGGCATGCTGCGCCACCGCGAGGATCGGCGGGATGTTGTCGCCCGGGTGCGAGTACTCCGCCGCCAGGAACGTGTCGTGGTAGTCGAGCTCACGCACGGCGACCCCGTTCGCGTACGCCGCCCACTCGGGGCTGTACCGGCCCTCGATGCCGAACACGGTCGCCCCCCGGTGATCGAGCCTGTCGAGATCCGAGACCGCATGCGCCTCCGCCTGCCCCCGCGCCGCGACGACGGGCGCCCGCTTCAGCGACGCCACCGCGACGGAGGCATTGTCGATGACCCGGTTGATGATCATCTCCACGACCTCGGGGTCGACGGCGACGGGGTCGGCCGCCACCTCCGCGATCTTCCAGGCGAGCTGCTGCTCGCGCGGCAGCTCTTCCGAGCTCTTGTACGTGCGGACGGGGTGGAGCTTCACGAGATGCCTTTCTGGCGTTCGGGGGCGGCGAGGGCCGCGACGATGCTCGTCAGCGACGCCCGCAGGTGGACGGAGGTGGCGGATGCGGCGAGCGCCTCGTCGCCGTCGCGGATCGCCTCGCAGATGAGGCGGTGCTCGTCGGCGGCGCGCAGCAGGCGCTGCGGGTTGTCGGCGGCGAAGCGGCGGGCGCGGGCGAGGTGGGTGCGGACGCCGTCGAGGGCGGAGCGGATCGCGGCGTTGCCGACGGCGGTGTCGATCGCGTCGTCGAACCGGGCGATCACCGCGTAGTAGGCGTCGACGCCGGCGGAGTTCAGGGTGTCGGCGGCGTGGGCGAACTCGGCGGCGAGCTCCGCGAACACCGCGGGCTCGCGGCGGCGGGCGGCGAGCCGCGCGGCCTGCACCTCGAGCGCTTCGCGCAGCTCGAACAGCTCGGCGACGCTCTCCGCCGACACCTCGGGGACGACACCGGTGCGACCGCGGCTGGTGTCGACGAGTCCCTCGAGCGCGAGCCGGGCGAGGGCGGCGCGCAGCGGGGTGCGGCTGACGCCGAGTCGCTCGGCCAGGTCGATCTCGCTGAGCGCCGTGCCGGCGGGCAGCTTGCCGCCGACGATCTCGTCGCGGAGCACCCGATAGGCGCGGTCGCTGGCTCGCATCCGTCAATTGTATACAGAACGACCCTTGCGCCGCGCGGTACGGCGAGAATGCCCCTGTTCTGTATTCAGAGGCCGGGTTAGGCTGCCGCCATGCACATCGACGCGACGACCGCGCTGGTCACCGGCGCAGCATCCGGACTGGGGGCCGCCACCGCCGCCCTGCTCGCCGAACGGGGCGCCCACGTGATCGGCCTCGACCTGGCGGCGGCGATCGACAAGACCGACGGGGCCGACGGCGTGCACCTCGTCGCCGCCGACGTCACGAGCGCTGCCGACGTGCAGGCGGCGCTCGACGGCATCCCGGCGGACGCTCCCCCGCTGCGCATCGTCATCAACTGCGCGGGCATCGCGCCCGCCCGGCGCATCCTGTCGAGCAAAGGCATCCACGAGCTGGAGCTCTTCGAGAAGACGATCGCGGTGAACCTCGTCGGCACCTTCAACGTGCTGCGGCTCGCGGCGGCGGTCATCGCCGAGCAGCCCGCGGCGGATGATGACGGCCAGCGCGGCGTCATCGTCAACACCGCGTCGGTCGCCGCCTTCGAGGGCCAGATCGGGCAGATCGCCTACTCGGCATCGAAAGGCGGCGTGGCCGGGATGACGGTGCCGGCCGCACGCGACCTGGCGCGTTCCGGCATCCGGGTCAACACCATCGCGCCCGGCATCGTCGACACCCCGCTGCTCGCCGCACTCGGGCCGGAGGTGAACGCATCGCTCGCCGCGGGGGTGCCGTTCCCCGCCCGGCTCGCCCGCCCGGACGAATACGCGCAGCTGGTCGCGATGATCGTCGAGCACGACTACCTGAACGGCGAGACCATCCGGATGGACGGGGCGCTGCGCATGGCGCCGCAGTAGCGAGTCGGTGGAGCCACCTGTGGGAATCGAACCCACGACCTATTCATTACGAGTGAATCGCTCTGCCAACTGAGCTAAGGCGGCGGCGTGGCCTCGACAGGCGCGACCACCGCAGAATCATATCCGACTCAGCGACGCACCGAGGCCGCGATGAGGCCCGGCAACTGGTCCAACGCCTCGTGCAGTCGGTCGATGAGGGTGCCGTGCTCGCCGTTGTCCTCCATCCAGGTGAGCCAGGCGTGGCGCATGCCGGCGATGGCGGTGAACGAGGTGAGGCGGGCGCGGCGGGTGAGCTCCTGCGGGTCGGAGGCGAGCTGGGGATGCTCGTCGAGCAGGCGCCGCCGCACCAGATCGGTGACGTCCGCCTCGAACCGGTGGATGCTGGCCCAGCGTTTCGCCGCCAGCTCGGGGCTCGTCTTCATGACGCTGCGACGCAGCAGCACGAGGTCAGAGTCCTGCAGCGACGCGGTCACGCTCTCGGAGAAGACGTCGGCGAGTGCCGTCAGGATCGGCGAACGGTCGGCGATGAACGCGGCCTGTGCCTCGGCGGACGGCAGCTCGGGGCTGTCGCCGACGATCGCCTCCTCCTTGGACGCGAAGTAGTTGAAGAAGGTGCGGGGCGAGATGTCGGCGATGCGCGCGATCTCGTCGACGGTGGTGCCATCCAGCCCGCGCTCACGCACCATCTCGATGGCCGCGACCTGGATCGCGCGCCGAGTGGCCAAGCGCTTGCGTTCGCGCAGGCCGGGCGCCTCGTCCACCGCGGGGTCGGTCATGCCTTCATTCTTGCATAGAGTGCAATTTTGCACCGCCCCGCCCGGGGTGACACGCCCTGGGAGACGCGCCTCAGCAGTCGGGGTCGGTATCCGGAACCGTGCCGTCGATGAAGTACGCGTCGACCGCGTCGTTCACGCAGTCGTTCGACTTGTTGTACGCGGTGTGACCCTCGCCGGTGTAGGTGATGAGGTGCCCGTTCTCGAGCTCGTCCGCGAGCGCCTGGGCCCACACGTACGGCGTCGCGGGGTCGTTCGTGGTCCCCACCACCAGGATGTCGGCGGAGCCGGCTGCCGTGATCGGCTCGCGATCGCGGGTGGGCGGGAACGGCCACCCGGCGCAGGTGGTGCCGCCGTAGGCCATCCACGGACCGAACACCGGCGCCTCGGCCGCGAGCTGCGCCGCCTCGGCGCGCATCGTGGTCACGTCGGCGCCGCCCTGGTAGTCGAGGCAGTTGATCGACAGGAACGCCTCGGTGGAGTTGCTGGCGAACGTGCCGTCGGCGTTGCGCTCGTTGTAGCTGTCGGCGAGCAGGAACCCGACCCGTGTCTCGCCCTTCATCACCTCGTCGAACAGCTGGTCGAGGTAGGGCCAGTTGTCCTGGTTGTAGAGCGGCAGGATCGTCGCCGAGAACATGGCGCTGACGCCGAACTGGCGGCCGTCCTCACCGGGCAGCGGGTCGGCCGAGACCTGCTCGAAGATCTGCGCGATGCGGGTGAGGCCTTGCTCGACCGAGGTGAACGGGCACTCGTCGTGCGAGACGCAGTCGGCGAGGTACGCGGCGAGCGCGCTGTCGAACCCCTTGGCCTGGGTGAGGGTCACGTCGAAATCCGTGGTGGCGGGATCGATGGCGCCGTCGAGCACGAGCCGCCCCGTCTTCTGCGGGTAGAGCTCGGCATAGGTGGCACCGAGGAACGTCCCGTACGAGTAGCCGAGGTAGGTGAGCTTCTCGTCGCCGAGCACTGCGCGCAGCAGGTCCATGTCGCGGGCGGCGCTGACCGTGTCGACGTATTGCAGCACGGGGCCGGTGTACTTCAGGCATTCGGCGCCGAACTGCGCGTTGGCCGCCTCGACGTTCGCGATCCATTCGTCGCTGCCGACCACGCCCGGGATGATGTCGTAGAGGAAATGGTCGAGGTAGGACGGGTCGTCGTAGCAGGTGACCGGGGTCGAGCGCCCCACCCCGCGCGGGTCGAACCCGATGATGTCGTAGCTGCGCTGCAGGCGGTCGCTCACCGCGTAGTCGACGCTGTCGAGGATGAAGTCGTAGCCCGAACCGCCCGGCCCGCCGGGGTTCACCAGCAGCGACCCCAGCTTGGTGCCGGTGGCCGGGTGCCGCACGAGCGCGAGCTCGATGCCGGCAGCCGCGGGGTCGTCCCAGTTCATGGGCGCCTCGGCGGTGGTGCACAGCATCCCGTCGCCGCATCGCGACCAGACCAGCGTCTGCGAGTAGAACGGCTGCAGCTCTGCCGAGACCTGCTCGCCCGTCGGGGTGGAGGTGGTGCTGGGGCGCGGCGGCAGGAACCACGAGACGCACCCGCTGAGCAGCAGCGCGACCCCGGATGCGACGGCGACGACGACGATCAGGCGGCGGCTCATGCGGCAGAGTCTCTCACGGCGCTGACCAGCATCGCCTCCAGCGCCAGCGCCGGCGCCACGTTCCCCTCGATGCGCTCGCGGGCGGTGGCGATCGCCTCCAGGGTCTCGAGTGTGCGGTCGGGAGTGGAGGCGGCGGCGGCCTGCGCGAGCTGCGGGTAGATCGCCAGATTGACCGGCTCCGTCTGCGCCCCGAGCTGCAGCAGCAGGATGTCGCGGTACAGCGAGAGCAGGTCGACCAGGATGCGGTCGATCCCGTCGCGCAGGCTGCGGGTGGCGCGGCGCTTCTGATCGTCTTCGAGCGCCTTCAGCTGCGACCGCAGGCCGGGGGGTACGGCTCCGCCCGGTTCGATTCCGAGTGAGCGGAGCGCGCGGTCGCGCTCTTCCGCGTCGTGCTCCTCGGTGAACGCGCTGGCGTCAGCGGTGGCGACGGCGACCAGCTCGGCGGCGGCGAGCACCGCGCCGGACACGCTGCGGATCCCAAGTGCCAGCTCGAGCGTGCGCCGGCGCCGTTCGCGGGCTTCGTCGTTGGTGGCGAGCCGGTGCGCCATACCGATGTGCGACTGGGCTTCGCGGGCGGCACGGGTGGCGTCGGGGAGGCTGACCCCGTCACGGCGCGCGATCAGCTCGGCGACCTCGTCGACGCCCGGGATGCGCAGCCGCACCGCGCGAACCCGCGACCGGATCGTCGGGATGAGGTCGGCTTCGCTCGGAGCGCACAGGATCCAGACGGTGCGCGGTGGCGGCTCTTCGAGTGCCTTCAGCAGCACGTTGGAGGTGCGCTCGGTCATGCGGTCGGCATCCTCGATGACCATCACGCGGTACCGGCCGACGGAGGGCGAGTACTGGCTGGCGGCGACCAGCTGCCGCACCTCGTCGATGGTGATGGTGACGCGGTCGGTGCTCAGGATGCCGAGGTCGGGGTGGGTGCGCGCCCGCACCTGCGCCTCGGTGGCGGCTTCGTCGCCGGGCCGGGCGATGAGGGCGGCGGCGAACGCGTAGGCGAGGATCGAGCGGCCCGATCCGGGCGGGCCGGTGATCAACCAGGAGTGGGTCATGCCGTCGTCGTCGGACGCTGCGGCGCGCATGATGGCGATCGCCTCCGCCTGACCGGTCAGGTCATCCCATGCCATGCGCCGTGCCTCCCGGTCAGAATCTAACCGAGCAGGGGCGACACCCGGTCGCGGATGCGCTGCGCGAGCTCGTCGACGGGGAGGGTGGCGTCGAGGACGAGGAACCGCTCGGGTTCGGCAGCGGCGAGGTCGAGGTATGCGGCGCGCACGCGGGCGTGGAAGTCGTCGCCCTCTGCCTCGAGCCGGTCGTATCGGGTGCGCGATTCATCCAGTCGCACCCGGCCGATGCTCTCGTCGAGGTCGAGCAGCACGGTGAGGTGCGGCAGCAGGCCCTCGGTGGCCCAGAGCGACAGGTCGCGCACCTCGGTCGGGTCGAGCACGCGGCCGGCGCCCTGGTAGGCGACGGAGGAGTCGAGGTACCTGTCTTGGATGACGATGTCGCCGCGTTCCAGCGCGGGACGCACGACGGTGGCGATGTTGTGGGCGCGGTCGGCGGCGTAGAGCAGCGCCTCGGCGCGCGGGGCGATGTGCCCCCGGTGGTGCAGCACGGTCTCCCGTACCTGCAGCCCGACCTCGGTTCCGCCGGGTTCGCGGCTGTGCACGACGGTGCGACCCTGCGCCGCGAGCCAATCGGTGAGCAGCGCCGACTGCGTCGATTTGCCCGAACCGTCTCCGCCTTCGAAGGTGAGGAAGAGGCCGGTGCCCGGCTGAGCTGGCACGGGGCTACTTCCGGGCCGGCGCGCGCCGGGCCCGGCTCGCGGGTTTCTTGGCGGGGCCTTTCGCGCGCTTGTCGGCGAGCAGTTCGACGGCGCGTTCGAAGTCGATGCTCTCGACGTCGTCACCGCGCGGGATGGTCGCGTTGGTGACGCCGTCGGTGACGTACGGCCCGAACCGGCCGTCGCGCACACGGATCGGCTTGCCGCTCACCGGGTCGTTGTCGAACTCTTTGAGCGCACTCGACGGACGCCGTGCGCCGTACTTCGGCTGGGCGAACACCTCGAGGGCACCGGGCAGGTCGATGGTGAAGATCTGCTCCTCGGTCTCGAGCGAGCGGCTGTCGGTGCCCTTCTTGATGTACGGGCCGTAGCGGCCGTTCTGGGCGGTGATGTCTTCGCCGCTCTCCGGGTCCTGACCGACGACCCGCGGCAGGTCGAGCAGGCGGATCGCGGTCTCGAGGTCGACGGTCGCCGGATCCATGCTCTTGAACAGGGATGCCGTGCGCGGCTTGACCGCGGGCGCCTTCTTGGCCGCCTTCTTCTTCGCGGGCTTCGGCGCCTCGATGAGCTCACCGGTGGCGCTGTCGACGGCGACCGGTTCGGTCTCGTCGGCGGCCGGGGCGGCGGGCTCCGGCTCGGGCTCGAGCTCGGTGACGTAGGGGCCGTACCGGCCGTCCTTGGCGACGACCATCTTGCCGGTGGCGGGGTTGACCCCGAGCTGACGGTCGCCGACCTCGGGGGCGTCGACGAGTTCGCGTGCCCGCTCGGGGGTGAGCTCGTCGGGGGCCATGCCCTCGGGCACGTTCACGCGCCGCGGGGTGTCGGAGCCCTCGACGGGCACCTCGAGGTACGGGCCGTAGCGACCGATGCGCAGGGTGATGTCGTCCGCGATCCGGATCGAGTTGATGTCGCGCGCGTCGATGTCGCCGAGGTTGTCGATGACGGTGCGCAGGCCCCGGTGCTTGTCGCCACCGAAGTAGAACCCGGTGAGCCATTCCACCCGGTCGGCTTCGCCGTCGGCGATGCGGTCGAGGTCGTCTTCCATCTCGGCCGTGAAGTCGTATTCGACGAGGTCGGCGAAGTGCTCTTCGAGCAGGCGCACGACGCTGAAGGCGATCCAGTTCGGCACGAGCGCGGTGCCGCGCGGCGTGACGTAGCCGCGGTCGATGATGGTGGAGATGATGCTGGCGTAGGTCGAGGGGCGGCCGATGCCGAGCTCTTCCAGTGACTTGACCAGGCTCGCCTCGGTGTAGCGCGGCGGCGGGCTGGTCTCGTGACCTTTCGCCTCGAGCAGGCCGAGGTCGAGCGTCTGGCCGACGGTGAGCGGCGGAAGCGTCTTCTGGTCGTCGGAGTCCTGCTCGTTGCGCGCCTCGTCGTGACCCTCTTCATATGCGGCGAGGAACCCGCGGAAGGTGATGACGGTGCCGGAGGCGGTGAACTCGGCGGTCCCGTGGTCAGCGGTCCGGCCTTCGATCGTGACGGATGCGGTCGATCCGCGCGCGTCGGCCATCTGCGAGGCGACGGTGCGCTTCCAGATGAGGTCGTACAGCTTGAACTCGTTGCCCCGGAGCACGTTGCTCAACTCGGAGGGGGTGCGGAAGGTCTCCCCCGACGGGCGGATGGCCTCGTGCGCCTCCTGCGCGTTCTTGGATTTGCCGGTGTAGACGCGCGGCTTCTCGGGGACGGAGTCGGCGCCGTACAGTTTCGCCGCCTGGCTGCGCGCGGCGCTGATCGCCTGCTGCGACAGCGTCGGCGAGTCGGTGCGCATATAGGTGATGTAGCCGTTCTCGTAGAGGCCCTGCGCCACGCTCATGGTCTGCCGGGCCGAGAAGCGCAGCTTGCGCGCCGCCTCCTGCTGCAGCGTGGAGGTGGTGAACGGCGCCGCGGGACGGCGCGTGTACGGCTTCGTCTCGAGGTTGCTGACCGTGAACGAGGTGGTCGGCAGGCGCAGCGCGTCGGCGAGCGCCTCGGCGGCGGCCTCGTCGAGGGCGACCGCTTCGCCCCCGAGCTGCCCCCGGTCGTTGAAGTCACGGCCGCTGGCGATGCGGCGCCCGTCGATGCGGGCGAGTTTCGACTCGAACGACGAGCCCGCGGCGCCTGCCTGCGGCATCAGCTCTGCGGTCAGGTCCCAGTAGGCGGCGGCGACGAACGCGAGACGCTCGCGCTCGCGGTCGACGACGAGCCGGGTGGCCGCGGACTGCACGCGCCCGGCGGAGAGGCCGGGCCCGACCTTGCGCCAGAGCACCGGCGACACCTCGTACCCGTACAGACGGTCCAGGATGCGGCGGGTCTCCTGCGCGTCGACGAGGGCGGTGTCGAGTTCGCGCGGGTTGTTGCGGGCGGCTTCGATCGCATCCTTGGTGATCTCGTGGAACACCATCCGCTTGACGGGCACCTTCGGCTTCAGCACCTCGAGCAGGTGCCAGGCTATCGCCTCGCCTTCGCGGTCTTCATCGGTGGCGAGGTAGAGCTCGTCGGCGTCTTTGAGGGCTTTCTTGAGATCGGCGACGGTTCTCTTCTTCTCGTCGCTGACGACGTAATAGGGGAGGAAGCCGTTCTCGACATCGATGGAGAACTTGCCGAGCGAGCCCTTCTTCAGCTCCGGCGGCAGGTTCTTCGGCTCGACGAGGTCGCGGATGTGCCCCACCGAGGCCTGCACCTCGTAACCGTCGCCGAGGTACTGGGCGATGGTCTTCGCCTTCGCCGGGGACTCGACGATGACGAGTCTGTGTTTGGGTACTGCGCTGTCGGGCACGTCTCTCCTTGATTCCGGGGCCACCATACACACGGTTGACGGGTGCCGCTCGAACGCGCTGTGCAGTCCGTCCCGCGCGTCAGGGCGGCGGACCCGCCCTCGAACGGGCGCTGATCGGCACCGCCCCGAACGCTCCCGCCACCTCGACGGATGCGACCAGGCCGTCGATCCGGCAGCTCTGCAGCCGAGCTCCGGTGGCCGCCGCCACTCGGCGCGCGAGCTCGCACGGGGCACCGGGAACCGCGCCGGACGCCCCGTCGGCGGCGGCCAGCGCCGCGGCATCGGCCGTTCCGATGAGCCGCTGTCGGACCGACAGACCCGCGGAGAGCGCCAGCACCGCGAGCGCCACCGCGACCGTCGCCACGACGAGAGCGACGACCAGCACCGACCCGCTGCCGACGTCGTCTCTCACCGTCCGCCCCCGAGAGCGCACGCCCATCCCCTCACCTCGATCCCGAGCCGGGATGCCGCGGACACCGTCGCGCACACCAGGTCGCCGCGAGCGGACCTCGCCACCGACGCACCCGGAAGCTGCCGGCCCAGCCGCGCCGTCACCGTCACCGCGCTGTCGCCGCGCGCCCACGAGCGCGCGGCATCCGCGGCCGCGTCGTTCGCACGCAGCTGCAGCCCGCCTGCCTGCACCCCGCCGAGCAGCACGGCCAGGACGAGCATCACCGCGGGCATCCCGACCGCGAACTCGGCGACGGCACCGCCGCTCTCGTCACCGAGCCGCATCAGCCGCCCACGCTCAGCGCGGTGCGCACCAGCCCGGTCAGGATCGCCTGCACCTCCCCCGATTTCAGGATCACCACCAGCAACCCGGCGAAGCCCACCGCCGCCATGATCGTGATCGCGTACTCCGCCGTCGCCGCGCCCTCGTCGTCGCGCATCGTGCCCTCTCTCCGTTCGTCGGCACGAGCATGTCCATCCTGCGCGCCCCTCCCCCGCCGCGGACCCACGGCGGCGTTCCGGTCGGATCACGTCACAACGCCCCGGCTGTGGACGACAGGATCGCGAGCGCGATCGGGACGACTCCGGCCAGCACGAACGCCGGCAGCACGCAGAGGCCCAACGGGAGCAGAAGCCGGCTCTCCAGCCGGGCGGCACGCGCCGCCGCCGCCGCGCGGACCGACCGGCGCCGCTCGTCGGCTTCCGCTCGCAGCAGCGCGACTACCGGCACGCCGGCCGCGGAGGCGAACTCGAGCACCCCGGTGACGTCGTCGTGCAGCGCCAGTGCCGCCGCCGCGCTCGCCTCGTCGACGAGCGCCCGCGCCCTCGCCACCGACATCCCGCCCGCAAGCGCGACCGCGTGCAGCTCGAAGCCGAGTCCGGGTGTCGCGTCGGTCTCGCGCGCCCAGGCGAGCAACCGCCGGTTCCAGCGTGCGGCGACGACGTTCAGGATGCCGGCCGCCCCCAGGCAGACCAGGCCTGCCGGTGAGGCGAACGCGGCGAGCAGATCGAAGCCGAGCAGCGCTCCCAGCAGCAGCGCGACCGCCGGCAGCGCCATCACGATGCGGCTGGTCGCGCGCGGCCCGGCGAGTACGGTCTCGACATCGCGCGCCGACTGGGCAAGAGAGCGCAGCACCTCTGCCGTGCGCCCGAGCGTCGGAGCGAGCGGCGCCCCGGACTCCGTGGCCACGCCCCAGACGCAGGCGAGCGTCTGCCACGCCGACCGCTCGCCCGGCCGGGTCTCCCCCTCGCGACGGATCCGGGCTGCCAGATCCCGCGCCGAGACCGCCTCCGACGCGATCGCCGCATCGACGTAGCGCCACGCGGGCAGGGCCGGGATGCCGGCGGCCGTGAGCACCGCCAGCCGCTGCACCAGCATTGCCACGGCATCGAATCCCGAGCCGGTCACCCCTCCTCCCGGATCGCGAGGGAGCCCCGATCATCGAGCAGCAGCCGGCCGAGGCCCGCCACGCGGCGGGACCCCGCGACGCGCTCGATGTGCAGGACGCACCCGATCGCGCTCACCGCCTGACGCGCCACGGCATCCGGAGTCATGCCCGCGAGGGCGCCGAGGGCCTCGAGACGCGCGGGCACGTCGGCGAGCGAGTTCGCGTGCAGGGTTCCCGCGCCGCCGTCGTGCCCGGTGTTGAGCGCAGCGAGCAGCTCGCGCAGCTCGGGGCCGCGGCATTCGCCGACGACGAGACGATCGGGTCGCATGCGCAGCGCCTCGCGCACCAGGCGGTCCACGCCGATCGCTCCCGCGCCGTCGAGGTTCGCCTGCCGCGCCTCGAGCGCGACGACATGCGGATGATCGATGCGCAGCTCGGCCACGTCTTCGAGCACGACGATCCGATCGGAGGGCGCCGCCGCCGACAGCAGGGCGGCCAGCAGCGTGGTCTTCCCGCTGCCGCCGGCCCCGGTGAGCAGCAGGTTCGTGCGGGAGGCGACCAGCTCACGCACACGGTCGGCGCCCACCGCGCCTAAGAAGCCGGCGCGATCGAGGTCGTCGAGGCTGAGGGCGGCGGCCCGCGGGATGCGGATGGACAGCACGGCGCCGCCCGGGGAGACCGGCGGCAGCACGGCGTGGACCCGGATCCCGTCGCCGAGCCGGACATCGACGCACGGTGTCGTCTCGTCGACGTGCCGGTCACCACCGGCGATCAGACGGGTCGCGACATCCCGGGCTTCGGCGGCCGGGATGCGCATCTGCGCGAGTTCGGAACCGCGGCCCCGGTCGACCCACACCCCGCCGTCGGGGTTCACGAAGACATCGGTGACCTCCGGATCGCCCACCAGCGGAGCGAGCACCCCGAACAGCGCGCGGTCGTGCGCGCGTCCGGGCGGCCGACCCGAGCCGAGATGCGCCGTGAACCCGTGCATGCAAGAAGGGAAGCACCGACCGGACGCGACTCGGGGCCCGCCGCAGCATCCTGTGCTTAACGAGAGGGGCGGCGCCCATTGGGGGGAACGGGCGCCGCCACAGCAACGCTGGATTGGGGGGAATCGCGGGCGCTGCAAGACCGAGACTTACGGCTCGGCTGGTCGTCAGTGTACTCCAAAAGGGGGACCGTGCAACGGCGAAATCGCAGGGTCACCCGCACCTTTAACCCGGTGGTTAGGATCGACATCAAACCGTACGGATAATCACGCGACCACCCAGGCTCGGCCGCGGATCGACACAAGGATGCTGACGTCCATGACCTCGATTGACAGCCTGCTGCACGAAGACCGCCGCTTCCCGCCGAGCCCCGAATTCCAGGCGAACGCGATCGCGAAGCCCGAGCTCTACGAGCGCGCGCAGGCCGACCGGCTCGGCTTCTGGGCCGACCAGGCGCGCGAGCTGCTGCACTGGCACACCCCATTCACCCAGACGCTCGACTGGTCGGACGCCCCATTCGCGAAGTGGTTCGCCGACGGCGCGCTGAACGTCGCCTACAACTGCCTCGACCGGCATGTGGAGGCCGGCAACGGCGACCGGGTCGCGATCCACTGGGAAGGCGAGCCGGGCGACACCCGCACCATCACCTACGCCGAGCTGACCGCCGACGTGAAGAAGGCCGCCAACGCCCTCGCCGCCCTCGGCATCAGCCACGGCGACCGGGTGGCGATCTACCTGCCGATGATCCCGGAAGCCGTGGTCGCCATGCTCGCTGTCGCGCGGCTCGGTGCGATCCACTCCGTCGTCTTCGGCGGCTTCAGCGCCGACTCCCTGCGCGCCCGCATCGACGACGCCGAGGCGAAGCTCGTCATCACCGCCGACGGCGGCTGGCGCAAAGGCCGGGTGTTCCCGCTGAAAGACACGGTCGACGCCGCGGTCGAGGGCGCCGACTCCATCGAGCATGTGCTCGTCGTGAAGCGCGGCGAGAACGAGGTCGCCTGGAACGAGCGCGACATCTGGTGGCACGACGCGATGGATGCCGCGGCGGCCGAGCACGAGGCGGAGGCCTTCGAGGCGGAGAACCCGCTGTTCATCCTCTACACCTCGGGCACCACCGGGAAGCCGAAAGGCATCCTGCACACCAGCGGCGGCTACCTCACCCAGGCGGCGTTCACGCACAAGAACGTGTTCGACCTGCATCCCGAGACCGACGTCTACTGGTGCACCGCCGACGTCGGCTGGATCACCGGGCACAGCTACGTCGTCTACGGCCCGCTCGCCAACGGCGCCACCCAGGTGATGTACGAAGGCACCCCCGACACCCCGCACCCCGGCCGCTGGTGGGAGCTGATCGAGAAGTACAAGGTCTCGATCTTCTACACCGCGCCGACGGCCATCCGGTCGTTCATGAAGGTCGGACGCCAGGTGCCCGACGGGTTCGACCTGTCGAGCATCCGCGTGCTCGGCAGCGTGGGCGAGCCGATCAACCCGGAGGCGTGGGTCTGGTACCGCGACATCATCGGCGGCGGCAGCGCCCCGGTCGTCGACACCTGGTGGCAGACCGAGACCGGCGCGATCATGGTCAGCGCCCTCCCCGGCATCACCACCACCAAGCCGGGCAGCGCGCAGGTGCCGCTCCCCGGCATCGTGATCGACGTCGTCACCGACGAGGGCGACCCGGTCGGGGCCGGCAGCGGCGGGCTGCTCGTCATCACCGAGCCGTGGCCGTCGATGCTGCGCGGCATCTGGGGCGACCCCGAACGCTACGTCGAGACCTACTGGGAGAAGTTCGGCGACCGCTACTTCGCCGGCGACGGCGCCCGGCTCGACGAGGACCACGACCTGTGGCTGATGGGCCGCGTCGACGATGTCATGAACGTGTCCGGCCACCGGCTCTCGACGGCGGAGATCGAGTCCGCCCTGGTGTCGCATCCGATCGTCGCCGAGTCGGCCGTCATCGGAGCCGCCGACGAGACCACCGGGCAGGCGGTCGTCGCGTTTGTGATCCTGCGGGCCGAGCAGGCCGAGACGCAGAGCAACGAGGAGGCCGCGACGCTGCTGCGCGGGCACGTCACCACCGCGATCGGCGCGATCGCCCGGCCACGGCAGATCTTCATCGTGACCGAGCTGCCGAAGACCCGGTCGGGCAAGATCATGCGACGGCTGCTGCGCGACGTCGCCGAGGGCAGGGGCGTCGGCGACACCACGACGCTCGCCGACACGACCGTGATGGATGCGATCGCAAACAAGCTGACCGGCGGGCGGGCGGAATAGACGGTGATCGAGCTTGCCGAGATCAGGCGATCTCGAGCACCAGCTCGACCTCGACGGGGGCGTCGAGGGGCAGCACGGCCACGCCCACGGAACTGCGCGCGTGCTGCCCGGCCTCGCCGAACACCTCGCCGAGCAGATCCGACGCGCCGTTCATGACCCCGGCGTGGGCGGTGAAGCCCGGCGCGGACGCCACGAAGCCGACGACCTTGACGACCCGCGTGACGCGGTCGAGAGAACCGATGACGGATGCCGCGGCCGCCAGCGCGTTCAGTGCGCAGATCCGCGCGTACCCGGCCGCGTCATCCGGAGACACCTCGGCGCCCACCTTGCCGGTCGCAGGCAGGACGCCGTCGACCAGCGGCAGCTGGCCGGCCGTGTAGACCAGGTCGCCGGTGACCACCGCCGGGACGTACGACGCCAGGGGCTTCGTCACGGCCGGGAGGGTCAGTCCCAGCTCGGCGAGGCGCTGTTCGACGCTCATGCGTCCTCCTTCTCGCGCTTGAGGTAGGCGACGAGTCCGCCTTCGGGGCCGGTGACCACCTGCACCAGCTCCCACCCCTGGTCACCCCAGTTGTTCAGGATCTGGGCCGTGTTGTGGATCATGAGCGGCGTGGTGAGGTACTCCCACTTGTCCATCTGTTAAGGGCTTCCGTTCAGGTAGGCGTGACGAACCATCGTTTACTCTGTACCCTATGCCCGCCCCAAAATCTTCGGTCAGTAGTCTGTTCGCTGCCGTCTTCGGAACGATCGGCTTCAGCGTGCTGGCCGGAGTCCTCGCGACCGTCATGGTCGCACCCGCGATCGCCGTCACCGGCATCACCGCGAACAACACGATCGGCATCTTCGAGAGCCTGCCGGACTACATCAAGCTCAATGCCGGGCACCAGCAGAACGAGATCGTCGCGCTGAACTCCGACGGCAGCCAGTTCCACATGGCCACGATCTTCGACCAGAACCGCGAAGAGGTCGACCTCGACCAGATGAGCGACTACCTCAAGTGGGCGGCGATCGCCGGTGAGGACCGCCGCTTCAAAGACCACGGCGGTGTCGACATCCCCTCGGTGATCCGCGCCGCGATCGGCGGCGGCAACTCGGGTGGTGCGTCGACCCTCACGATGCAGACCGTGCGAAACATCCTGGTGCAAGAGGCGCTGAACCAGACCAACACCGACGGGTCGGCGGTCAGCGACGAGAAGATCAAGAACGACATCGCGGCGGCGCTCGCCCCGACCATCGATCGCAAGCTGAAAGAGATGAAGCTCGCGATCGGGCTCGAGAAGCGCTACTCGAAAGACGAGATCCTGCAGGCGTACCTCAACATCGCCGGATTCGGCGGCAACACGTACGGCGTGCAGGCGGCGGCGCTGCAGTACTTCTCGAAGAACGCCTCCGAACTCACCCTCGCCGAGGCGGCGTCGCTCATCGCGATCGTGCAGTACCCCAACCTGCGCGACCTGCAGACCCCCGACCACTACGCGGCCAACCAGAAGCGTCGCGACGTCATCCTGTACGCGATGTACGCCGAGGGCTACATCACGAAGGCCGAGCGGGATGAGGCGCTCGACACTCCCGTCGACGCGAACTTCGTGAAGCCGCGCGCCACGAACAACGGCTGCCTCGGCGCCACCACGTACATGGCGTTCCCGTGCGACTACGTGGTCAACAGCATCTTCGAGCTGGAGGCGCTGGGTGGCGACGCCGCCGAGCGGCAGGCCGAGTTCAAGCGCGGCGGGTACACGCTGGTCACCACGATCAACCCGGACCTGCAGGCGACAGCCACCGAGCTCGCACAGCAGTGGGCTCCCAAAGACGAGAGCCGCTTCCAGCTGGGCGCCGCCGTCTCGTCGGTCGAGGTGAACACCGGGCACATCCTGGTGATGGCTCAGAACAAGGACTACAACAACACGCTCGAGGGCGGGGGCGCCACCGCAACGGCGGTCAACTTCTCTGCCGACATCGCGCACGGCGGGTCGGTCGGATTCCAGCCCGGATCGACCTACAAGCCGTACGTGCTCCTGGCGTTCCTGAACGCCGGCGGCGGGCTCGAAGAGTCGTTCAACGCCAGCACCCTCGAGGTGAACCAGGCGAAGTTCGCGGACAGCTGCAACGGTCCCTGGGGCGGCAAGTTCAAGTTCAAGAACGACTCCGGTGAGAACGGCTCGTACACCGTCATGCGCGGAACGGCGGGCTCCGTCAACTCGGTGTTCGTGCAGATGGCCAGCAAGGTCGATCAGTGCGAGATCAAGCGGCTCGCCGAGTCGATCGGCGTCCACAACGCCTCGGGTGAAGAGCTGGCGACGAACCCCGCCTGCGCGATCGGCGGTTGCACCAACAACATCGCGCCGGTGACGGCAGCGGCGGCCTACGCGGCGATCGCGAACCAGGGCGTCTACTGCAAGCCGATCATCGTGCAGTCGATCATCGACCGGGCCGGCAACGTGCTGCCCGGCCAGGACGCAGGCTGCGGCCAGTCGGCGGTCTCCCCCGCGGTCGCGAACACCGCGACCTACGCGATGGAGGGCGTGTTCAAGGGCGGTACGGCGAGCGCCTCGAACCCGAACGACGGCACCCCGTACATGGGCAAGACCGGTACGACCGACAACGCGGTGCACGTCTGGATGGTCGGCTCCTCGAGCCGCGTCGCCACAGCGGTGTGGGTCGGCAACATCTCCGGCAAGCAGTCGCTGCGTCAGGTATCTGTCAACGGCACCTCCGCGGCCCTGCTGCGTCACCGCATCTTCAAGCCGCTGGCGCAGGCCATCGACAGCTTCTACCCGGGCAGCGCATTCCCCGGACCCGACCCGTCGCTGCTGAAGGGCAACCCGGTGTTCGTCCCCGACGTGCGCGGCGAGTCGCCGGAGCAGGCGCGCGGTGAGATCGAGCTCGCGGAGCTGAACTACGTGGATGCCGGGACCGTCGACTCCGACCTTCCCGCCGGCACGGTGGCCAGCACCATCCCCGGTCCCGGCGAGTCGGTGCCCCGCGGCACCGAGATCGCGGTCTACATCAGCAACGGCCAGGCCGCGCAGGTCCCGAACGAAGTCGGAAAGACCGTGCCCGACGCACAGAGCGACCTTGCGAGCCAGGGCTGGACGAACGTCGTGACCAAGTGCGACACGAACCCCGTCCCGTCACCACCCGATGACAAGGTGTACTCGACCGATCCGGGGGCAGGAGCCGTGGTCAACAAGTCCTCGATCATCACCTTGCATTACTACGGCACACCAGCCTGTCTCTACGGCGGATGAGCGTTCGGCCCGGCCGAGCGGCCGCGGCGACCCTGATGGGCGTCGCGGCCGCCGGGGCCGCCGCGTTCGCGTGGGGCGCCCTGGTGGAACGCAACCGCTTCACCGTCCGGCACGAGATCGTCCCCGTGCTGGAGCCGGGCGCTCGCCCGCTCACCGTGCTGCACCTCAGCGACCTGCACATGGCGCCGTGGCAGACGGCGAAGCAGGAGTTCGTCCGCTCCCTGATCCGCTACGAGCCGGACCTCGTCGTCGACACCGGTGACAACCTCGGCCACACCGACGGCCTCCGCGGGGTGGAGTACGCGCTCGCGCCGTTCGCCGGCATCCCCGGGGTCTTCGTGCACGGCTCGAACGACTACCACGGACCGGTCTTCAAGAACCCGTTCCGCTACTTCGTCACCCTCGAAGACGTGCGCAGCAGCCGTCGCGCCGACCTCGACACCGCCGGCATGGAGAGCTTCTTCGAGAACCAGCTCGGCTGGCTGAACCTCAACAACACGGCACGGGCGATCGAGATCCGCGGAACCCGCATCGAGCTGTTCGGCACGAACGACGCGCATCGCGACTGGGACCGCCTCGACCTGCTGCCGGGCGCCATCGAGGAGGTGCGCGAGAACGTCGGCTGGAGCGCGAGCTCCCGCGACGACGTGCTCAGCATCGGCGTGACCCACGCGCCCTACCGGCGGATCCTCGACGACTTCGTGAACCAGGGCGCCGAGCTGGTACTGGCAGGCCACACGCACGGCGGTCAGGTCAGGATCCCGGGCTGGCCGGCCGCGCTGGTCACCAACTGCGACATCCCAGCCGACCAGGCGCAGGGTCTGAGCCATTGGCGCAGCGGACGGCATGACGCGTACCTGAATGTCTCGGCCGGAATCGGCACCTCGATCTACGCGCCCGTGCGGTTCGCCTGCCCGCCGGAGGCCGTGGTCCTGACGCTGGTGCCGCGGCCCGAATAGATCGGGTATTCTGATCCAGTTGCCTCGCGCCGCCAGGTGCGGCAGCAACGGGGTATGGCGCAGCTTGGTAGCGCGCGTCGTTCGGGACGACGAGGCCGCAGGTTCAAATCCTGTTACCCCGACCGAAGAGGCCCGGTCCGTCCTACGACGGACCGGGCTTCGGTCGTCTGTGCCGATGGCCGCCATCCGGGCGGCGCAGTGAGAGCTCCGGGACTACGTGAAGTCCGCGTCCGGCCCGGAGGTCGCCGAGAAGTCCAGCTTCGGCCGCCAGCCGCGGTTGAGCACGCCGCCGGATTCCTCGAGGTAGCAGGACCCGCAGAGGGACTCGTACGAGACCCGGGCATCCCCGCTTGCACTGAGCTCCGTCGAAGTGTCGATCGCGACCTGGTCGCCGTCGAAGACGAACTGGCCGTTCACGACCCGGGCGTTGAACACCGCCTTGCGTCCGCAGCGGCAGATCGTCTTCAGCTCTTCTAGCGAGTGCGCGATCTCGAGCAGGCGGCGCGACCCGGGGAAGGCGACGGTCTGGAAGTCGGTGCGGATTCCGTAGGCGAGCACGGGAACGTCTTCGATGATCGCGATGCGCAGCAGATCGTCGACCTGGCCTTCACCCAGGAACTGGGCCTCATCGACCAGAAGGCAGCTGACATCCTGACCCGTCGACCGGATGACGCTCTCGCGCTCGCGCGTGAATGCCGCGTAGATGTCTTCATCGGGTCCGACGGTGAAGTCGACCTGCCGCACCATGCCCAGCCGGGACACGATCGCGTTGTCGCCCTTGGAGTCGATGGCCGGTTTCGCGAGCAGCACCCGCTGCCCGCGTTCCTCGTAGTTGAATGCGGCCTGCAGCAGGGCGGTGCTCTTGCCGGAGTTCATCGCCCCGTACCGGAAGTACAGCTTCGCCATTACTCCAGATAACCATCTTCAGCCGCACGGCGGATGAGTTCGGCCTTCTTGCTGGCGGGCCTCGACACCTTCGCGTACTTCTCGCGCACGCGACGCAGGTAGGTCTTCGCCGTCTCGTATTGCACGTTCATGCGCTCGGCGACCTCGGCGGTGCTGTAGCCGGCGGCGTAGAGGCGCAGCGCCTCCTCCTCACCGGGGCTGAGCCGCGGCTTCACCTGCGGTGCCGCGCCGGTGGGGAGCGGACGCCACGGGCGCTGGGCCCCGCCGGCGGCCTCGATCCCCATGATGCGACGGGCGGCATCCATCACGGAGGCCATGGGAAGCGCCTTCGACACGAAGTCGGCCGCGCCGGCCGCCAGGGCCCGCTCGCGCGCCTCCGGGGTGTCGATGCTGGAGAGCACCATGACCCGCGCACCGGCCGCCCGGCAGGTGCGCACACGCGCCTCGATCGAGACGGGTTCTTTGAGCTGGAAGTCGATGAACACCAGATCGGCGGGGAACGCGGGGCTGTGGACGAGCTGCAACCAGGTGGCCGCCATGAGCACGACTTCGAAGTCGGGGGCGTGGTTCGTGATCCAGCTGCCGAGGCTGTCGAGCAGAACCTCGTGATCGTCGAGGATCGCGAGGCGCACGGTTCCTGATCGGGGGGTGTCGCGTGCGGCGGGGACGATCGCGGGTGGTTCGCTCGCGCTCATGCGCACAGCCTAGTGAAACCGCTCCCGCGATTGGACGCAACGCGCATGGCCGCGCTCAGAAGAGCGTGGGCTGGATGCCGGCAGCGGCATGGGCGGGGAGCTCCGCGGCGATCAGCGAGGCGCCGGCGACGTCGGCCCCGGCGGCTCCGCGGCGCCGTCCGTCGATCGCGCCGGCGCGCACCACCCCGGTCGCCGGGTCGATGCGCGGCGGCCGTTCCAGCCCGTACCGGCGCAGCAGCGGGCGGATCCGGTCGGCCAGCCACGCGCGGTAGGGCTTCGCGGCGTAGCTGCCGTCGCCGTAGACCTCCCGGTAGCGAGGCACGAGCTCGGGATGCTCCCGCTCGAGCCATGCCCAGAACCATTCGCGGGCGCCCGGCCGCAGGTGCAGGGCGCTGTACGCGACCGAGTCGGCCCCGGCATCCCGGATCTGCGCCAGAGCCGTGTCGAGATGCGCGATCGAGTCGGTGAGGTACGGGAAGACCGGCATCATGAAGACGGAGACGTTCAGCCCCGCCTCTTTGACGGCGGTGACGGTGGCGAGCCGCGCGGCCGTGGTGGGTGCGCCCGGCTCGATCGACTCTTGAAGCGCGGGCTCGAAGATGTCGACCGTCATGGCGACATCGACGGGCACCCGCTCGGCCGCCGCCTGCAGCAGCGGGAGGTCGCGCCGCAGCAGGGTGCCCTTGGTCAGGATGCTGAACGGCGTATCCGACGCGGCGAGCGCCGCGATGATCCCGGGCATCAGCCGGTAGCGACCCTCGGCGCGCTGATACGGGTCGGTGTTGGTGCCCAGGGCAACGGGATGCCGCCCCCAGCTCGGCCGCGCCAGCTCACGCGCCAGCACCTCGGCCACGTTCACCTTGACCACGATCTGGGTGTCGAAGTCCCTGCCCGAGTCGAGGTCGAGGTACTCGTGCGTCTTGCGGGCGAAGCACATGACACAGGCATGACTGCAGCCCCGGTACGGGTTGATCGTCCAGCCGAACGGCAGGGCGTTCGAGGAGCCGGGCACGTGGTTGAGCGCGCTCTTGGCCAGCACCTCGTGGAAGGTGATGCCGGCGAATTCGGGGGTCTGCACCGAGCGCACCAGGTCGTGGCGTGAGGCCAGGCCGGGCAACGCGTCGGCGGTTTCCGCGTCTACCTGCTGCCCGGCCCACCTCACGACCTTATTCGAACATACGTTCGATTGTGCGTCAAGCCGCGACCCCGCCCACCAGGCGCAGGGTCGGCGACGACCACCTCCGCCGCAGCCAGCGGTCGTGACTCGCGACCACGACGGCTCCCGGATACGTGCCGAGCGCCTCCTCCAACTCGGTGGCGAGCGACAGCGAGAGGTGGTTCGTCGGCTCGTCGAGCAGGAAGACGTGCGGCGGCCTGGCGATGATCAACGCGAGCGCGGTCCGCCGCTGCTGCCCGATCGAGAGGCGGCCGACAGGACGGTCGAGATCCCGATCGGCGAGCAGTCCGAGGCCGGACAGCGGAAGCGACTCCGCCCGCCGCTCCCCCAGGGTGCGCTCGTACAGCGCGCGCGGTGTCGCGGACGGATCCGCCCAGCGCACGTCCTGGTCGAGCAGCGCCACACGCAGTCCTTTGCGCCGCGCCACGCACCCGGTGTCGGGCTGCAGCCGCCCGGCCAGCAGGCCGAGCAGCGTCGACTTGCCCGCGCCGTTCGGGCCGGTGACCAGCAGGCGGGCGTCGGGCGCGAGGGTGAGCCCGTCGAGCGCGAGCCGGTCGCCCACGCGCGCAGCCTCCACGGTGAGCAGCGGCTCGTCGTCCTCCAGCACGTGCGACCCGCTCGGGATGCCGGTGAAGCTGAGCAGGGGCGCTGGCTCTGCGACCCGGCCGGCCAGCAGATCGTCGAGCCGGCCTTCCGCATTGCGGACCCGCCGACGCACCTGCCGGTCGATGTTGCCGCCCTTGAAGCCGTACAGGAACTTGTCGTTGTCCCGCGGCCCGTTGCCGGTGTCGATGCTGCGTGCGGTGACCGTGATCGCGTGACCGAGCGCGGCGACCTCCTTCTCCTCCGCGGCGAACTGCGCCTCCCAGCGCGCGCTCCTCCGCCTTCGCGACCAGGTAATCGGAGTAGCCGCCGCCGAACCTGGTCGCACCCGAACGCGACGGGTCGATGTCGAGCAGCCCCGTCGCCACCTCGTCGAGGAACGCTCGTCGTGGCTGGCGAACACGACCGCGCCACGCCACTCGCGGAGACGCGCACCGAGGAACGCGACCGCCGAATCGTCGAGATGGTTCGTCGGCTCGTCGAGGAGCAGGGCGTCGGGGCGCGCGAGCAGCAGGGCCGCCAAGGCGACACGGCTGCGCTGCCCGCCGGAGATCTCCCCGATGGGGCGATCGAGCGGCAGGGCCCCGACGCCCAGGCCGTCGAGCAGCTCGTCGCGGCGGGCGTCCAGGGTCCACAGCTCAGCCGCCTCGGCGGCCTCGAGCGCCGTCGCGTAGCGCTGCTCTGCGGAGGCGCCGCCGTCTGCGAGGGCGGCTGCCGCATCCTGGAGCTCGGTGTCGAGAGCGCGCAGGCCGGCCACCGCGTCGTCGATGATCGCGCGGATCGGCTGGGAGGGGTCGAGCCGAACCTCCTGCGCGAGCAGGGCGGTCCGCGCGGGACGTTCGATGACGCCGGTGTCGGGCGTCTCCGCACCCGCCAGCAGCCGGAGCAGCGTCGATTTGCCGGCGCCGTTCTCGCCGAGGAGGCCGAGGCGCTGGCCTCCGGAGACGATGAGGGACAGGTCGGTGAGGACGGAACGGTCGCCGTAGGCATGCGAGATGCCGTCGGCGCGCAGCAGAGAAAGAGGTGATCGCAAAAGAGAAGAGTCCTGTTCGCAAGATGGCGAACCTCGCCGGGCGGTGCCGCGGACGCGAGGAGGGCAGGACTCAGAACTTCACGAGGGGCGACGCTACCAGGCTTCGAGACACGGCGCCAGGGCGCCGCTTCTCAGCCGGTCACGCGGAGATGGCAAGCGCCTTCGCCGTGCGGGTCAGCGTGGCAGCCGCCTTCTTCTCGCTGGACGCCAGCTGCGACCCGTAGCTCGGCACCATGCGCTGCAGCTCCGGCTGCCAGGCGGCGATGCGGTCGGGGAAGCACTTCTCGAGCACATCCAGCATGATCGGCACAGCTGTCGAGGCGCCGGGCGACGCGCCCAGCAGGCCCGCGATGGACCCGTCGGCCGACGAGACGACCTCGGTGCCGAACTGGATGACCGCTTTGCCCTTCACGCGCTTCATGATCTGCACCCGCTGACCGGCGGTGATGAGGTGCCAGTCGCCGCGGCGGGCACGAGGCGCGAACTGCTGCAGCGCGCGATGACGCTTGCCAGCGGTCGACAGCACCTCGGTCACCAGGTACCACACCAGGGACAGGTTGGTGAGCCCGGCGCCGATGAAGGTGAACAGGTTGTGCCAGCGCAGGGCGGCGAAGAGGTCGAGGTATGAGCCCGTCTTCAGGTACTTGGTCGAGAAGCCCGCATACGGGCCGAACAGCAGGCTGGCTTTGCCGTCGACGACGCGGGTGTCGAGGTGGGGGACCGACATCGGCGGGGAGCCTTTCGCCGCCTTGCCGTAGACCTTCGCCTGATGCTTCTTCACCAGCGCCGGGTCGTCGGTGCGCAGGAACTGGCCGCTGATCGGGAAACCGCCGTAGCCGCGGATCTCGCGGATGCCGGAGCGCTGCAGCAGGTTCAGCGCCGCGCCGCCCGCGCCGACGAACACGAACCGCGCGTCCGCCTCGAGCGGGGTGCCACCGACCTCGTGGCGCAGCTTGATGCGCCAAGTGCCGTCTTTGCGGCGCTTCAGATCGGTCACCCGGTGCTCGAGATTCAGCTTCGCGCCGTCTTTCACGAGCCCGTCGACGAGGATCCGCGTCAGGGCGCCGAAGTCGAGGTCGGTGCCGGCGGCGATGCGGGTCGCGGCGATCGGCTGGTCACGCCGGCGGCCGTGGATCAGCAGCGGCGCCCAGGAGCGGATCACCGCAGCGTCTTCGCTGTACTCCAGTCCGGCGAACAGGGGGTGGTCTTTCAGCGCCTCGTAGCGCTTCTTGAGGTAGGCGACGTTCTCGTCACCCCAGACGAAGCTCATGTGCGGCACCGAGTTGATGAAGCGCTGGGGCTCGGGCAGCATCCCCTCACCCACCAGGAACGACCAGAACTGACGCGACACCTGAAACTGCTCGTTCACCTTGACCGCGCTGGAGATGTCGATCGTGCCATCCGGCAGCTCGGGCGTGTAGTTCAGCTCGCAGAGGGCGGAGTGGCCGGTGCCCGCGTTGTTCCACGGGTTGGAGCTCTCGAGTGCGACGTCGCCGAGCTTCTCGAAGATGGTGATCTTCCACTCGGGTTCGAGCTGGTGGAGCAGCGACCCGAGGGTCGCGCTCATGATTCCGCCGCCGATCAGGGCGACGTCTACGGGCGCACTCACCCCTCAATCCTAGGCGGGCTCGCTGGGCGGGGCTGAGGCGCAGGATGCGAAGATCGCCCGATCTTGCGGGCTACAGTCCCAGCTCCCCGAGTGCGGCATCCATGCGGCGCGCCATCTCGGCGTACCCGTCATCGTTCGGATGCAGCCGGTCGCCCGCCATCCACTCCGGGTGACCTTCGATCCAGTGGGAGGCATCGGGGATCCAGTCCGCTCCGATGGCGTCGGCGGCGTCGTGCACCCAGCCGATGATGACCTCCACCGAGTCGGGCCGGGCGTCGGTGTACCAGAAGGGTTCGACCACGATGAAGCGCGCGTCGGGCAGCGCGTCCTTCAACGTCATCAGGTCGGTGTCGATGGCGGCGTGGATCTCGTCGGCACGGTTCGCGTAGCTGAAGTTGTCGTTGAGCCCCATCGTCACGAACACGATGTCGGGCTGCTGCGCGATGATCTGCTGCGGCAGGTCGACGTCGAGGCGCCGGTTGTTGACGAACCCGAGGCCGTTGACGCTCGGGTTGAATTCGCGCCAGCCGCGCTCGCGGCAGATGATCGTCGACCAGCGGTTCGCGAGGTCGGAGGCGCCCGTTCCGAGCGTGTACGAGTCGCCGTAGAACGCGACGATCGGAGCATCCGGATCCGTCACGGCGGGCACCTCGGCGGGCGCGCACCCCGCCATCAGCGCCGCGGCGACGGCGAGCGCGAGCGGCAGCCGCATCCTCATGCCTGTTATTCGACACCCCCGAGGTCCGCGGCTTGCCCTCTGTGCGCACAATTCAGTCACAGACTGCCGCCGGCGTCCGATGTAGCAGTGATCTCGGCGACCGGGGTGAGGGAATGACTGAGTTGTGCACGCACCTAGGCTGAGGCGGTGAGATCCCGCGTCGTCGTGCCGGCCGTCGCCGGCGCGCTCGTGCTCGCCGGGGTGCTGCTGATCGGGCTGCTGCCGGACCGGGTCGACGGCGGGGTGGAGCGCCCTATCCGCGCGTTCATCGACACGTTGCAGGAGGCGGGCGCACCCGGCTGGGTCAACTACGACCTCGTCGACTTCCTCGCCAACATCCTGTTCTTCGTGCCGATCGGGCTGCTCGGCGCGCTGCTGCTGCCGCGTCGCATGTGGTGGCTGGCGATGCCCGCCGGGCTGCTGCTGTCGGCCGCGCTGGAGCTCGGGCAGGCGGCGTTCCTGCCGGAGCGCTACGCGAGCTGGACGGATGTGCTCGCGAACACCCTCGGCGCCGTGCTCGGCGCCCTGCTGGGAATGGCTACGCGACAGGCAGTCGCGCGGCGACGAGCTCGGCCAGCTGCACGGCGTTGAGCGCCGCGCCCTTGCGCAGGTTGTCGTTGGAGATGAACATCGCCAGTCCGCGGTTGCCCGGAACCCCCTCGTCCTGACGGATCCGCCCGACGAACGACGGGTCGGCGCCGGCCGCGTCGAGCGGCGTGGGGACGTCCATCAGGGTGACGCCCGCCGCATCCTGCAGCAGTTCGCGGGCTCGCTCGGGGGTGAGCTCACGCGCGAACTCGGCGTTGATCGACAGCGAGTGCCCGGTGAACACCGGCACGCGCACGCAGGTGCCGCTGACCAGCAGATCGGGCAGCTCGAGGATCTTGCGGCTCTCGTTGCGGAGCTTCTTCTCCTCGTCGGTCTCACCGAGCCCGTCGTCGACGATCGAACCGGCCAGCGGCACGACGTTGAACGCGATGTTCTTCGGGAACTTCACCGGGTCGGGCATCGTGACCGCGTGGCCGTCGTGCACCAGGCCGATCGTGTCGCCGGCGACGGCGGCCCGCGCCTGCTCCAGCAGCTCTTCACCGCCGGCGAGTCCCGCGCCGCTGACCGCCTGGTAGGTGGAGACGATCAGACGCTGGAGCCCGGCCTCCGCGTCCAGCACCTTCAGCACCGGCATCGCCGCCATGGTCGTGCAGTTCGGGTTCGCGACGATGCCCTTGCGAGCGTCGGCGAGCGCGTGCGGGTTCACCTCGCTCACCACAAGAGGCACGTCGGGGTCCATGCGCCAGGCGCTGGAGTTGTCGATGACGAGCACGCCGGCGGCCGCGAACCGCGGCGCCTGGGCTCGGGATGTGGTGGCGCCCGCCGAGAAGATCGCGATGTCCAGCCCGGCCGGGTCCGCCGTCGCGGCGTCTTCGACCACGATCTCGACGCCCTTCCACGGGAGGGTGGTTCCGGCGCTGCGGGCGCTGGCGAAGTAGCGGATCTCGGCGACGGGCACGTCGCGCTCCTCGAGGAGGCGGCGCACGACCGCGCCGACCTGACCGGTGGCGCCGACGACGCCGATGCGGACCCCATCAGAACTCATGGGCTCAAGGGTACCGGGGCGGGCGGTGCGTTACCGGCGCCCCACTGCCAACCCGCGTCGAACTAGCGCCCGGTGCCGGCGTGGACGACGGCGTCGAGCGTGCCGTCCAGCCCGAACGCCGTGTGCACGACACGCATCGCCTGCTGCAGCGAGTCCGACCGGATGACGACGGAGATGCGGATCTCGGAGGTGGAGATCATCTCGATGTTGATGCCCGCGTCGGACAGCGCCCGGAACAGCTGCGCGGACACCCCCGCGCTCGTGCGCATCCCCGCGCCGACGACGGCGAGCTTGCCGATCTGGTCGTCGTACTGCAGCGAGTGGAAGCCCACCTCGCCCTGCTCGGCGCGCAGCGCCGTCAGCACCTTCTCGACCTCCGCCTTGGGCAGGGTGAAGGAGATGTCGGTGAGGCCGGTGGCGGCGGCGGAGACGTTCTGGACGATCATGTCGATGTTGGCGCCGGTCTTCGCCACGATCGTGAAGATGTCGGCGGCCTTGCCGGGCACGTCGGGCACGCCGACGACGGTGATCTTGGCTTCGTTGAGGTCGCCGGCAACGCCGGTGATGATCGGTTCTTCCACACCCATCTCCTTGTCATAGGCGTCCACGACCCAGGTGCCCTCATTGTTGTTGAACGAGGACCGCACGTGCAGCGTCACCCCGTGCCGGCGCGCGTACTCGACGGCGCGGATATACAGCACCTTTGCACCGGCGGCGGCGAGCTCGAGCATCTCCTCGCTGGTCACCACGTCGATCTTGTGAGCCTTCGGCACCACCCGCGGGTCGGCGGTGAACACGCCGTCGACATCGGTGTAGATCTCGCAGACGTCGGCGCCGAGGGCGGCGGCGAGCGCCACCGCCGTCGTGTCCGAGCCGCCGCGGCCGAGGGTGGTGATGTCCATCGAGTCGCGGTTGAAGCCCTGGAACCCGGCGACGATCACGACTGCGCCCTCGTCGAGCGCCTCGCGCAGCCGCACCGGGGTGACCTCCACGATGCGGGCCGAGCCGTGCCGGGAGTCGGTGATCATGCCGGCCTGGCTGCCCGTGTACGACCGCGCCTCGACCCCCATGTCTTTGATCGCCATCGCCAGCAGCGCCATCGAGATGCGCTCCCCCGTGGTGAGCAGCATGTCGAGCTCACGGCCGTCGGGGATGGGGGAGACCTCGTGGGCGAGGTCGAGCAGTTCGTCGGTGGTGTCGCCCATCGCGCTGACCGCCACGACGACGTCGTTTCCGGCTTTGCGGGTCTCGACGATGCGTTTGGCGACGCGCTTGATGCTCTCGGCATCCGCAACGCTCGAGCCGCCGTACTTCTGCACGATGAGGCTCACGAGGAGAGAGTCTATTCGTTGCGTGAGCGCAAGAATTCCGCGACGAAGTCGGCCGTGTCCTCCCACTCCTCGACGGCGTGGGTGGGGATGCCGAGTGCCACCACGGGGAAGTCGTTCCCGTCGGGATCGAGCCGGTCGCCGACGAAGACCATCTCGTCGAAGCCGATGCCGGTCAGCTCGGCCAGCTTCCGCATCCCGTACGCCTTGTCGATGCCGCGGCGGGTGATGTCGACGCTGGTGGAGCCGCCGGAGCGCACCTCGAGGTCGGGCAGGTGCTGCTGCACCGCGGCCCGCAGCGCGTTCTTCTTCTCGCCCGTCGGATCCCATGCCTTCTTCGCGTCGACGGGAGCCGACTGCCCGAGGGCCGAGAAGGTGATCTGCGACCCGCGGTCTTCGAGGATCGGGCCCCAGGTGTCGGTGTCCGGGTTGTCCGGCTCCCAGTACCCGAGCCGCTTCGCCTCCGCTTCGACGGCGGCGAGCGCCGCGGCCTTCTGCTCGTCGGTGAGGTTCTCGGCGTACTGCTGTTGCCAGCCGCCGTCGCGGAACAGGTAGTACTGCGTGCCGCAGGTGGGCATCAGGTGCATGCGGGTGAGGGCGTCGGGATGATCGAGCGGCAGGTTCGCGATCAGCTGGCTCTCGAACTGGCCGAACTGCCCGCCGGAGATGACGCACACCTCGACCACGCCGAGCAGCTGCACCAGCAGGTCCGCCATCCGGGGCGTGATCGCCGTCTTCGACGGGGCGAGCGTGTCGTCCAGGTCGAAAGCCACAAGACGGACGTTCCGCACGGCATCTAGTGTGCCATCCATGGAGCACGCGAAACCGCAGGATGTGGCATGGGGCGAGACCCGCACCCGCGAGGTGACCTGGACCGACCCGGTGCCGCCACTGGCGTCGCTGCGCGCCATGCCGGGCCTCGACTTCCTGCAGGGGATGATCGACGGCCACATCCCCCCCTCTGCACCCTGCTCGACACCGTCGTCGGATGCGCCGTGCACACCACGCTCGACGCCGGGTGGGGCTACACCTCCATCGATCTGAACGTCACCTACCTTCGCCCCGTCACGCTGCAAACCGGGATGCTGTCCGCGGTCGGCACCGTCACCAAGACCGGGCGGCGGGTCAGCTTCGCCGGCGGGGAGATCACCGATTCCTCGGGAGCGGTGATCGCATCGGCCACGAGCTCGCTGCTCATGTTCGAGCCGGGGGTCGGCTGACGCCGGCTACTCGACGACGCGTCGGCCCTCGAAGGCGCGGCCGAGGGTGACCTCGTCGGCGTATTCGAGGTCGCCGCCGACGGGGAGGCCGGAGGCGAGCCGGGTGACCCGCAGGCCGGGCTGCACGAGCAGACGGGTCAGGTAGGTGGCCGTGGCCTCGCCCTCGAGGTTCGGGTCGGTGGCGATGATCACCTCGGTGACGCTCGCGTCGGCGAGCCGCTGCACCAGCTGGTGGAATCGCAGATCGTCGGGCCCGATCCCGTCGATCGGGCTGAGCGCGCCGCCGAGCACGTGGTACAGACCCCGGAACTCGCGGGTGCGCTCGATCGCGGCGACGTCTTTCGCCTCTTCCACGACGCAGATCACGTTCTGCGTGCGGCGCGGGTCGCGGCAGATGGAGCAGATCTCGTCTTCGGTGACGTTGCCGCAGATGCTGCAGAACTTCACCTTGTCGCGCACCTCGCCGAGGATCTCGGCGAGGCGGGTGGTGTCGAAGCTCTGCGTGGTGAGGATGTGGAACGCGATCCGCTGCGCCGACTTGGGGCCGATGCCCGGCAGGCGCCCGAGCTCGTCGATCAGCTCCTGGACGATGCCCTCGTACACGGGCTACGCCTCCGACGGGTCGGTCGGCAGCGTCACGGCCTTGTCGCGCGGGGTGAGCGACTGCTCTTCGAGGAAGTTCGCGTTCAGCAGCTCGCGCACGACGGCCTCGCCGTAGCGCGCGGTGCCGTTCGCGACAGGCTCGGGCTCGGGGGCGGGCTCAGCCTCGGCCTCGGGCGCGGGCTCGGGCTCCGCTGCCGGGATCGGCGCCACGTTCCAGCCCGCCGGCTCGGGCTCGGGCTCCGGGCCCGGCTCCGGGGCGGCGGCGGGCGCGGCGGCCGCCTCGACCCGCGGAAGGAACTTCACCCGCACGCCCAGCACCTCGAGGATCGCGGCACGCAGCTGCTCGCTCACGCTCTCGCCCGGAGGGGTTCCCGGCATCGGACGGAAACCGCTGACGTCGCTCTCGTTCGGGAATCCGAGGGTCAGCACCTCACCGTCGAAGGCGTGCACGGTCGTGGTCGACACCACCGCCCAGGCGAGCCGGCCGGCGTTCTTCTGCACGACCTCGAGCACCTCGGGCCAGGAGTCGCGGAGCTGGGCTCCGGTCACGGGCTTGACCTCGGCGGGGGCCTTGGTCTCGACGGGGGGCTTGGTCTCGACACGCTCCGCCTTCGGCTCCGCTACTCGACCAGCGGGGGCCTCCGCTTTCGGCTCCGCTACCCGACCAGCGGGGTCGTCGATCCCGATCCTGCGCTCGAGCCGCTCCACGCGGGCGAGCGCCCCGCGCTCGGAGTCGTCGGTCGCGGGGACGAGCAGTCGCGCCACCATCAGCTCCAGGTGCAGCCGCGGCGAGGTGGCACCGGTCATCTCGGTGAGCGCCGTGTTCACCACGTCGGCGGCGCGGGAGAGCTCCGCCGATCCGAACGACGCGGCCTGCACGGCCATGTGATCGAGCTCGTCTTGGGGGACGCCCCGCAGCACCGACGCGGCACCGTCGCGGGTGGCGGCGACGACGATCAGGTCGCGCAACCGCTCCAGCAGATCTTCGACGAATCGCCGGGGGTCCTGGCCGGTCTGCACGACGCGATCGACCGCGGCGAAGGCGGCCGCCGCATCCAGTGCCGCCACCGCATCGACGACCTCGTCGAGCAGCGCGCCGTGGGTGTAGCCGAGCAGCGCGACGGCGCGCTCGTACTCCACGGTGACGGTGCCGCCGGCGGACTCGGACCCCGCGATCAGCTGGTCGAGAAGGGAGAGCGTGTCCCGCACCGAGCCGCCGCCCGCCCTGACCACGAGGGGCAGCACGCCCGGTGCGACCGAGACGCCCTCGGTCTCGGCGAGCTGCTGCACGTAGTCGAGCATCTGCGCCGGAGGCACGAGGCGGAACGGGTAGTGGTGCGTGCGCGAGCGGATGGTCGAGATGACCTTCTCGGGCTCGGTGGTCGCGAAGATGAACTTCACGTGCTCCGGCGGCTCTTCGACGATCTTGAGGAGCGCATTGAACCCGCCCGAGGTCACCATGTGGGCCTCGTCGACGATGAAGATCTTGTACCGGTCGCGGGCGGGGGCGAAGATGGCACGCTCGCGCAGGTCGCGGGCGTCGTCGACGCCGCCGTGGGATGCGGCGTCGATCTCCACCACATCCAGCGAGCCGCCCCCGTCTCGAGCCAGCTCGAGACACGACGGGCAGCGGCCGCACGGGGTATCGGTGGGGCCTTCGGCGCAGTTCAGGCAGCGCGCCAGGATGCGGGCCGAGGTGGTCTTGCCGCAGCCGCGCGGGCCGCTGAACAGGTACGCGTGGTTCACCCGGTCGGTGCGAAGCGCCGTGCGCAGCGGGTCGGTCACCTGAGACTGGCCGATCAGCTCGGCGAAGGTCTCGGGCCGGTAGCGGCGGTAGAGGGCGGTGACCACATAGAGAGAGTAGTCGGCACGGGTGACCCGAGGCTGGGGTCTCGACAGGCTCGACCACCGTTATGCTTGACGACGGCTCCCCGCGTGGCGCCATCCAGGCCAACTCCCCCAGGGCGGAGACGCAGCAAGGGTAACCGGGCTCTGGCGGGTGCGCGGGGGGTCCTCAGGAGGATTCGCCTAGTGGCCTATGGCGCACGCTTGGAAAGCGTGTTGGGTGAAAGCCCTCGGGGGTTCGAATCCCCCATCCTCCGCGAGATCCACAGCAACGACGCAGTACAGCACAACCACCATCGGCCGTCCGGGCCCAGCGACCCGGAAGAGGGGGCAAGGTGAGCACGACGACGCTCGTGACGGTACGACCCAGGCGTTCCCTGCTGCGCACGGGGTTCTTCTCGATCGCACTGGCGATGGTGCCCGTCTTCGGCGCCCTCTACTGGTTCTCGATCGAGCACGGCACCTGGCCGGTGGTCCTGGTCGTCCACGCCATCCTCACGGTGCTGGCGTTCGCCGTGTTCTGCCGGCAGACGATGGTGCATTCCGCGGTCACCGAGACGGAGCTGATCGGCAACGGGATCTTCACCCCGATGGTGAGGGTACCGCTCTCTCAGATCGCCTCCGTGGTGCTCGTCGACACCTACGTGGGCACGGTGCCGGACGCCGTGACCCAGCTGCTCGTGCGCGACGCCGAGGGCAGGCGCCTGTTCCGGATGCGGGGCAACTTCTACGACGACGGTGCGCTGCAGAAGATCGCGGGCGCGCTGCCGGTGCCCGCGACCGTCATCTCGGAGCCGGTGACCCTGACCGACTTCTTCCGCAGCTACCCGGGCAGCGCGTACTGGTTCGAGCATCGCCCGATCCTGCGGGTCGTGGTGTTCGGTCTCGCATTGCTCGCGTCCCTGGCGATCGCGGCGTGGGTGATGACGATCCTCGGGATGCCGGTCGGCATCTGAGCGCGCCTAACGGCTGCGGCCGAACAGCTTGCCGACGATCACCCGCGCGATCTTGACCCCGGCGTTCACGGTCTGCGTGCGCAGCCTCTCGGCTTCGCGCTCCTGCCTGCGCGCCTCCGCAGCCGCCTCGCGATCTCGCCGCTTCTGTGCCGCCAGCTCGTCGCGGGCGCGGCGTTCGGCATCCTTCGCCGCCTGACGTTCGAGGGCGTCGAGCTCGCGCTGGGCCTGCAGCGCCTGCTCGGCGGACACCTGGGCGGCCTGCGCCTCGGACTGCTGCTGGGTGATGACGTCGTTCGCGGTGCCCGTCGGCACCGAGGTCTGCGCGTACTTGGCGAGCAGCGGCGACGCGGTCACGGCGGCGGCGATCTCGGCGTCGGGGGTGGGCTCCATCGAGCCCTGGGGTGCGCGCAGGCGGGTCCACGCCACGGGCGACGGCGCGCCTTTCTCGTTCATCACGGTGACGATCGCCTCGCCCGTGCCGAGCGAGGTCAGCACCTCGGCGAGGTCGTACTCCGAGATCGGGTACGTGCTGACGGTGGCCTTGAGAGCCCGCGCGTCATCCGGGGTGTGTGCCCGCAGCTGGTGCTGCACGCGCGAGCCGAGCTGGGCGAGCACGTCACCCGGCACGTCCTTGGGGGTCTGGGTGACGAAGAAGATGCCGACGCCGCGCGACCGGATCAGGCGCACCACCTGCGTGATGGTCGACTGGAAGTCCTTCGACGCATCCTTGAACAGCAGGTGCGCCTCGTCGAAGAAGAACACCAGCTTCGGCTTGTCGGTGTCGCCCACCTCGGGCAGCGTCTCGTAGAGCCGGGACAGCAGCCACATGAGGAAGGTGGAGAACAGCTCCGGTTTGCCGAGCACGCTGCGCACGCCGAGCAGGCTGACGAGCCCGCGGCCGTCGGGCGCGGTCCGGAAGAAGTCGGTCACGTCGATCTCGGGCGTGCCGAAGAACACGTCGGCGCCCTGGTCGGCGAACCCGATCAGCTCGCGCAGGATGACGCCGACCGTCGCCTTGGACAGCCCGCCCAGCTCGGCCAGCTCGGCTTTGCCGTCGTCGCTCTGGAGGTAGTTCAGCACCGCGCGCAGATCTTGCAGCGTGATGAGCTCAAGCCCTTTGTTGCCGGCGTAATGGAAGACGAGCCCGAGGCTCGACTCCTGGGTCTGGTTCAGGCCGAGCACCTTGCTCAGCATGAGCGGGCCGAAGGTCTTCACGCTGGCGCGGATCGGCACTCCCTCGCCGATGCCGCCGAGGGAGTAGAACTCGGTCGGGCTCGCCTGCGGCATCCAGTCCTGGCCGATGCTCTTCGCGCGGGCCAGCAGCTTCTCGTCGGGGGCGCCCGCGGCGGTCGCGATGCCGCTGAGGTCGCCTTTGATGTCGGCGGCGAACACCGGGACGCCGGCCGCGCTCAGCTGCTCGGCCAGCACCTGCAGGGTCTTCGTCTTTCCGGTGCCGGTCGCGCCGGCGACGAGGCCGTGGCGGTTCGTCATGGCGAGCGGGATGCGGATCTGGGCGTCCGGCACGGGTTCGCCGTTCACCAGGGCACCCATCTCCAGGGCAGGGGCGTCGAAGCTGTAACCGGCTTCGATGGTTGCGACGGCATCGGCATCAAGGGGCGGTTCGGCGGTGCTCGAGCCTGTCGAGACCGCTTGCGCCTCCGTCTGCGCCCGCGCGAGTTCCGCCTCGGCCTCGGCCAGCGCCTTCTTCGCGGCGGCGACCTTGTCTTCGGCGGCGGTCACTGCGCGTCCCGGTACTTCCCGAGCAGCGACAGGTCGGCGGGGCCGAGCCGCTTGCCCGCGCTCGCCACCTGGTGCCAGTACGGGTACAGCAGCGTCGGCCGGCTCACCTCCTCGAGGCGCGCGGACTCCTCCGTGGTCAGCACCAGATCGGCGGCGGCCAGGTTGTCGGCGAGCTGCTCCGAGGTGCGGGCGCCGATGATGACGGTCGAGACCGCCGGGCGCGCCATCGTCCACGCCAGGGCGACCTGCGCCGCCGAGACGCCATGCGCCTCCCCGACCTCCACCAGCACGTCGACGATGTCGTACAGCTTGTCTTCGTCGGGGACGGGCGGCTCGTTCCAGTCGGTCAGCAGGCGCGAACCCGCCGGCGCCTCCACACCGCGGCGGTACTTGCCCGAGAGCAGCCCGCCGGCCAGCGGCGACCAGACCAGGATGCCGATGCCCTGATCGATCGCGAGCGGCACCAGCTCGTACTCGGCCTCGCGGGCGTGCAGGGAGTAGTGGATCTGCTGGCTCACCAGCTGCACGAAGTTCTTGCGCTCGGCGACGCCCAGCGCCTTCATCAGGTGCCAGGCCGAGAAGTTCGACACCCCGACATAGCGCACCTTGCCGCTGTCGACGAGGTGGGTCAGCGCCGAGAGGGTCTCCTCCAGCGGCGTCTGCCCGTCCCACTGGTGCACCTGGTAGAGGTCGATGTAGTCCGTGCCGAGCCGCTTCAGGCTGGCTTCCGCCCCGCGGATCAGGTGGTGCCGCGACAGTCCCTCGTCGTTCGGTCCGTCCCCCATCGGGAACCGCGCCTTCGTCGCGATCAGCAGCTCGTCCCGCTTGCCCGCGACCGCCCTGCCGACGATCTCCTCCGATGCGCCGTTCGAGTACACGTCCGCGGTGTCGATGAGGTTCACACCCGCGGCCACCGCGGTGTCGAGCTGCCGCTTCGCCTCCGCCAGGTCGGTGTCGCCGACGTGGGCGAACTTGCCGCCCCCGCCGAACGTCATCGTCCCCATCGAGAGGGCGGAGACCTTGAGACCACTGGCGCCGAGGCTGCGATATTCCATGGGTCGATTCAACCGCCCCGCTGGACCGCCGTCCAGGAGACCGCCCGCTCCCGCTCGCCGGCGAGTTTCCGCGCGAACAACACCCACACCAGCACCGCCATCGCCGCGCCGATCAGGATGCCGCCCACGGTATCGGTCACCCAGTGCGCCCCGAGGTATGTGCGGCTGAGCGCCATGAGCACGACGTACACCGAGCCCGCGACGGCGACCCAGCGCCGGCGCAGCAGCAGCGCGAGCAGCACAACGACGGTGGCGGCGTTCGCGGCGTGCCCGGACGGGAAGGACCCGGAGTCCAGCGGCACCAGGATGTCCTCCGGACGTGCACGACCGAACAGCGCCTTCATCAGCTGGACCGCCCCCGAACTGAGCGCCGAGCCCAGGATGAAGGCGCTCGCCGCCCACGGCCGTCGCGCCACCAGCAGCGCGACCGCGACCCCGATCGGCACCACGAGCACCGCGAACCAGCCACCCCCGATGAAGTCGAACACGCGCGCCGGGACCTCCCAGAACGGGGACCGGTGCTCGACGATCTCCTCCATCCATTCGGCATCGAGACCCTCGGGGTTGAGGGTGCGCACCGTCACCAGGGCCCCCAGGCCGACCGCCAGCAGCAGCGCGACGCCTGCCGCGATCGCGGCCAGCCGCCTCGGGGACTGCTCGATGCGCCGCCGGGTGGTCTCGGCATCCTGTGTCATGGCCCCACGCTACGTGGATTCCGTCACCGGCCGCGTGCGCCCGGCGGGCACTTTAGTCGAGCAAAGCGATAAGCTCCCAGAGTGACCGACATAACCCGGACGCCCGAAGGCCACACCAACGCCCTGGGGTCCTCGGTCATCAGCGATCTGTTCCAGATCCTCCGTGACGGTCGTCCCCGCACCCGCACCGAACTCTCCGCGATGACCGGTCTGGCGCGCTCCACCGTCGCCCTCCGCATCGACGCCCTCATGCGGCTCGGCCTGGTCGGTCCGGTCGGCGACGCCGTCTCCACCGGGGGTCGCCCGTCGAGCCAGTTCGCCATCACCGCCAGCGGCCGGGTCGTGCTCGGAGTGGACGTCGGGGCCTCACACGTACGCATCGCGATCAGCGACCTCACCGGCCGGGTGCAGGCCGAGACCGGCGCGCCCATCCAGGTTGCCGAAGGCCCGGAGGCGGTGCTCGGCTGGGTCGAGACGGCCGCCCGCGAGCTGCTCGACGGACTCGGGCGCACGCCCGGCGACCTGCTCGCCATCGGCATCGGACTGCCCGGGCCGGTCGAGCACTCCACCGGCCGGCCGATCAACCCGCCGATCATGCCGGGCTGGGACCGCTACGACGTGCCCGGCCGCTTCCGCGACAGCTTCGACGTGCCGGTCCTCGTCGACAACGACGTCAACATCATGGCGCTCGGCGAACGCGAGCACGCCTGGCCCGACGTCGATCACCTGATCTTCGTCAAGGTGGCGACCGGCATCGGCTCCGGGGTCATCTCGGGCGGATTCCTGCAGCGCGGCGCCCAGGGCACCGCCGGCGACATCGGCCACGTCTACGTCGCGCGGGGCGCCGAGGTGCCGTGCACGTGCGGCAACCGCGGCTGCCTGGAGGCGCTCGCCTCCGGACCCGCCATCGGCCGGGCGCTGCGCGGCGTCGACCTCCACGCGGAGACCAGCCAGGATGTCGTCGAGCTCGTCAAGCGGGGCAACATCGATGCCATCCAGGCCGTGCGTCAGGCGGGCCGCGACATCGGCGAGGTGCTGACCACCTGTGTCTCGCTGATCAACCCGAGCGTGATCGTCATCGGCGGATCACTGGCGCAGGCCGGCGAGCACCTCATCGCGGGCGTCCGCGAGGTCGTCTACATGCGGTCGATGCCGCTCGCCACCGAGCACCTGCAGATCACCCAGTCCAAGGCGGGACCGGATGCCGCGGTGCTCGGGGCGAGCATGCTCGCCATCCACCACGCCCTCAGCCCGGAGAACATCGAGGCGATGGTCGTCGGGGCTGGGGGCTAGCTGTACTCGGTCAGATCGTTGGTGACGCGGGGGTGAGGAGAAGGCCTCCATTCTGAGTGGTGTCTAGATCACTCGAAGGAAGGCCTTCTCTATGTCTCACGTTAGGGCGCGACTGGCTCCGG
>JBFWWZ010000008.1:0-80152 GCA_050245915.1 Microbacteriaceae bacterium
CGGCGATCTCGGTGGTCGCGTGCTCGGGGTCGGCCTCCGAGCCGTTGCCTTAGCTGTGGGACAGGGGCCAGCGGCGTTCGGCGTCCCAGGCGAGCCGCACCCCGCGGGTCCGGATCCAGAACGCGGCGGCGATGCCCGCCGCGACGATTCCGGATGCCGCCCCGGTCGCCAGCGACCAGCGCGGCCCAGCGGTGTCGGCGATCCATCCGAGAAGCGGAGCCCCGATCACCGTGCCGCCCATGAAGATCGAGAGGTAGAGCGCCATCACCCGCCCGCGCATCGCGGGAGCGGTGGTGGTCTGCACGTAGGCGTTCGCGGTCGTCATCGTGGTCAGCCCGGCGAAGCCGACGACGACCAGCGCCACGCCGAACGTCCACGCGTTCGGGGTCAGCGCGGCAGCAGTGAGCGCGGTGCCGAAGCCGAGGGCGGCGAGGGTGATGATGCGCAGCCGCGGGCGCTCCCGCCGGGCGGACAGCAGCGCGCCCGTCACCGACCCGATCGCGATCACCGACGACAGCACGCCGAACTCGCCGGCGCCCTCACCGAATTCGATGCGCGCCATCGCCGAGATGAAGATCGGGAAGTTGAAGCCGATGGTGCCGAGCAGGGCGATCATGGCGAAGACGAGCACGATGTCGGGGCGTCGCCGCACATAGCGGAACCCGCCCAGCAGCTGACCAGGTGCCCGCGGTGGCCGCGCGAACGAGGTGAACTCCGCGGGACGCAGCAGCGCGAGCGACAGCAGCACCGCCCCGAAGGTTACGGCGTTGATCAGGAACACCCACCCGACGCCCACCCACGCCACGAGCAGGCCGGCGACGGCGGGACCGACGAGCCGTGCCGCGTTGAACGAGGCGGAGTTCAGCGACACCGCGTTGGTCAGGTACGCGGTCGGTACGAGCTCGCTGACGAAGGCCTGGCGGGCCGGAGCGTCGAAGGCGGCGGCGACGCCGAGCCCGAGCGCGAACGCGTACACGAGCCAGAGGGTCGCCACCCCGGTGAGCGTGATCGCCGCGAGGCCGAGACCGAGCGCCGCCATCGCGACCTGCGTGACGATCAGGATCCGGCGCCGGTCGAACCGGTCCGCGACGAGGCCCGTGACCGGCAGCAGGGCGAGTGCCGGCCCGAACTGCAGGGCCATCGTGACGCCCACGGCCGTCGCGTCGTCGTCGGTGAGCTGGGTCAGCACCAGCCAGTCCTGTGCCACCCGCTGCATCCAGGTGCCCACGTTCGACACCAGTGCCCCCGCGAACCAGAGCCGGTAGTTGGCGACGGCGAACGACCGGAACATCGCGTTCACGATGCCCCCGTCACGATTCGCTGAGGCGGCGCAGGATGGGGGTCACCGCCTCGAGGGCGCGTCGCTCGTCCGGGGTGAGGTCGGCGAGGCGCTGTGAGAACCAGGCGGTGCGTAGCGCGCGTGTCGCCTGGATCTGGTCGCGCCCGGCCGGGGTGATGCCCACGCGCACACGGCGGGCGTCGCCGTCGTCGGGGGTGCGGGTGATGAGGCCGGCCTGCTCGAGGCCGTTCAGGGTGCGGTTCATGGATGGCGGGGTCACCCGCTCGTGCGCCGCCAGCTCGGTGGGCGAGTGGTCTGCGTCTTCGAGCTGGAAGAGCACGCCGAGCTGCGAGTCGCTGAGGTCGTCGTCCGCCCGGTTGCTGCGGATGCGGCGCGCGACCTTCTGGATCAGCAGGCGCAGCTCCTCGTCGTTCACGATACTTAGCATAGCTTATTAGCTCGGCTAACGCTGGGGTGGCCCCGACGGGCTCGACCCCCGAGAATGTGCACATGCCCGACATCGTCGCCGCCCGCACCGATCACACCTTCGTGGACGCGGAAGGCGTCAGGATCCACTACCACGTCTGGAGATCGGGCAAGCCGAAGGCCGTCGTGATGGTCGTGCACGGCATCGGCGAGTACGGCAGCCGGTACGAGAAACTCGCGCAGTCGCTCGTGGCCGCCGGATACGCGGTCTACGCGATCGACTACCGGGGCCACGGCTCCACGGGGGTGCAGCAGTGGGACGGCGACCTCAGCAAACTGGGGCGGCTGGGGCCGGGCGGGATCCGCGCGGTCATCCGCGGCATCCAGCAGCTGCGGGGGATCGCGCACGAGGCCAACCCGGACGCGCCGATGGTGATCCTCGGCCACAGCATGGGATCGCTGCTCGGGCAGCGGATGCTCAACGAGTCAGCGGACGGGTGGGATGCCGTCATCTGGAGCGGAACCGCGTACCGCACGCTGCGGCACATGAACTCCGGCGACCTGGCGAAGCGGCACCGGGTGCCCGGCGGCAACGGGCACGAGTGGCTCAGCCGCGACCCCGCCGTCGCGGATGCGTTCGCCGACGACCCGCTGACCTTCGACGCGAAAGTCGCGAAGCTGTTCGGGATCGCGGACGGGCTGCGCCTGCTGGGCCGGCCCCGCAAGCTCAGCCGCGACATCCCGATGCTGATCATGATCGGCAGCGACGACCCGCTCGGCGGCCCGCGCAGCGTGGAACTGCTGGCGAAGGCGTACCGCGAGCGGGGTGGCCTGAGCGACGTCACCGTGAAGATCTACGACGAAGGCCGCCACGAGATGTTCAATGAGCTCAACCAGGAGGAGGTCCGGGCAGACGTGGTGGCCTGGCTCGATCGCCATGTCGCGGCGACCGGCCGCCCGTAGGCTGGCAGCATGCACGGCGAGTTCAAGGTTCCCGGCGGCAAGCTGGTCGTCGTCGACCTCGAGGCGGTGGGCGGCCGGATCGCGGACTTCCGGCTGTCGGGCGACTTCTTCCTCGAGCCGGATGACGCTCTAGGGGCGATCAATGCGTCCGTGAACGGCCTGCTCGTCGAGACCGACGCCCGGACGCTCGCATCCACGATCCAGGCCGCGCTGCCCGAAGGCGCCCAACTGCTCGGCTTCACGCCCGAATCGGTCGCGACCGCGATCCGGCGGGCGCTGCAGAAGGCCACCGGCTGGAGCGACTACGACTGGCAGCTGGTGCATCCGGGGCCGCTCTCGCCCCTCATGCACCTCGCACTCGACGAGGTGCTCACCGAGGCGGTGGGCGAGGGCACGCGCAAGCCGACGCTGCGCATCTGGGAATGGGATTCCCCCGCCGTCGTGATCGGCAGCTTCCAGTCGGTCAAGAACGAGGTCGACCCGGTGAACGCCGAGAAGTACGGGCACCGGGTGGTGCGCCGCATCTCGGGCGGCGGCGCGATGTTCATCGAACCGGGGGGTGCCGTCACCTACTCGCTGTACGCCCCCGCCGAGCTGGTCGCCGGCATGACCTTCGCCGACAGCTACGCCTTCTTCGACGAGTGGGCGGTGCAGGCGCTGCAGAGCCTCGGGATCGACGCGACCTACGTGCCGCTCAACGACATCGCCAGCCCCACCGGCAAGATCGGCGGCGCCGCGCAGAAGCGCCTCGGCAACGGCGGGGTGCTGCACCACGTCACCATGGCGTACGACATGGACGGCGAGCGCATGGCGCAGGTGCTGCGGATCGGCCGGGAGAAGCTCAGCGACAAGGGCACCAAGAGCGCGGCCAAGCGGGTCGACCCGCTGCGCTCGCAGACCGGCCTGACACGCGAGCAGATCATCGAGCGGATGGTCGATACATTCCGCTCGCAGCATGGACTCGCCGACGATGAGATCACCCCGGAGGAGTTCGCCGCGGCCGAGCGGCTCGTCGCCGAGAAGTTCGGCACCGACGAGTGGCTGTACCGCGTGCCATGAGGCGCCCGCTGGTGTGGGCGGGCATCGGACTCCTGCTCGCGGCAGGCGTCCTGGTCTCGGCGCTCGCCGGGCAGCTGTCGATCACGCCCGCGGAGGTCGCGGGGTCCCTGCTGCGTGCCGCCGGCATCCCGAACCCCTGGGCGCCGGGCGATGACGTGATCGAGTCGACGCTGTGGGTGGTGCGCTTCCCGCGCATCGCGATGGCGATCACGGTCGGCGCGGCGCTGGCGGCGGCGGGTGCCGTGATGCAGGCGATCTTCGGCAACCCGCTCGCGGAACCGGGAGTGGTGGGGGTCTCGTCCGGGGCGGCGCTCGGGGCGGCGACCGCGATCGTGCTCGGGCTGTCGGCGTTCGGCGAGGGGTTCATCGCACTGCCCGCGTTCGCCGGCGGCCTGCTCGCCACCCTGCTCGTGTACCTGGTGTCGCGGGCGAACGGACGCACCGAGGTGGTGACGCTGCTGCTCACCGGGATCGCGGTGAACGCGTTCGCCGGCGCCGGGCTCGCCTTCGTGCTGTTCAGCGCGAGCTCCGCGAACCGCGAGCAGATCATCTTCTGGCAGCTCGGGTCGCTCGGCGGATCCCTGTGGCGCGAGGTGCTCGTCGTCGCGGCGGTCGCGATCCCCGGTGTGATCGTCGCGGCGCTGCTCGGCCGCCGGTACGACGTGCTCGCCCTAGGGGAGCGCAACGCCAGGCACCTCGGCATCGACGTGGAACGGCTGCGCCTGATCTCGATCGTCGTCGTCGCGCTGCTCACCGGGGTCGCCGTCGCGTTCGTCGGCATCATCGCGTTCGTCGGACTCGTCGTGCCGCACGTGATCCGCATGCTGCTCGGGCCCGCGCACCGCGCGTTGATCGTCGCGAGCGCCTTCGGCGGCGCAGTGCTCATGGTGTTCGCCGATCTGCTCGCCCGCACCGTCGTCCCCGGCGCCGAGCTGCCGATCGGGCTGCTCACGTCGCTCGTCGGCGGCCCGTTCTTCTTCTTCCTGCTGTGGCGGCAGCGGCGCCGGGCCGGAGGCTGGGCATGACGGTGATCGAGCCTGCCGAGATCCGACTGGATGCCGCGGGCGTCACCCTCGGCGGCCGCGCCGTGCTCGAGGGGGTCACCCTCGAGGCGCGAGCGGGCGAGGTGCTCGCTCTCGTCGGACCGAACGGTGCGGGCAAGTCCACGCTGCTCGGGCTGCTCAGCGGAGAGCGCCGGCCCGACACCGGCACGGCGACGCTCGACGGACGCCCGCTGCACGAGTTCGCACCGCTCGAGCTGGCGCGCCGCCGTGCCGTGCTCACGCAAGACAATGCGGTGTCGTTCCCGTTCCGGGTGCGCGAGGTGCTCGAGATGGGCCGCAGCCCGTGGGCACGCACCCCTCAGCTCGCCGACGACAACGCCGCGCTGGAGGCCGCCGCCGCGCAGGCGGATGTCTCGCACCTCCTGGGTCGCCGCTTCACCGAGCTGTCGGGAGGCGAGCGGGCGCGCGTGTCGCTGGCGCGCGTGCTCGCGCAGTCCACCGGGATCGTGCTGCTCGACGAACCCACGGCCGCCCTCGACCTACGGCATCAGGAGGACGTGCTCGGCGTGGCCCGTGAACTCGCCGCCGCCGGCCGTGCCGTGGTGATCGTGCTGCACGACCTGTCGCTGGCGGGAGCGGTGGCCGACCGCGTCGGGCTGCTCGGCGCCGGCCGCCTCGTCGCGCTGGGCCCGCCCGCCGAGGTGCTCACGGCATCCCGGATCGGCGAGGTGTACGGGGTCGAGGTGGAGGTGCTCGAGCGGGACGGGACGCTGCTCGTGGTGCCGAGGCGGCGGTAGACCGCAACGCGTCACGTAACGTAGACCGCATGGAGTGGGCGATCGCAGGAGCCGTGGCCGTTGCGGTCATCGCGCTCGGCGTGCTCGCTCAGCGCCGGGGGTGGATCGACATGACCGGCAGGCACGCGGGCGGGCGCGGCGGCGGAGTTGCCGGGCTCGTCGGGGGCATCGACGAGGTCTTCGCCCCCATGAAGTACGAGGTGTCGAAGATCCAGGAGGCGGAGCGCGAACTGCCTGCGCCCGCCCCGATCCCCGGGGACGGCGACAAAGACATCTTCAAGAACGACGGAAAGGTGCGGATCGATCTCGATGGCTGAGGGCACGGAGGTCGTGCACGACGAGGCGGGTTCCCGCTACGTGCTGAAACGCGGCGACGAAGAACTCGGCGAGGCTGTCTACGAGGCGGGACCGCACGGCGAGATCGTGTTCACCCACACCGAGATCGATCCAGACAAGCAGGAGAAGGGGATGGGGTCGCGGCTCATCAAAGCCGCCCTCGACGACGTCGCCGCCCACTCGACGGCGCGAGTGGTGGCGAAATGCCCCTTCGTGTTCCGCTATATCTCCGAGCACGACGAGTACAAGCCGCTGACGCAGCGCTAGCCGGCACGCGCCTCAGGCGCTGGCGCGGACCACGAGGTGCGTGTCCATCAGCAGGCGCTGCACCCCCGGATCCGTCTCGGCGGTCAGCCGCTCGAGCAGCATCTGCGCCATCGCCCGGCCCATCTGACGCTGCGGCTGGTGCACGGTGGTGAGCGGGATCGCGCCGCTCAGGGCCGCCGCGCTGTCATCGAAGCCGACCACGGCGATGTCCTCCGGGACCCGCTTGCCGTACTCGCGCAGCAGCACGTCGACCGCGCCGACCGCCATCAGGTCGCTCGCGACGAAGACGGCGTCGAGATCCGGTGCCCGCGTCAGCAGGTCGCGCATCGCCTGCGCGCCGCTCGCCTGGGTGAAGTCGCCGTGCTCCAGCAGATCGGTCGGCAGCCCGGCCGCGCGCATCGTGCGCACCCAGCCGTCGGTGCGGTCGATCGCGGCCTGCATGTCGGCGGGGCCGGTGATGGTCGCGATCCGGCGGCGGCCGATGTCGATCAGGTGCTGCACCCCGAGTGCGGCGCCTGCCGAGTTGTCGACGTCGACGTAGCTGGTGTCGTGGATCTCGGGCCGGAACGGCCGGCCGCCGAAGACCACCGGGATGGTGGCGTCCAGTGTCGTGAAGAAGTCGTCGCCCGAGTGGTGGGAGACGACGATCGCGCCGTCGACGTTTCCGCCGAGGAGGTAGCCGATCGTCTTCTCGCTCGGCGCGGACGGGTGGGCGAGCTGCAGGTTGAGCACGTACTCGCTCGACTCGAGGCCCTCGTTGATGCCTTTGACGATCTCGGCGAAGAACGGGTCGCCGAAGAACCGCGTCGTGTCCTCGGGGATCACCAGCGCGATGGCCATCGTCTTGCGTCGTGCCAGCGACCGCGCGGCGCGGTTGGGGCGGTACCGCAGCTGGATGACGGCCGCGTTGACGGCCTCCACCACATCCGGGCTCACCTGACTCGACCCGTTGATCACGCGCGACACGGTGGACCGCGACACCCCCGCGAGTGCGGCGACCGCCTCGAGCGTCGGCGCGGGGGTTCGCGCCTTTCCGGTGCCGGGCATGCTGGCGATCCTACCGATCAGGAGGGCAGGGCTCGGTCCCCGATGATCTGCTTCAGCGTGAGGGCGCTGCGCTTCGGGGTGCGCTCCTGGGTGACGTAGTCGACCCGGACGATGCCGAACCGCTTGTCGTAGCCCCAGGCCCACTCGAAGTTGTCGAGCAGCGACCACGCGAAGTAGCCGTTCACCGGGATGCCCTGGTCGATGGCGTCGAGAGTCGCCGCCAGGTGGTCGACCAGGAACCGGGTGCGCGCGGCGTCCTCGATGCTGCCGTCCGGCTCCACCTCGTCCGCGAACGCGCTCCCGTTCTCGGTGACCGCCAGGGCGACGCCCGCCGGTCCGGTGTACTCGTCGTGGACGCGGCGCAGGAGGCGGGTGAGCCCCTCGGGCTGCACCTCCCAGTCCATCGCCGTCACCGGCAGGCCGCGCTTGTGGAAGTGCACCGACTCCGCGTTCACGAACGGCGAGCGCAGCGGGCGGACCGACGGCGCCGCGTTGTTCGAGGCGTTCTCGGCCGGATGCGCGCTCACCGCCTCGCCGTGGTAGTAGTTCACCCCGAGGGTGTCGATGGGGCGCGAGATCGTGGACAGATCGCCGGGGCGGATCACGTCCTCCAGTCCCGAGCCGGCCAGATCCTCGAGCACATCCGCGGGGTACTCGCCCCGGAACAGCGGGTCGAGGAAGATCCGGTTGAACTGACCGTCGATGCGGCGCACCGCCTCGAGGTCGCCGGCGTCATCGGGATCCACCGGGTCGACGACGCTGAGGTTCAGGGTGATGCCGAGGCTGAGGCTCGCGTCGCGGGCGCGCAGCTCGCCGACCGCCAGGCCGTGGCCGAGCATCAGGTGATGCGCGGCCGCCACCCCGGCGGCCGGGTCCTGCCGGCCGGGGGCGTGCTCGCCCGAGACGTAGCCCACGAACGCGGAGCACCACGGCTCGTTCAGGGTCGTCCAGGCGCGCACCCGGTCGCCGAGCACGTCGTGCACGCTGAGGGCGTAGTCCGCGAAGCGCTCGGCGGTGGAGCGCGCGGTCCAGCCGCCCTCCTCCTCGATCGCCTGCGGCAGGTCCCAGTGGTACAGGGTCAGCCAGGGCTGGATGCCGTGCTCGAGCAGCTCGTCGACCAGACGGGAGTAGTAGTCCAGTCCGGCCGGGTTCACGGGGCCGCCGTCGGGACGGACCCGCGACCACGAGGTCGAGAACCGGTACGCCTGCAGCCCGAGATCCGCCATCAGCTTCACGTCATCCCGGTACCGCCGGTAGTGGTCGCAGGCCGGATCGCCGGTGTCGCCGCCGACGACCGCTCCGGGGATGCGCGCGAACGCATCCCAGATGGAGTCGGTGCGCCCGTCGACGTGCGTCGAACCCTCGATCTGGAAGGCCGCCGTCGCCGCACCGAACACGAAGCCCGGCGGGAACCGGCGCACGTCGGGGGACTCCCCGGCCGCCGGAACGCGACCGGGGGTGGTCAGCTGGGTCATCCCTTCACCGCTCCCTGCATGATGCCGCTCACCAGCTGGCGGCCCGCGAAGACGAACAGCAGCAGGAGCGGGATGGTCGCCAGCACGACGCCGGCGAGCACGATGGAGTAGTCGACGAAGTAGTTCGACTGCAGCAGCGACAGCGCCACCGGCAGTGTCGGGTTCTGCCGGTCGAGAACGATGAACGGCCAGAAGAAGTTGTTCCACGCGCCCACGAAGACGAAGAGGAACAGCATCGCCGCCGCCGGGCGTGCGGCGACCACGCCGACCGTCCAGAACGTGCGCAGCATCGACGCCCCGTCGACGCGCGCCGCCTCGATCAGCTCGTCGGGGACCGCCTGGCGCAGGTACTGCGTCATCCAGAACACGCCGAACGCGCTCGTCAGCGCCGGGATGATGATCGCGCCGATCTGTCCCGTCCAGCCGAGCTCGGCGAACAGCACGTAGAGCGGCACCACGCCGAGCTGCTGGGGCACAGCCATCGTCGCGACCACGAAGGCCAGCAGACCGTTGCGACCGCGGTACTTCAGCTTCGCGAACGCCCAGCCGGCGAACGTCGAGGTGATCACCACCGACGCAGCGATCAGGAACGACGAGTAGATGGAGTTCCACAGCGCCGGCCAGAAGTTGACCGCCGGGTTGTTCATCACCTGCAGCGCGTTGTCGATGAAGTTGCCGCCCGGCCACCACGGCCGCTCGCGCAGCGATGAGGCGTCGCCCGAGCCGATCACGAACGACCAGTAGAGCGGGAACGCCGCACTCACGAAGACGACGACGAGCACTGTGTAGACGCGGAACCCGGCCCGGTTGCCGCGGATGTGCGTGGTCTTCATCGTGCACCCACCTTTCCCGCGGGACGGGCCACGCGTGTGTAGCCGATCTCGTCGCGCACCAGGGTGCGCGTGATCACGAGGTTGAGCAGGCCGATCAGCAGGATGATGACGAACAGGATCCAGGCCATCGCGGCAGCGCGGCCGAAGTTCCATTGCCCCCACCCGATGTCGTACAGGTAGAGCGTGATGGTCAGCCATTGCTGGCCGGCGCCGCCCCGTCCGAACTGGTCGAACACGCGCGGCTCGTCGAAGATCTGCAGGCCGCCGATGGTGGCGGTGATGACGACGAAGATCAGGGTCGGCCGCAACGACGGCAGCGTGATGCTGAAGAACTGGCGGATCGGGCCGGCGCCGTCGACGCGGGCGGCCTCGTAGTAGTCGCGGTTCACCGCCTGCATGGCGGCGAGCAGGATCAGGGCGTTGTAGCCGGTCCAGCGGTAGTTGACCATCGTGGCGATGGCGATGTGGCTCCAGAACGGCTCCTTGTGCCACTGGATCGCCGGCAGCCCGAGGTCGTTGAGGAAGCCGTTGACGAGGCCGAAGTTGTCGGCGAACACGACGGTGAAGATCAGGCCGACGGCGACGGGCGCGACGACGAACGGCAGCAGCACGCTCATCCGCCAGAAGGTCTTCGCCCGGATGTTGCTGTCGAGCACGGCCGCGATGAGCATCGCCAGGGCGAGCTGCGGCACGGTGCTGAGCAGGAAGATGCTGAAGGTGTTGCGCAGGGCCGTCCAGAAGTGCGGCTGCTGCAGGATCCAGACGTACTGGTCGAAGCCGACGAACGTGCCGGAGCCGCGGACGAGGTCCCAGTCCATCAGCGAGATCACGGCGGTGTAGCCGATCGGGAACAGCCCGACCAACGCGAAGACGATGAAGAACGGCGAGATGTAGAGGTACGGAGAGACCTTGAGGTCCCACCTGCTGAGGCGCTGTCTGAACATGATCGATCCCGGGGAGAGAGAAAAAGGGGGCGCGGGCCAGGGGAAGCCCACGCCCCCTTTCTCGTTTCCGTTAGAAGGCGGAGACCTCGGTCACCCAGGTGTTCCAGCTGGTGTCGACGTCTTCGAGACCGTCGAACACGCGGGTCACGGCGTTCTGCAGAGCGTCGTGGAACTGGAAGAACTTCGGGCCCTTGAAGGTTGCGACCGACACCGCGTCGGCCCGGTTGGTGAGGATCTCACCGGTGGGCGCGCCGTTGAAGTAGTCGTTCGTCGCCGCGGCGAGCTCGTCGCTGCCGAGGGCGTCGACCTGGCTCGGGAAGGTGCCCGCGTTGGCGAACGCCTTCATCTGGGTCTCGGGCGAGGTCAGCCACGCCGCGAGCTGCTGCGCCTCTTCGACGTGAGCGCCGTTGGCCGGAACGGTCAGGTACGACCCGCCCCAGTTGCCGCCGCCGCCGGGGAAGACGTCCGCGATGTCCCAGCCGGTGATGTCGGGAGCGTTGCCCGAGATCACGCCGAGCATCCAGCCGGGGCAGAGCATGGCAGCGAACTCACCGGACGCCATCGAGGCGAACCAGTCCTCGCTCCACTGGCCGGAGTAGGCCGCGATCGGCACGGCCTTGGTGGCGACGGCCTCGTAGGCGGCCTTGATGTCGGGGTTGTCGGTGGCGATGATCGAGCCGTCCGGGTCCTCGTAGGCGAGCTCGTACTGGTTCACGATGCCCTGGAGCACCGAGTTCGCCGAGTCGATGAACGGCCTGCCGGTCTTGGCCTTGTAGTCGGCGCCGATGGCGAAGAAGTTGTCCCAGTCGCCGTCGAACAGCGCGGCGACCTCGGCGCGGTCGGTCGGGAGACCGGCGGCGGCGAAGAGGTCGGAGCGGTAGCAGATGCCCTGCGGGCCGATGTCGGTGCCGTAGGCGATCAGGTTGCCGTTCGCGTCGGTGGCGGCGGCTTCCTTCCAGTCGAGCCAGCGACCCTTCAGGTCGTCGGGCACGGGCGCGAGCAGGTCGCTGTACTGCATCGCCTCGGTGAACCAGTCGATCTCGACGGCCTCCACGTCGGCGAGGCCGGTGTTACCCAGCTTCTGGAAGTAGTTGGCGCGAGCGTCGTTCGAGGTCGCGGCCTTGTTGTGGACGACCTTGATGCCGGTCTCATCGGTGAACTCGGCGAGCAGCTCGTCGGTGTAGCCGAAGTCGTTGAACGTGGCGAGGGTGAGGGTGACGGGGCCGTCGTCGTCACCGCCGCCGCCGGTCGAGCAACCGGAGGCGATGAGGGCGATGCCGGCGACGCCGGCGAGTGCTGCGATAGTGCGTCGTGAAGTTCTCACGGTCACTCCTTTGTGTGTGCGTGAACAGAAGATCCGAGGGATGGGAGCGCTCCCATCGAGTGTGGGAGCGCTCCCACGGATCGCGACCACGGTATCCACGTGCGCCCCTCGTGTCAATGGGAGCGCTCCCACGACTTTTCCCGGCGCGGGGGGACGTGCGCGAATCAGGAGATTCCGGGCGACTCGCCGCCTCGGGGATACGGCTACTCGGCGTGTCGCGGCCGGTCTCCTGATCCCGGCCCAGCGGCGGGCGGCCGCCGACACCACCGCAGGCAGCAGAACGCCCCCGCCGCGGGATGCTGCGAGGGCGCTCCAGGGGGCCTAGCGGCGGGCGGGCTCCGGCGTCGGCACCGAGCCGGTCTGAGGTCCGACGAACGCGCCGGCCTCTGCCGCGGCGATCGCGGCCTCCGACTCCAGCTCGGCCTCCGCGGCGCGGGCGTCGGCCGCCTCCTGCATCGCGGACTTCTCACGCAGCGGCGCGGGCCGCAGGAAGAAGCTGAGCAGGAACGATGCGAACACCACGAACGCCGAGAGCCAGAACACGACCACCGACGCATTGGCGAACCCGTTGACGAGCGGGGCCTTGAGCGCGATGTCGGCGCCGTTCAGGAACGAGGTGTCGCCGTTCAGCGAGTCTCCCGCCTCGCCCGAGTCGCCGGATGGCAGCTCGTCCACCCGCTCGAGCACCTGGTCGACGATCTGCCCGCGGGTCGCGGCGTCCTCGAGGTCGATCCCCGGCGGCAGCTGGTCGATCAGCGGCTGCAGGATCGGGTCGTAGATCGCCTGCATGATCGGCTGGTTGTTCTCGGCCTGGGCCACCGACGGGGTCAGCGCGGCGTCGAGGGCGTCGTGCAGCAGATCCTTGTTCTTGAACGAGTCCCCGATAGCCCCGGGCAGCACGCTGAACAGCACCGAGAAGATGATCGCGACACCCAGCGTGCCGCCGATCTGACGGAAGAACGTGGATGCGCTGGTCGCCACCCCCATGTCGCGCGCGTCGACCGAGTTCTGCGATGCCAGAGTGAGGGTCTGCATCAGCTGGCCGAGGCCGAGGCCGGCGAGCAGCATCCCGGCCATGGTGAAGATGACCGGCTTGTCGTACGTCGAGAAGGTCAGGAAGAAGAACGCACCCGCGAGCATCGCCGATCCGACGATCGGGAAGATGCGGTACTTGCCGGTGCGGGCGATGATCTGCCCGCTGATGATCGACGAGGCCATCAGCCCGACGATCATCGGGATCATCAGCCAGCCGGCCTCGGTCGGGGTGGCTCCGTTGACGAGCTGCAGGTAGAGCGGGATCGTCATCATCGCGCCGAACATGCCGAATCCGACCAGCACGCCGAGCACGGTCGCCATGGAGAATGTCGGGCTGCGGAACAGTTTCAGCGGCAGCAGCGCATCGTCGCCGAGCGCGCGCTCGATCAGGATGAACGCGACGAGGCCCACCAGGCTCAGGCCGTAGAGGGTGAGGTTGATCCCCGACATCCAGCCCCAGTCGCGGCCGAATTCGAGCGCGATGAGCAGCGGCACGACCGCAAGGGTGATCGTCGCGACCCCGCCCCAGTCGATGCGGACCTTGGTCTGTGCATGGTGCGGCACGTGCAGGAACGCGAGCACCATGATGAATGCCCCGATGCCGACCGGCACGTTGATCAGGAACACCCAGCGCCAGCCCTCGAGGAAGAGGATCTCGTCCGCGCCGGCGAACAGGCCGCCGATGAGGGGCCCGATCACGCTGGAGATGCCGAACACGGCGAGGAAGTAGCCCTGGTACTTCGCCCGCTCACGCGGGGCCAGGATGTCGCCCATCACGGTCAGCGGCAGCGCCATCAGACCGCCGGCGCCGAGACCCTGCACCGCGCGGAACGCGGCGAGCATGCCCATCGAGGTGGAGAACGACGCGAGGATCGAGCCCGCGAGGAAGATCGCGATCGAGATGATGAACAACGGCCGCCGCCCGAACAGGTCGGAGAGCTTGCCGTAGATCGGCGTCGACACGGTCGAGGTGATGAGGAACGCGGTGGTGACGAGCGCCTGCAGGCTCTGGCCGTTGAGGTCGTCGGCGATGGTGCGGATGGAGGTGCCGACGACGGTCTGGTTGAGCGACGAGAGGAACATGGCCGCCATCAGTCCGATGATGACGAGGTTGATCTGCCGCCGGCTCATGTGACCGCCGGCGTCGGCGAGCGCCTGGGCGCGCTCCTTGCCGCTCAGTCGTCGGGGCGCGGGTGTAGACATCGAGGAACCTCGTTCTGTGGTGAAGGGGTGGCGGCCGCCATCGGCCAGAATATTGCGCGGTGTGCAAAGTTACACCCAACGCACCAGGTTCGGCAACACGGGCTCGCTTAGGATGTCGGGGTGACGGACGAGGAACGCCGCGATCGACGAGACCTGCGACGGCCGAGTCCCCGGGTGCGCCGGCGCCGGGTGATCGCCGCGCTGATCGTCGCCGTCGTGTTCACCGGAGCCGTGATCGGATCGATCCTCCTCTTCGCCCCGCACCCGCAGGAGGAGAACGTGGCCGAGAGCCCGACCCCGACGCCGACGCAGAGCACACCATCGCCGCATCCGACCGGTCCCATCAAGTCGACCTTCGACAAGCGCGCCTTCTCGATCGACGACCCCGCCAGCCTCTGGGTCGTCGTGAACAAGCTGCGCCCGCTGAACCCGCAGGACTACGCGGCACCCGACCTCGTCGACGTGCCCGTACCGCACGTGTACTCACCGCAGCTGCGGCAGGAGGCGTCCGACCAGATCGTCGCGATGTTCGCCGCCTTCACCGCCGAGACCGGTCTGCAGATGCAGTCGCAGAGCGCCTACCGCAGCTACGCCGCGCAGCAGAGCGTGTACGGCGGCAACGACACCCTCACCGCCCGTCCGGGATACAGCGAGCACCAGACCGGGCTCGCCATGGACATCAGCGCCCTCCCCAACGTCTGCGCCCTGCAGATCTGCTTCGCCGACACCCCCCAGGGGCAGTGGCTCGCCGCCAACGCGTACAAGTACGGGTTCGTCCTGCGCTATCCCGACGGGATGACCGACATCACCGGGTACCAGTTCGAGCCGTGGCACTACCGCTACGTCGGCATCGCGCTCGCGACCGAGATGCACGACACCGGCATCGCGACCCTCGAGCAGTTCTTCGGACTGCCGGCGGCGCCGAACTACCAGTGATCTCGACAGGCTCGATCACCGGTCAGAGGGCGGCGTCCACGATCCTCTTCGCCTCCGCCTGCACCTCGGCCAGATGCTCGGGGCCGCGGAACGACTCGGCGTAGATCTTGTAGACGTTCTCGGTACCCGACGGGCGTGCGGCGAACCAGGCGTGCTCCGTGACCACCTTCACGCCGCCGATCGCGGCCCCGTTCCCGGGAGCCTCGGACAGCCGGGCGGTGATCGGGTCACCGGCGAGGGTGTCGGCCGTGATGTCGGAACCCGACAGCCTGCCGAGCCGCGCCTTCTGCTCGGGGGTCGCCGCGGCATCCACTCGCGCGTAGGCGGGATCGCCGAACTCGGCCGTCAGCTCGGCGTAGAGCTCGGACGGGCTCTTGCCGGTCACCGCCGTGATCTCCGAGGCCAGCAGCGCGAGCAGGATCCCGTCTTTGTCGGTCGTCCAGGCCCGGCCGTCGGACTGCAGGAACGATGCGCCCGCGGACTCCTCCCCGCCGAAGCCGACCGAGCCGTCGACGAGACCGGGGACGAACCATTTGAACCCGACCGGTACCTCCCACAGCCGCCGGCCGAGCGATGCCGCGACCCGGTCGATCATCGTCGACGAGACGAGCGTCTTGCCGATCGCGGCATCCGGTCGCCAGTCGGGCCGATGCGTGTAGAGGTACTGGATCGCCACCGCGAGGTAGTGGTTGGGGTTCATCAGCCCGCCGTCGGGGGTGACGATGCCGTGGCGGTCGGCGTCGGCGTCGTTGCCGGTGAGCACCGCGTAGTCGCCGCGCTTCGCCAGCACCGACGCCATCGCGCTCGGCGACGACGGGTCCATGCGGATCTTCCCGTCCCAGTCGAGCGTCATGAACCGCCAGGTCGGGTCGACATCCGGGTTCACCACCGTCAGGTCGAGCCGGTACCGGGATGCGATGGCGCGCCAGTAGTGAACGCTGGCGCCGCCGAGCGGGTCGGCCCCGATGTGCAGGCCCGCGTTCTTGATCGCCGCCACGTCGATGATCGAGGCGAGGTCCTCGACGTACCCGCCGCGGAAGTCGTAGCTGTCGACCGCGCTCGGCTCGCCGCGTCTCACCTGGTGGAGGCGGTCCTCGATGAGCTCGTTGGCGCGGTTCGCGATCCAGCTGGTGGCATCGGAGTCGGCGGGGCCCCCGTGCGGCGGGTTGTACTTGAAGCCGCCGTCGCGGGGCGGGTTGTGGCTGGGGGTGATGACGATGCCGTCGGCCATCGCGGTGGTCGAGCCGCCCCCGGTGGTCGAGCTCGTCGAGACCCGTCTGTTGTGCACGATGATCGCGCGGCTCAGCGCCGGCGTCGGCACGTAATCGTCGTACTCGTCGGTGATCGCGTGCACCCCGTTCGCCTCGAGCACCTCGAGGGCGGTGGTCTCCGCCGGCCGCGAGAGCCCGTGCGTGTCCCGGCCGACGTAGAGCGGACCGGTGATCCCCTGCGAGGCGCGGTACTCGACGATGGCCTGGGTGGTCGCCGCGATGTGGGTCTCGGTGAACGCGCCGTCGAGGCTGGAGCCGCGGTGCCCGCTGGTGCCGAACACGACGCGCTGCGCGGGGTCCGACATGTCGGGCACCCGTGAGTAGTACGCGTCGACCAGCTCCCGCACGTCGATGAGATCTGATTCCTGGGCGGGGGTCCCGGCGCGGTCCATGGCTCATCGTCGCACGGCGCCTCGGTAGGCTCAACGCATGTCCGACGCGGCCGAGACCTACAGCTACCTGGGTCCTGCGGGCACGTTCACCTGGGCCGCCCTGAACCAGGTCCCGGATGCCGCCGGCAAGGTTTGGCGCAGCGTCAACAACGTCGGCGAGGCGCTCGACGATGTGACGTCCGGCCGCAGTGTCGCCGCGATGATCGCGATCGAGAACAGCGTGGAGGGCGGGGTGACCGCCACGCAGGACGCGCTCGCCAGCATCCCCGGCCTGCGGATCGTCGGCGAGTACCTGGTTCCGGTCGACTTCGTGCTGGCCGCCCGTCCCGGGGTCGCGCTCGAGGATGTGCGCGTGATCGCCGCGCACCCCGTCGCCTATGCGCAGTGCCATCTGTGGCTGGACCGCACGCTGCCCGAGCACGAGCACCTGCCGGCGACGTCCAACGTGTCCGCCGCCTCGCAGCTGCTCGCCGACGGGGCGGTGGCGGATGCCGCGGTCGCCCCGCCGGGGATCGACGACGAATACCCGCTCCACGTCTTGGCTACGCAGATCGGCGACAACCCCAACGCGGTCACCCGGTTCGTGCTGGTCAGCGGCACCCGCCGCATCCCGGAGCGCACCGGCGCCGACAAGACCAGCGTCATCGTCGAGCTGCCGACCGATGAGGCCGGCGGTCTCATGGAGATGCTCGAGCAGTTCGCGACCCGCGGCATCAACCTGAGCCTGCTGCAGTCCCGGCCCGTCGGCGACGCGCTCGGGCGGTACCGGTTCGTGGTCGACCTCGACGGCCACATCCACGACGAGCGGGTCGCCGACGCGCTGCTCGGGCTGAAGCGGTTCAGCCCGAACGTGATCTTCCTGGGGTCGTACCCGCGCGGCGATCAGCAGGCCGTCAGCTACGTCTCCCGGTACGGCGACGACGTGTTCATCGAGGCGCGGGACTGGCTGCGTAGCATCCTCGACGGTGAGCCCGGCTAGATGGCCGAGCTGGACCCGCGTTTCGACCCGCAGTTCCAGCGCGGGTTCGATCCCGCGGTGCACACGTCCCGCCAGCGGCCGCGACCCCCGGTGGTCGAGCCTGCCGAGACCGCGGGCGAGCATCCTGCGGTCTCGGCAGACTCGATTCGCGAGGTCTCGCCGGCGCCCGCGACCACCGACGACGACCTCGAGCCCCGGCGGCGCAATCCGTATCGGCTGATCCTGCTGCTGGTCAGCCTCGCGGCGATCGCGGGCGCCGGTGTGCTGCTCTGGAGGCGCATCGAACAGGACCCGTACGGCGGCTACGGCGGCTACGGCGGCTACGGCGGCGACACGGCCCAGGTGTTCGTGCAGCAGTTCACCGATTCGCTGCTCGTGCCGCTGCTCACCGGCGGACTGCTCGGGATCTGCTTGTGGCTGGCGCTCGGCGCGTTGCGCCGCCGCGATCATGACTGACCGACGCGGGATGCTGTGGCCGGCGGCGCTGGCCGGGCTCGCCGCCGCCTGCCTCGGCCTCGGCGCCGTCCTGGAGCTGCAGTCCGCAGTGCTGTTCCACGAGGCGGACGAGTTCTACCGCTCCCTGACCGGCAGCGACCCGAACACCGTCGAGACCTCCGAGTACTTCGACACCGTCTGGCTGAGGTCGACGGTCCTGCACCAGGTGGTGAGCCCGCTCGTCGCCGGCGGGGTGCTCGCGGTGCTCGCGCTGTTCGCGGTGCTCGCCCTGCGCTGGGAGCGTCGCGCATGACGCCCGCGCGGGGCTGGGTCGTGGCGCTGGCCGGAGTGATCGCACTGACCGCCCTCTCCGCGTTCGCGGTGCTGCTGGCCGGGTCGGCGATGATGGCCGAGGCCGACGCGTACTTCGGGCAGTACGACTTCTCCGACCCCGCGGGCGCGGTCGTCGTCGACCAGCCGGAGTTCGACAGCTACACCGTTCTGTACTCCACCGGCAGCACCCTCACCGGGGTCGCCAGCCCCCTGCTGCTCTGCACGATAGGCGCGACCGTCACGCTGCTCGCGGTGCTCTCCGCGCGACGCGACGGTCAGGCCGGGGCGCCCGCGGCATCCTGAGCGGTCTCGGCGCCCTCGATCTCGCGGTCGGCGGGGATGCGCACCACGAGCCCGTCGGGGATGACGTACGCGCGGAACGCGACCGCGTCGCCGAAGTCGTCGCCGTCGAGCTCGAAGTCCTCGGGTCGGTCGATGCGCGCGGTGATCTTCGCCGCCTTGATGTAGCGCAGCGCGCGCACGTCGCGGGTCATCCCGACGAGCCGGCGGCCGATGGTGCTGCGGCGCAGCACCCCGTTCTCCCAGAAGATCTTCGACCAGATCTGCACCCAGCCGAAGAAGCCTTTGGGGCGCAGGGCGACGATGTCGAACACGCCGTCGTCGATGGCGGCCTCCGGCAGCAGCAGCACATTGCCGGGCAGCGAGCCGCAGTTGCCGACCATGACGGTGTGCACCGTCATCGTGCGCTCCGGCAGGTCATCGATGGTGTAGCGGACCCGCACCTGCTCGTTGTCACGCATGGCGCGGGCGATCGGGTCGATGTAGGCGAGCCAGCCGACCTTCTTCTTCAGGTCTTCGTTGGTGTTCGCGGCCATCTTGGCGTCGAGGCCGATGCCCGCCATCACGACGAAGGCGTGCGTCTCGCGCTCGCCACCGGGACGCTCGATCTCGACCATGCCGAGGTCGATGCGCCGGTCGTGACCGGTGAACGCGGTGCGCACCGAATCCGGGATGTCGGAGAGCGTGAGCTCCATGTTGCGCGCCAGCAGGTTGCCGGTGCCGGCGGGGAGCAGGGCCAGCGGGATGCCCGATTCGTGCAGTCCCTCGGCCACCGCACGCACCGTGCCGTCACCGCCCGCGGCGATCACGACATCGACGCCCTTCGACGCCGCCTCACGCGCCTGCCCGATGCCCGGGTCGTCCGGGGTGGTCTCGATCCAGATGCTCTTCGCCCACCCGGCCTCGCTCTCGGCCTGGGCGACGGCGTCGCGCAGCACGGGAAGATCCACCTTGGTGGGGTTGTAGACAACCGCCGCGCGCTGCACCATGCGCCCAGGCTAGCCCGCGGCATCCCGTCAATAGGATGGGTCGTGTGATCGACCCCGTTCTGCTACGCGACGACCCGGATGCGGTGAAGCGCTCGCAGCAGTTGCGGGGCGCACCTGCCGATGATGTCGACCGTGCGGTCGCCGCCGACGCGGCCCGTCGCGCCGCGATCACCGCGTTCGAGACGGCCCGCGCCGAGCAGAACGCGTTCGGCAAGACGGTCGCCGCCGCCCCCAAGGACGAGAAGGCGGCGCTGGTCGCGCAGGCGCAAGAGCTCGCGACCCGGGTCAAAGACCTGCAGGCCGCCGCGAACGATGCCGAGGCGGCCTTCGACGAGGCGATGGGTCGCATCCAGAATGTGGTGCTCGAGGGGGTACCCGCCGGCGGCGAAGACGACTACGTCGTGCTGCGCGAGGTCGGCGAGAAGCCCGCGTTCGATTTCGACCCCCGCGACCACCTCGCCCTCGGCGAGCTGCTGGGCGCCATCGACATGGAGCGCGGGGCGAAGGTCAGCGGCGCCCGGTTCCACTTCCTGACCGGGGTGGGCGCGCGGCTCGAGCTGGCGCTCATGAACCTGGGTCTGGACCGCGCGCTCGAGGCCGGGTTCACCCCGCTCATCACGCCGACCCTGGTGCGGCCCGACATCATGGCCGGCACCGGATTCCTCGGTGCACATGCCGACGAGATCTACTACCTCCCCGCCGACGACCTCTACCTCACGGGCACGAGCGAGGTGGCGCTCGCGGGATATCACAAAGACGAGATCCTGGATGTCGCGGCCGGCCCCCTGCGCTACGCCGGCTGGTCGACGTGCTACCGCCGCGAGGCGGGTTCGGCCGGCAAAGACACCCGGGGCATCATCCGCGTGCACCAGTTCCAGAAGCTGGAGATGTTCACCTACATCGATCCGGCGGATGCCGAGGCCGAGCACCTGCGCCTGCTCGCCCTGCAGGAGGGGATGCTGCAGTCGCTCGGGCTCGCCTACCGCGTCATCGACACCGCCGCGGGCGACCTCGGCTCGAGCGCCGCGCGCAAGTACGACGTCGAGGCGTGGGTTCCCACCCAGGACGCCTACCGCGAGCTGACCTCCACCTCGAACTGCACCACCTACCAGGCCCGTCGTCTCGACATCCGCTACCGCACGGAATCGGGCAAGACGGCTCCGGTCGCGACCCTCAACGGCACTCTGGCCACGACCCGGTGGATCGTCGCGATCCTCGAGACGCACCAGCAGGCCGACGGCTCCGTCGTCGTGCCGGAGGTGCTGCGTCCGTACCTCGGCGGCATGGCGGTGCTCGAGCCCCGATGACCGACACCTGGGTCGTCGCGCTCGACGTCGACGGCACCGTCCTGCACGAGGACGGGACGCTCACCGACCGGACCGTCGCAGAGGTCTCGCGGGTCGCCGCGCTCGGGCACGAGGTGCTGCTCGCCACCGGCCGGTCCGTCTCGATGACCCTGCCCGTGCTCGACCGGCTCGGCATCGCGCCGCAGTACCTGGTGTGCGCGAACGGGGCCATCATCCTGGGCCGCAACGCCGAGGCCCCGACCGGGTACGTGCGGGTGCATGTGGAGACGTTCGATCCGAGCGAGGTGCTCACCACCATCAGCGGGCACCTCGACGGCGCCAGCTATGCGGTCGAAGACGAGGAGGGCATGTTCCGGTACACCGGGCAGTTCCCCGACGGGGCGCTCTCGGCATCCAGCATCAAGGTCGAGTTCGATGAGCTGCTCAGCGTGGACGCCACCCGCGTCGTCGTGATCTCGCCCGACCATGCCACCGAGGATTTCCTCTCCGTCGTCGACGAGATGGGCCTCCACAAGGTCAGCTACAACGTCGGGTGGACCGCGTGGCTCGACATCGCACCCGACGGGGTGAACAAGGCCACCGGTCTGCAGTACGTGACGGAGCGCCTGGGTGTCCCGGTATCCCGTGTCATGGCCATCGGAGATGGCCGCAACGACATCGACATGCTCGAATGGGTGGTCGCCGGCGGGGGCCTCGGGATCGCGATGGGGCAGGCGCCCGACGAGGTCGCGGCCGTCGCGAGCGAGCGCACCGGCAGCGATCTGGATGACGGGGTCGCCTCGACGCTCGCACGCTACTTCCAGGAATAGCGACGACGGCTCGGTTAGACTCGCGACCGGCATCCAGGGAGGGCTGTCCGAGTGGCCGATGGAGCCGGTCTTGAAAACCGGTGGGCAGCAATGTCTCGTGGGTTCGAATCCCACGCCCTCCGCGGCTCCCGCTGACCAGATCCTGATCAGACACAGATCACACACCAAGAGGAAGCAGCATCATGGCGAAGCGCAGCGCCGCGGCGATTCCGCGGCATGGCAGGCTGCCGCGCCGTGTCGCCTGGAAGTCGGTGCTCGCGCTCATCGGCGCGACGCTCGCCGTCGTTCTCGTCGCCGGGGGCTCGGTCGCCGCCGTCTCCGTGTACCAGCTGCAGTCCAACATCAAGACCGAGACGATCGGGGCCGACCTGAGCGGCGACGCGCCGCCGACGCTCGCCGCCTACGAGGGTGGGTTCAACATCCTGCTGGTGGGCAGCGACACCCGTGAGGGTCAGCAGGGCATCGGCGGTAAAGAGAGCTCGGTGCTCAACGACGTGACGATGCTGCTGCACATCGCGCAGGATCAGAAGAGCGCCACGCTCGTCAGCTTCCCGCGCGACATGGTGGTGCCGCTGCCGAAGTGCGAGAACGGCGGACCCGCCAGCGGTCAGCCGATCAACGTCACCCTGTTCTACGGCGGGCTGGATTGCACGGTCAAGACGGTGAGCAATCTGACCGGCCTCGACATCCAGTTCGCGGGCCTGATCACGTTTGTCGGCGTCATCGAGATGTCGAACGCGGTCGGCGGTGTGCCGGTGTGCGTGACCGAGCCGATCCTCGATCCGTACACGGGTCTCGACATCCCCGCCGGGACCGTCGAGCTGAGCGGCTTCAACGCCCTGGCCTTCCTCCGCAGCCGTCACGGCGTGGGCGACGGCAGCGACCTCGGACGCATCGGGTCGCAACAGGTGTTCTTGTCGTCACTGGTGCGCAAGATCAAGAGCGACGACACGCTCACCAACCTCGGCAAGCTGTACAGCATCGCGACCGCCGCGACGCAGAACATCACGCTGTCGCAGAACTTCTCGCACGTCGACACGCTCGCCTCGATCGCGCTGGTGCTGAAGAACATCCCGCTCGAGAACATCGTCATGGTGCAGTACCCATCGAAGACGGGTGGAACCGGCATCTACGCGGGCAAGGTGCAGCCGCTCCCGTCGATCGCGACCCCCCTCTTCGACGCGATCAAAGCCGACCAGCCGATCGCCCTCGACGAGAACGCGCTCACCGGCGCTCACGGCGGCTCGACCCTCGACCCGAACGCCCCCGTCCCCACCGAGACGCCGGCACCCGATCCGGCGGCGGCCCCGACGATCGCGCCGGATGACGCCGGGCCGCAGCCCGTGCTCGTCCCCGGCGTGAAGGGCCAGAGCGCCGCGACCTACACCTGCTCGGTCGCGAACAACTAGCTTTCGAACCCCGGCTATGCTGGGGAGCGCAACCGGGAGACGTCGCATAGTCCGGTCGAGTGCACCACCCTGCTAAGGTGGAGTCCCCTCCGGGGGACCGAGGGTTCAAATCCCTCCGTCTCCGCATCGAAAAGGCCTGGCCAGCCGCCAGCCATCACCCCTTCAGCGCGGGGAACAGCTGCGTCGCCCCCTCGGCGACGAGTTGCACGGCGATCGCGAGGATCACGAGCCCGAACACCCGCGTCAGCACCCCGATCCCGGTGGTGCCGAGGCGTTCGAGCAGCGGCTGTCCGAACCGCAGCACGATCCACACGATGACGGACATGATCAGCGCGGCGAGCAGGATCCACAGGGTGGAGAGCACGTCGTCGAACCGCCCGACGAGGGCGATGGACACGCTGATCGCGCCGGGGCCGGCGATCATCGGGATGGCGAGGGGCACCACCCCGACGCTGGTGGAGGTCGACGGCGGCGCGGCCGGGCGGTCGTCATCCCGCACCCGGGTGTCGGCGCCGGTGACCATGCGCAGCGCGGTCGCGCCGACCACCACGCCTCCGGCGGCCTGCAGCGCGGGCAGCGAGACGCCGAGACCCTCGAGCAGGTACCGTCCGCCGAGGACGGCGACGACGAGGATGACGAGCACCGCGATCGCGGCGGTCCGCGCCGTGCGGTTGCGGGTGCCGCGCTCCATCCCCGAGGTCAGCTGGGCGAAGAGCGGCAGCGCCGCGAACGGGTTCAGCAGCGGGAACAGGGATGCGAGCGCGAGCCCGAGCGCGGACATGGCCCCCACGCTACCGGGCTAGCGCCTCGCGCCGCCCATGCCCGGGACCGCGGTGACCTGCCGCATCCACTCGGCGATCCGGGGCTCGTCGAGCTCGTCGAGCCTCGCGAGCTCGACCCCGCGGGTCGCCTTGCCCATCGCGACCGGGGTGACCGGCGGCACGGGGTCGAGCACGGTCGCGCCGTTGATGAACATCAGCTTCACGTGCCCGGCGAACGCGCCGGCGCTGAAGCACCAGCCGTCGCCGACGCCGTAATACGCCATGCCCCATTTCACGGCGCGTTCGAGGCCCGGCAGGGTGCGCGCCGCGAGGTCGTCGATCGCCTGCAGGATGCCGCGCTGCGGTTCGGGCAGCGAGGCGATGTAGTCGAAGACCGGCTGGTCGCCGACGGCCGCCTTGGCCGCCGAGGCCTTGCCGCCGGCCATGTCGTCGGGGAGGTCCATATCGGCCAGTCTCGACCCGGTACCTCTCCGGCACAACGAGGTGTGCCCGGCGTAAGGATTCCGTGAGGATCCGGCGGCAGACCGTTAGAGGCGCGTGAGGCCCCGCGTCGACCCGCTTCGGAAGGCGTTCACTGTCGTGTCGGCACCCCCGCCGGCAGGAAAGGAACCCTCGTGCTCGACGTCGTCTTCGTCGCCGGCATCCTCGCGCTCGTCGCGGTGATCGCCCTCGTCGCCAAGGGCCTGGAGCGGCTGTGATCGTGTTCAGCATCATCGCGGCCGCGCTCGCCGTGGCGGCGGTCGGCTACCTCGTGCTGGCTCTTGTGAAGCCGGAGCGGTTCTGATGACGTTCTGGCTGTTCCTTGCGCAGCTCGCCACCCTCGCCGCGGTGCTGGTCGCCGTCCACCGCCCGCTCGGCGACTACATGGCCGCCGTCTACAGCTCGCCGAAAGACCTCCGGGTGGAGCGCGGGTTCTACCGTCTGATCGGCGTGAACCCCGGGTCCGAGCAGAACTGGGGGTCGTACGCGCGCTCGGTGCTCGCGTTCTCGGCGCTCGGCATCCTCGTCGTCTACGCGCTGCAGCGCGTACAGGAGGTGCTGCCGTTCTCCCTGGGGCTGCCGGCGACCAGCGAGCACCTGGCCTTCAACACCGCGATCTCGTTCGTCACCAACACCAACTGGCAGTCCTACTCGCCGGATGTCACGCTCGGCTACACGGTGCAGCTCGTCGGCCTGGCCGTCCAGAACTTCGTGTCGGCCGCCGTCGGCATCGCCGTAGCCATCGCCTTGGTCCGGGGGTTCGTGTACCGGTCGTCGGGCACCATCGGCAACTTCTGGGTGGACCTCACGCGGGGGACTCTCCGCATCCTGCTGCCGTTCTCGGTGATCGCCGCGGTGGTCCTGATCGCCGGCGGGGTGATCCAGAACCTGAACGGGTTCCAGGATGTCACCACGATCACGGGCGGGTCCGCCACGATCCCGGGTGGCCCGGTCGCCTCGCAGGAGGCCATCAAACTTCTCGGCACCAACGGCGGCGGCTTCTTCAACGCGAACTCCGCCCACCCGTTCGAGAACCCCACCCCGTGGATCAGCCTCTTCGAGGTGTTCCTCTTCCTGGTGATCCCGTTCTCGCTGCCACGCACGCTCGGCCGGACGCTGGGGGACACCCGGCAGGGCACCGCGATCGCCGCGGCCATGGGCATCCTCTATCTCGCATCGCTGTCGCTGATGACGTGGGCCGAGGTGGCGGCCGGCGGGACCGCGCCGCAGCTGGCGGGAGCTGCGATGGAGGGGAAGGAGACCCGCTTCGGGATCCTCGGCTCCACCATCTACGCGACCTCGACCACGCTCACCTCGACGGGTTCCGTCAACTCGATGCACGACAGCTACACCGCGCTCGGCGGCGGCATGGCGATCGTCAACATGATGCTCGGCGAGGTCGCGCCCGGAGGTGTCGGCGCGGGCCTCTACGGCATCCTCGTGATCGCGATCATCGCCGTGTTCATCGCCGGCCTCATGGTCGGGCGCACCCCCGAGTACCTGGGCAAGAAGATCGGGGCGCGTGAGATCAAGCTCGCGAGCCTGTACATCCTGACGACGCCGACCCTGGTACTGCTCGGGACCGCGCTCAGCTTCGGGATCCCGGCCGTCCGCGCCGATGTGGAGTCCACGTCGATCTGGAACCCCGGCACCCACGGCCTCAGCGAGGTGCTCTACGCGTTCACCAGCGCGGCCAACAACAACGGGTCGGCGTTCGCGGGTATCACCGCGAACACCCCGTGGATGAACACGGCCCTCGGCGTCGCCATGATGCTCGGCCGGTTCCTGCCGATCGTGTTCGTGCTGGCCCTCGCCGGTTCGCTCGCGGCGCAGGACAGGGTGCCCGCGACATCCGGCACGCTGCCGACCCACCGGCCGCAGTTCGTCGGCCTGCTGATCGGCACCATCCTGCTGGTGTCCGCTCTGACCTACTTCCCGATCCTCGCGCTGGGACCCCTGGCGGAAGGGCTCTGAACCACATGACCACCATCACCACCCCCCGCTCGAGCGCGTTCTCGCTCGGCCAGCTCGTGGCGGCGCTCCCGGGCGCTCTGCGCAAACTCGACCCGCGGCTCATGTGGCGCAACCCCGTGATGCTGCTCGTCGAGGTCGGCGCGATGCTCACGACGGCCGTCGCGATCGCGGAGCCGTTCATCGGCCGGGACGAGTCGCTCGCCCCGTCGTTCACCTGGGGCATCGCGATCTGGCTCTGGGTCACCGTGATCTTCGCCACCCTCGCGGAGTCCGTCGCGGAGGGCCGGGGCAAGGCTCAGGCTGCGAGCCTGCGCAAGACCCGCACCTCCACGATCGCGCATCGGGTCACGGCCTACGACGGGGTGAAGGATCCGTCGGCGGAGAAGGCCGTGCTCGAGGAGGTGTCGTCAGCGGACCTCCGCGTGGGCGACCGCGTCGTCGTGGCTGCCGGCGACCCGATCCCCGGCGACGGCGACATCGTGTGGGGCATCGCCTCGGTCGACGAGTCCGCGATCACGGGCGAGTCCGCACCGGTGATCCGCGAGCACGGCGGCGACCGCAGTGCGGTCACGGGCGGCACCCGGGTGCTGAGCGACCGCATCGTGGTGGCGATCACCTCGAAGCCCGGCGAGACCTTCGTCGACCGGATGATCCGCCTCGTCGAGGGCGCCGCCCGCCAGAAGACCCCGAACGAGATCGCGCTCAACATCCTGCTCGCCGCCCTGTCGATCGTGTTCCTGGTGGTGGTGCTCACACTGAGTTCACCGGCGGAGTACGTCGGCGGTGTCGTGACGGTCACCGTCCTCGTCGCATTGCTGGTCACCCTCATCCCGACGACGATCGGCGCATTGCTCAGCGCGATCGGCATCGCGGGCATGGACCGGCTGGTGCAGCACAACGTGCTCGCGATGTCGGGACGCGCGGTGGAGGCCGCCGGCGACGTCACCACCCTCCTCCTCGACAAGACCGGCACCATCACCTACGGCAACCGCCGCGCGTCCGAGTTCGTCCCGGTGGGCGGCACGTCCGCCGACGAGCTCACCCAGGCGGCGCGCCTGTCCTCGCTGGCGGACCCGACTCCCGAGGGCACGTCGGTGGTGGAGCTCGCCGGAGGCGCCGTGCCGACCCCGGCGGGAGCCGACGTCGTGCCGTTCACCGCCCAGACCCGCATGTCGGGGCTCGACCTGACCGACGGCTCATCCGTCCGGAAGGGCGCCGCGAGCATGGTGACGGACTGGGTCGGGACGATCCCCGAGGGCACGCGGGTCGAACTCGATTCCGCAGTCACCCGGATCTCGCAATCGGGGGGCACGCCGCTGGTCGTGGCGACCAGGCCTGCGAAGGGCGACGGTCGCATCCTGGGTGTCATCCACCTCAAGGATGTGGTCAAAGACGGGCTCGTCGAGCGGTTCGCCGAGTTGCGGGCGATGGGCATCCGCACGGTGATGATCACGGGCGACAACCCGCTGACGGCGGCAGCGATCGCCAAGGAGGCGGGAGTCGACGACTTCCTCGCCGAGGCGACGCCGGAGGACAAGCTCGAGCTGATCCGTGCCGAGCAGGCCGGGGGAAACCTGGTGGCCATGACGGGTGACGGCACCAACGACGCACCCGCGCTCGCGCAGGCGGATGTCGGCGTAGCCATGAACACGGGCACCTCCGCCGCGAAGGAGGCCGGCAATATGGTCGATCTCGACTCCGACCCGACGAAGCTGATCGACATCGTGCGCATCGGCAAGCAACTGCTGATCACCCGCGGGTCGCTGACGACGTTCTCGATCGCCAACGATGTCGCCAAGTACTTCGCGATCATCCCCGCGATGTTCGCCGGCGTGTTCCCGGGCCTGCAGGCGCTCAACATCATGCAGCTGCACTCGCCCGCGTCGGCGATCCTCTCGGCCATCGTCTTCAACGCGCTGGTGATCGTGTTCCTCATCCCCTTGGCGCTGCGCGGCGTGAAGTACCGCGCCGTCCCGGCGGCGAAGCTGCTCAGCCGCAACCTGGTCGTCTACGGCCTCGGCGGTCTGATCGCCCCGTTCATCGGGATCAAGATCATCGACCTGGTCGTCAGCCTGATCTCCGGCTTCTAGAAAGGTTCCCCACGATGACGTCACTCCGGCAGGTGTGGACCGCGCTGCGGGCCCTGCTCATCCTCACCGCGGTGCTCGGCATCGCGTACCCGCTGCTGATCCTGGGTGTCGGGCAGGCGGCGTTCACCGCGAACGCGAACGGGCAGCCGGTCACCGTCGACGGTCGGGTCGTCGGCTCCGCCATCATCGGCCAGGCGTTCACCGACGCCGACGGCAGCCCGCTCCCCGAGTGGTTCCAGTCCCGGCCGAGCGCCGCCGGCGACGGGTACGACGGCGGGGCGTCGAGCGGGTCGAACTACGGTCCCGAGAACGACGACCTCATCGCGGCGATCCAGGAGCGCCAGGCGTCGATCGCCCGGCTCGACGGCGTGGATGCCGACGAGATCCCCGCCGACGCGGTCACCGCGTCCGCCTCGGGCCTCGACCCGCACATCAGCCCGGAGTACGCCCTGCTGCAGGTGCCCCGCGTCGCCGCGGCCCGCGGGATCCCCGAGCAGCAGGTGCGCGACCTGGTCGAGTCCGTGATCCAGGGCCGTGATCTCGGCTACCTCGGCGACCCGACCGTGAACGTGCTCCAGCTGAACGTCGCGCTCGCGCGGCTGGGATGATGGGCGCATGAGGAGGGGCCGGCTCCGCGTGATGCTCGGAGCCGCGCCCGGCGTCGGCAAGACCTACGCCATGCTCGAGGAGGGCAGGCGGCTCGCCGGCGAGGGCGTCGACGTGGTGGTCGCCGTGGTGGAGACCCACGGTCGCGCGGCTACGTCCGCGCTCGTGGAGGGACTCGAGGTGGTGCCCCGCTGGACGGTCGCGCACCGCGGGGTCACCCTCGAGGAGATGGATCTGAGCGCGGTCATCGCCCGCGCTCCCGCCATCGCCCTGGTCGACGAGCTGGCGCACACCAACGCCCCCGGTTCGGAGCATGACAAGCGCTGGCAGGACGTGGATGCGATCCTGGATGCCGGCATCGACGTGATCTCGACGGTCAACATCCAGCACATCGAATCCCTCAACGACGTGGTCAGGCAGATCACCGGCATCCAGCAGCGGGAGACCATCCCCGACGCGGTGCTCCGCAGCGCGGACCGCATCGAGCTCGTCGACCTCTCGCCTCAGGCGCTGCGCGACCGGCTCGGGCAGGGGCTCGTCTATCCCGCGACACGGGTGGATGCGGCGCTCAGCAACTACTTCCGGCTCGGCAACCTGACAGCGTTGCGCGAGCTCGCCCTGCTCTGGCTCGCGGACGAGGTCGATTCCGCGTTGAAGCGATACCGCGCGGAGAAGGGCATCGACGCACCCTGGAACGCCCGCGAGCGGGTCGTCGTCGCGCTGACCGGAGGCAAGGAGGGCGATACCCTCCTGCGCCGTGGCGCCCGCATCGCATCCCGGTCCTCCGGCGGCGAGCTGTTCGCGGTGCACGTGACCGCGTCCGACGGGCTGGTGGACGCCGCCCCCGAGATCCTCACGGCGCAGCGGACGCTCACCGAGAGCCTCGGTGGGACCTACCATCAGGTCGTCGGGGAGTCGATCCCGCGGGCCCTCGTGGAGTTCGCGCGCAGCGTCGATGCGACGCAGCTCGTGATCGGCGCGAGCCGCCGCGGCCGGCTGGCCACCCTGCTCACGGGTGCGGGCACCTCGGCGACGGTGATCCGGGAATCGGGTGACATCGACGTCCATGTGGTCACTCACGCCGAGGCGGCGTCCCGCGCCCTCCCCGCCCTCGGCGGGGCGCTCTCCGTGCGCCGGCGGCTGATCGGTTTCGCGCTGGCCGGGGCGGGCATCCCCCTGCTCACCTGGCTGCTTCACTGGTTCCGCAGCGATGAGTCGATCACCAGCGACGTCCTGGCGTTCCAGCTGTTCGTCGTGATCGTCGCGCTGGTCGGGGGCGTGTGGCCCGCGGTGGTGAGCGCCGTCGCCGCCGGGTTCCTGCTCGACTTCTTCTTCGTCGACCCGCTGTACACGATCACCATCACCGAGCCCCTGCACCTGCTGGCTCTCATCATCTTCGTGGTCGTCGCGGTGCTGGTCAGCATCGTCGTGGATCAGGCCGCCCGCCGCTCGCGGTCTGCGGCACGTGCCCGCGCGGAATCCGAGACCCTCGCGAGCATCGCGGGCAGCGTGCTCTCGGGGCAGGACGCCCTCGATGCCCTGGTCACCCGGCTCCGCGAGGCGTTCGGGATGACGAGCGTCATCCTGCGGTCGCACGGGGTCCCGATCTACCAGGCGATCGAGGCGAGCCTGGTGCACGACGACGACGTGGAGACGCAGGTCCCGATCGGCGCCGACGCCAGCCTGTATCTGCGGGGGCCGGATCTCGCCTCGTCGGACCGTCGCATCCTGGGCGCGTTCATCTCGCAGATCGAGACGGCCCTGCAGCAGCGCGAGCTCGCCGCCGAGGCGGAGGTGATGCGTCCGGTCGCCGAGGCCGACCGGTTGCGGACCGCGCTGCTCGCGGCGGTGGGCCACGACCTCCGGCGCCCGCTGGCTGCCGCGACCGCCGCCGTCACCGCGCTGCGGTCGGCCGATGTGACACTGTCGAGCGCGGACCAGGCCGAGCTGCTCGCCGCCGCCGAGGAGAGCCTCGATGCGCTCGCCGAACTCGTGACCAAGCTGCTCGATGCGAGCCGGCTCCAGGCGGGCGCGCTCGGCGTCTCCCTCGCGCCGGTCTCGCTCGACGAGGTGGTGAGCGTGGCGCTCGAGGAGGTCGCGCTGTCGCCCGGCCAGGTCCAGCTCGAGCTCGACCCGGCGGTGCCCCCGGTGAACGCCGACGCCGTCCTGCTGCAGCGCGCGATCGTGAACCTGCTGCTCAACGCGGTCGCCTACTCCCCGGCGGGCTCGGTTCCGGTCATCGCGAGCAGCGTCTTCGGTGACCGTGTGCAGCTGCGCATCATCGACTCGGGTCCCGGCATCCCGCCGGAACGGCGCGAGGATGTGTTCGTGCCCTTTCAGCGCCTCGGCGACACCGACAACACGACCGGCATCGGGCTCGGGCTCGCGTTGTCGAAAGGCTTCGTGGAGGCGATGGGCGGCACGCTCGAGGCGGAGGACACCCCGGGCGGCGGGCTCACCATGGTGATCGAGCTGGCGGCGGCATGAAGATCCTGATCGCCGACGACGACCCGCAGATGCTGCGGGCGCTCCGGGTCACCCTTGCGGCGCGGGGGCACGACGTGGTGACCGCCGGCAACGGCCGTGAGGCGCTGGAGGCCGCCACGACATCGCATCCCGACATCGTCGTCCTCGACCTCGGCATGCCGGAGCTGACCGGGATCGAGGTGATCGAGTCGATCCGCGGCTGGTCCCAGGTCCCGATCCTGGTGGTGTCCGGGCGCAGCGACACCGCGGACAAGGTCGACGCCCTCGACGCCGGTGCTGACGACTATGTGACCAAGCCGTTCTCCGCCGACGAGCTGCTGGCTCGCATCCGGGCCCTGTCGCGACGGCTCGTGGCATCGGCCGATGACGAGCCCGTGGTCAGGTTCGGCGACGTGGTCGTCGACCTGCCGACTCGCGTGGTGACCCGGGCCGGCGAGCCCGTTCGACTGACGCCGACGGAGTGGCGGATGCTCGAGATGCTGATCCACCACAAAGACAAGCTGGTGACCCGCGACGCGATGCTGACCGAGGTGTGGGGCCCGCAGTACACCCACGACACCGGGTATCTGCGGCTCTACATCTCCCAGCTCCGCAAGAAGCTCGAACCGGAGCCGTCGAAGCCGCGCTACTTCATCACGGAACCGGGCATCGGCTACCGGTTCGCGGGGTAGGGGGATCGTGCTGCACGTCCGCGTCATCGCGCCCTCGGCTACGACCGACCGGGTGCTCGCCCGCCTCGGATCCGATCCCGCTGTCGCGAACGTCGCCGTCGTCCGTCGGGCGGCCCCCGACGGGTCGGCGGACCTGATCCTGTTCGACATCGCGCGCGAGGCGGCCAATCCCGTGCTGGATGCGTTGCACGGGCTGGGGGTCGTGGAGGAGGGATCGATCTCGCTCAGCGAGCCGTCGGCCGTGATCGGGCGCGCCGGTGAGCGCGCCGAGAGGTCCGCGCCCGGTCACCCCTCGGACGGAGTGGTCTGGCACGGCATCGAGGAGCGCGCCCGTGACGACTCCCGGATGTCGTGGTCGTTTCTCGTCTTCCTCGTCCTCGCGACGCTCATCGCCGGCGTCGGCCGGTACCTCGACCAGCCCATCCTGATCATCGGCGCGATGGTGGTCGGGCCGGAGTTCGCGCCCCTCTCGGCGATCTGCGTGGCACTGGTGCGGCGGCGGCCACGGATCATCGGCCCGGCGGCCGTGACCCTGTTCGGCGGTTTCGCGATCGCGATCTCGGTCGCCCTGATCCTGTGGTTCCTCGCCTCGCTCACCGGGGCCATCGATCCGCAGCTCGCGACGACGGGCGATCAGACCGAGTTCATCGTCAACCCCGACGGCTGGTCGTTCGCCATCGCGCTTCTGGCGGGCGTCGCCGGGATCCTGTCGATGACCTCGGCCAAGTCGTCCGCGCTGGTGGGGGTCTTCATCTCGATCACCACCGTTCCGGCCGCCGCGACGATCGCCCTCACGATCGCGGTCGGCGCCTGGGATGAGGCGGGGGCGTCGGCGATCCAGCTCGGTCTCAACCTGCTCGGCCTGCTGATCGCCGGGGTGGCGACCCTCGCGGTGCAGCTCGCCATCGGCCGCCTCCGTCGCGGGGGCGCGCGGCGGGTCTAGGCGTACGCCCGGTTGCGCTCCACGACCTCGGACATGTTCGCGACCGCCCACTCCTCGAGCGCGCGCAACGGCACCTGCAGAGACCGGCCGAGCGTGGTGAGCTCGTACTCGACGCGCGGCGGCACCTCGGGGTAGACGGTGCGCGTGATGAGGCCGTCGCGCTCGAGGGAGCGCAGCGTCTGGGTCAGCATCTTCTGCGAGATCCCGTCGACGCGGGCGGCGAGCGCCGAGAAGCGCTGCGGTCCGTCGTCGAGGGCGCCGACGATCAGCACCGTCCAGCGGTCGCCGATGCGATCCAGGAGGCGCCGCGACGGGCAGTCCGCCGCGTACGGGTCCCAGCCATCGATGCTCACCGTCACGTGCGTTCCTTACCTCGAAGTGCCTACTTCCGCATGCGCGGGATGCCGCATACGGTGGATGGGTTACCAAAAGAGAGTAAAGGAAAGAGACATGTCGCGCATCACCGTCCTCGGAGGAACCGGATACGCCGGAGCCGCCATCGCCGCCGAAGCCCGGCGCCGCGGGCACCACGTCATCGCCGTGAGCCGCACCGCTCCCGAACAGCCGGCCGAGGGCGTCGAGTACGTGACGGGCTCTGCCCTCGACCCCGGCATCCTGGACCGCGTTCTCGACGGCAGCGACGTCGTGATCGAAGCGGTCTCACCGCGCGGCGACATGGCCGGCAAGGAGGAGGGGCTCGTCGACGACCTGATCGCGCGCGTCGCCGGAACATCGACGCGCCTCGGCATCATCGGCGGTGCATCCTCGCTGCTGGTCGAAGAGGGCGGCCCGACGCTGTTCGACGCGCACACGCCCCCGCCGGAGGTGCGTCCCGAGGTGGAGACCGGCATGGCGATCCTCGATACCCTGAAGCAGACCGCGGATGACGTCGACTGGTTCTATGTCAGCCCGCCGCAGGAGTTCGGATCGTGGGTGCCCGCGCCCGACACCGGCAGCTACCGCCTCGGCGGAGATGTCCTGTTGCGCGATGCGGACGGGCGGTCGGTGATCTCCGCCGCCGACCTGGCGCGCGCGGTGCTCGACGAGATGGAGTCGCCGGCGCACCGGCGCGCGCGGTTCACCGTCGCGCACTGAGCGTCAGCGGACCACGGGGTCCGAGCCGGGCGCCGCGTCGAGGTCGGCGCGGCGCGGCAGGCTCTCCCAGTCGCCCGGGCCGAGGCAGGCGAAGGCCCCGCATCGCACCGCGAGGTTCAGGCGCTCACCGGGCGGAAGACCCTCGAGCAGGCCGGTGAGGTACCCCGCGACGAACGCGTCACCGGCGCCGACGGTGTCGAGCGGCGTGATCGGGATCGCGTCTGCGGCGTACTCCGCCCCGTCGATCCGCGCGACGCAGCCGCGCTCGCCGAGCTTCACCACGGCCTGCGCCGGGCCGAGATCGCAGAGCCTGCTCGCCAGCTCACCGGGGGCACCCGCTCCGACCAGCAGCGCCGCCTCGTCGTCGCCCGCGAAGACGACCGTGGCGCGCTCCGCGACCTGACAGTAGGCGGCGGCGGGGTCGCGGCCGGACCATAGGGCGGCACGGTGATTCACATCGAACGACACCGGGACACCGGCCGCTGCCGCGGCGTCGACGGCGGAGTGAACCGCGGCAGCGGCCGAATCCGAGAGCGCCAGCGTGATGCCGGTCACGTGGAGCACCCCGGCGGCGCGGATCGCGTCGAGGTCGAGGTCCTCCGGTCGCAGCCGGCTGCCGGCGCTGCCGGAGCGGTAGTACGAGACGCGGGTCGCTCCGGCCGTCGGCGTCTCTTTCAGCATGATGCCGGTGCGCGCATCCGGGTCGACCACGGCCGAGAGCTGCACCTCCTCGGCCCGGAGCTCGCGCAGCACGCGGCGCCCCACACCGTCGTCGCCGACCCGGCCGATCCAGCGCGCGGGGTGCCCCAGCCGGCAGACGCCGATGGCCACATTGCTCTCGGCGCCGCCGATGTGCAGGGCGAAGTCGGACACGTGCTCGAGAGACCCGATGGATGCCGCGCGCAGCAGGCCCATCGTCTCGCCGAGGGTCACGACGCCGCCCGAGGTCATGCCCCCGCGCCGCCGATCGCCTCGCGGCTCAGTCGCTCGATGGTCGCGGCATCGCGGGCGGAGAGCAGGTCGCGGCCGATCATCCAGCTGCCGCTGACCGCGGGCACGTTCGGGTGAGCGAGGTACTCCGCCAGGTTCGACGCGCCGACACCACCGCTCGGCACGAACGCCACATCGGGGAACGGGCCGGCTAGCGAGGAGATCAGCCCCAGTCCGCCGAGCCGGTCGGCGGGGAACAGCTTCACCGCCGAGAGTCCCGCCCGCAGCGCGGCCTGCACGTCGGTCGCGGTCGCCGTTCCGGGCAGGATGTCGAGGCCGCGTTCCAGCGCACGATCGACCACTTCCCGGTCGAAGCCGGGGGTGACGATGAAGCGGGCGCCGGCATCGGCGACCCGGTCGACGTCGGCGGGGTCGAGCACGGTCCCCGCGCCGACCAGCAGCGACCCGGACTCCGCGACGCGGGTGATCGCGTCGAGCCCGGCCGCGGTGCGCAGGGTGATCTCCATGCAGCCGATGCCGCCCGCGCTCAGGGCGCCCGCGGCATCCACCGCCCACCCCGCGTCGTCGATGACGACGACGGGGATGATCCGCTGCCCGCCGAGGGTGGGAGGCAGCGCGGTCACCGACCGAGCCATCCGCCGTCCACGGGCAGAACGATACCGGAGACGTAGTCCGAGGCCGGAGAGGCCAGGAAGACGGTCGCGCCCGCGATGTCGGCGCCGGTTCCCCACCGCCCCGCCGGGATGCGACCGAGGATCGCCGCCGACCGGTCCGGGTCGTCGCGCAGCGCCTGGGTGTTGTCGGTGGCGATGTAGCCGGGCGCGATGGCGTTGACGTTCACGCCGTGCTGCGCCCACTCGTTCGACAGCGCGCGGGTCAGCCCGGCGATCCCGGACTTCGCCGCGGTGTACCCGGGCACGTTGATGCCGCCCTGGAAGCTGAGCAGCGACGCGGTGAAGATGACCTTGCCGCGCCCGCGCTCGAGCATGCCGCGCCCGACGGCCTGCGTCAGCACGAACGGGCTCGACAGGTCGATCTCGAGCACGCGATCCCACCACTCGAGCGGGTGCTCGGCGGCGGGTGCGCGCTCGATCGCGCCGGCGTTGTTCACCAGGATGTCGATCTGCCGCCCGCTGAGCGTGTCGGCGAGCGCGAGCACCGCCGCGCGATCGGAGAAGTCGCAGGTGATCGCCTCGAAGGCCCGCCCGTGCCCGCGCACGGCTGCCTCGATCGCGCTGCCCTCGGCCTCCTGCTGCGCACTGATGCCGATGATGTCGGCGCCCGCGGCGGCGAGCGCCTCGGCCATGGCGAAGCCGATTCCCCGTCGTGAGCCGGTGACGAGCGCCGTCAGCCCGTCAAGCGAGAACGACGCGGTCACGAGTGGTCCCGCACGTCGACGAGGATCTTCATCGCACGCCCCGCTTCGAGGTCGCCGAACGCCTCGGCGGTCTTGCTCAGCGGGACGATCCGGGTGATCAGCAGGTCTGCCGGGATGACGCCCCGCGCCAGCAGCTCGACCGCGGTCGCGAAGTCCTCCGCCTCGTACACCCGCGCCCCGAGCAGTCGCAGCTCGCGCCAGAACATGCGCTGCAGGTCGATCTCACGCGGCGTCGGATGGATCGCCACCACGACGACGGTGCCCCGCACCTTCGCCAGGCCGGTGGCGCCGAGCACGGCGGCCGCCGCACCGGACACCTCGAACACCACGTCGGCGCCGGCGTCGTCGGTCCAGTCGTTCACCCACTCGACCTGATCGGTCGCCCGCGGGTCGAGGGTCTGGATGCCGAGGTCGGCGATCTGCGCCCGTCGCCCCGCGTCGAGCTCGATCACGACCACCTCGGCGCCCTGGTCGCGGGCGACGGTGGCGATGAGCACGCCGATCGGCCCGCCGCCGATCACCACGGCCTTGTCGCCGGCGCGCAGCTCCGACCGGCGGACGTCGTGTACGGCGACCGCTACCGGCTCGACGAGTGCAGCGTGGTCGAGCGCCAGGTCGGCGGGCAGTCGCACGAGGGTGCGGGCGGGGACGTTCCACAGCTCCTGCAGCGCGCCGGGGGAGTCGATGCCGATGAAGTCGAGGTGCTGGCAGATGTGGGTGTGGCCGGCGCGGCAGGCGGGGCAGGTGCCGTCCCAGTCGAGCGGCATCACGGTGACGGGGTCGCCGACCGCCCAGCCCTCGACGCCCGACCCGACCGCCGCCACCTCGCCGCTGGCCTCGTGGCCGAAGACGAGCGGGCGCTCGACCCGGGCATCCATCGCGCCGTGGACGATGTGCAGATCGGTGCCGCACAGCCCGGTGTAGGCAACGCGGACCTGCACCTGGCCGGGACCGGGGTCGGTCGCGTCGATCTGCGCCGTCTCGACGGCTCCGTCACCGGTGTAGCGGGCTGACAGCACGTCGGGCTCCCTCGCAAAGACTAGATGTTTTGGCCATCCTAGTGCCCAATCCGGGGCCGAACTCGTGTTTTCGCCGGAATACATCTAATGTTTCGCTATCACGCACCTTCCCGGCGCTGGGCGCGCGTGCGAGACCCAGGAGCGCTCTGCGCATGACCACGATCACGTCGGTGACCGTCACCGACATCCGCTTCCCGACGTCGCTGACCATGGACGGCTCGGACGCCATGAACAAGGACGGCGACTACTCCGCCGCCTACGTGCACATCGCGACCGACGATCCCGAGCTCTCGGGATACGGGTTCACCTTCACGATCGGCCGAGGCAACGACCTCTGCGTGGAGGCGGCGCGGCAACGCGGGCTTCCCCTGATCGGGCGGGACGTGGCAGAGGTCGTCGGCGACCTCGGCGGCATCTACCGCGAGTTGCAGAGCGACTCCCAGCTGCGCTGGCTCGGCCCGGAGAAGGGCGTCATCCACCTCGCGCTCGCCGCGGTGATGAACGCCGTCTGGGACCTGGCGGCGCGGGTCGCCGGCGTTCCGCTCTGGCGGCTGCTGACCGGGATGTCACCCGAGCAGCTCGTCGACGCGGCCGATCTCCGCTACCTCTCCGACGCGCTCACGCGTGAGGAGGCGATCGCGCTGCTCGCGGAACTCGCTCCGTCCCGCGAGCAGCGCATCGCGGAGCTGGAGCGGACCGGATACCCCTGCTACACCACCAGCGCCGGATGGCTCGGCTACTCCGACGACAAGCTCCGGCGGCTGTGCCAGGAGGCCGTCGACGCCGGCTACCGGCACGTGAAGCTGAAGGTCGGGGCGGACCTGGAGGAGGACATCCGCCGCCTGCGCATCGCCCGCGAGGTCATCGGCCCCGACGCGAACCTGATGATCGACGCCAACCAGGTCTGGGATGTGCCCCAGGCGATCGGGTGGGTGAACGCGCTCGCCGAGTTCCGACCGCTCTGGATCGAGGAGCCGACGAGTCCCGACGACGTGCTCGGCCACGCCGCGATCCGCAAGGCGGTGCACCCGATCGGGGTCGCATCCGGTGAGCACGGGATGAACCGGGTGCTGTTCAAGCAGATGTTCCAGGCCGGAGCCCTCGACTTCTGCCAGCTGGACTCGGCACGGCTGGGCAGCGTGAACGAGATCCTGGCCGTCTACCTGCTGGCCCGGAAGTTCGGGGTGCCGGTCTGCCCGCACGCCGGCGGTGTGGGGCTCTGCGAGCTGGTGCAGCACCTGTCCGTCTTCGACTACGTCGCCGTGTCCGGCGATCTCGAGGGCCGGGTCACCGAGTACGTCGACCACCTGCACGAGCACTTCGCCGACCCGTGCATCATCGAGGACGGCGCCTACCGCCTGCCGACGGCGCCCGGCTACAGCGCCGAGATCCTGCCCGCCTCGATCGAGGAGTACCGGTTCCCGGACGGCCGCTACTGGGCGGCAGCGGGCACGGCGTCATCATCGTCGACGAAGACCTCGATCGCCAGCAGGTGATGGCTCATCAGGAGGCGCGCCCGGTCCGGGTCGCGCGCCGCCAGCGCCGCGAGGATCGCCTCGTGCTCGTGGAAGGCGGTGCGGGTCTGACCCTCGTGCTGCACGCCGAACGTGCGGCGGGCCGGCAGCGTGCGGTCGGCGAGCGCGTCGATGAGGGCGGCCAGCGCGCCGTTGTCGGACGCGTTGGCGATGACGCGGTGGAACGCGACATCGGCGCTCATGACGGTCTCGATGTCGGTGGGCACGTCGCCGAACACCTTCTGACGCACCCCCTCGAGCACCTGCCCGGCGGCCGCGAGCTCGTCGTCGGTGATGCGGGTGGCCGCACGTGCCGCCGCCTCTGATTCGAGGACCCGGCGTACGACGTGAAGGTCGCTGCGGTGCTCGGGGGTCTGCAGATCGACCATGAACGCCATCGGCGCCAGCAGCAGGGTGGAGTCGAGCGAGGTCACGTAGGTCCCGTCGCCCTGGCGCGTCTCGAGCACGCCCATGATGCAGAGCGCGCGCACGCCTTCCCGCAGGGAGCCGCGGGAGACGCCGAGGGCGACCGCGAGATCCTTCTCGACCGGCAGACGCGAACCCGGCCCGAGCTCACCGCGGGTGATCATCGCCTTGATGCTCTGCACCACGACGTCGGTCTGCGAAAGGCCGGGCGGCAGTGCCGTCGCCGGTCCGGCATCCACGTCGGTCATCCGGCCATCCTAGAGCCGCGCGGGCAAAGGTCTGATGAAAATCCCTGCCCCTAGGATCGCACCCATGAGAGTGGCGGTCGTCGGCACGGGCACCTGGGGCGAACAGCACGCGCGCATCTTCGCGCGCCGGCCCGACACCGAACTGGTCGCGGTGGTGGGCCGGGATGCCGCGAGGGCCGCGCGTCGCGCCGCGGCCTACGGCGCCACGGCGTTCACCGACGTCGACGAGATGCTCGCCGCCGCCGCGCCGGAGCTCATCACCGTCTGCCTGCCGAACGAGGAGCACTACGCGACGACGCTCCGGCTCATCTCCGCGGGCGTGCCGATGCTGGTCGAGAAGCCGTTGGTGTTCGACCTGGGGGAGGCGGAGACCCTGCTCGCCGAGGCGGCCGCCCGCGATCTCTTCTTCGCGATCAACTTCAACCACCGGTACGCCGAACCGGTGGTCCGCGCGGCGGCCGCGATCCGCGAGGGGGTGATCGGCGACCCGGTGTTCGCGACCTGGCGGTTCGGCGGCGAGGCCAACCACGGCACGTCGCGTCACGCGAACCTGATCGAGACGCAGTGCCACGGCTTCGACATGCTGGAGCATCTGGTCGGGCCGATCGCGTCGGTCGCCGCGCAGATGGCCGACAAGACCTACGGGGACTGGAGCACGGTGGCCCTGGCACTCGAGTTCGAGAACCGGGCGGTCGGCACGATGCTCGGGAGCTACGACTCCTCGTACGCCTACCCGGATGCGCAGCTCATCGAGATCAACGGGACCGAGGGGCGCGTGGTGATCCGCGACACGGTCCGCGAACTGAGCATCCAGCGTGCCGGCGATGAGACAGCGTCGGTCTGGCGCGCGGGCTACTTCAACGACGAGGCACGCGACTTCCACGGGACGTTCGACCGCCACGTCGAGGCGCTGCTCGCCGCACTCCGGCGGGGCGACCCCCCTCCGGTTCCCGCGTCCGCCGGTCGGCGTGCGCTGCAGCTGGCGATGGCGGCCATCCAGTCCCACGCGGAGGGTCGTCGTGTGGCGGTGACCCCGGAATGAGCCGATAAATCCGATCTATCGGCAGGTTCGGTCGAACCAATCGGCGAAAGCGTGCGATTTTGCCGCTAGACATCGGATGATTAGGCGGATAGAGTCGCCGCAACCCAGCGAGGAGGCTGTGCGTGCCCGACCCCCGACCCACCCCCGCGACACCGGATCGCGTGAGCGCCGCCGACGGTGCGCGCGCGCGTCTGGTGGGAGCTCTGCTCACGACCCTGCGTCTCGGGCCGCTGCTCATCCTGGTGGTGCTGGTCGTGGTGCTCGCGAACCTCTCGCCGGTGTTCTTCACGCCCCAGAACCTCGGCAACGTGCTCACCCAGAGCGCCGCGATCGCCATCCTCGCGATCGGCCAGCTGCTCGTCATCCTCACCCGCGGCATCGACCTCTCGGTGGGATCGACGGTCGCGCTCTCCGGCGTCGTCGGCGCCCTCGTCTTCGCCGAGACCGGGTCGGGGGTCGCGACGGTCCTCGCCATGCTGCTCTCCGGGGCGCTGGTTGGCGCGGTCAACGGGTTCGGCTACGTCTACGGCCGGCTTCCGCACCCGTTCATCGTCACCCTCGCGACTCTGAGCATCGCGCGCGGCCTCGCGCTCGGCCTCGCCGGGGGCCGACCCATCTCCGGCATGCCCGACGTGGTGCGCACCGTGGGTGGCGGTGCGGCCACCTGGCTCGCGCCGTGGTTCCCCAACGCCGCCTTCCTGGTCGCCGCGGTCGCCATCCTGGTCACCGTCCTGCTGCGCAACGTGGTGTGGGGCCGCTGGATCTACGCGGTCGGCGGCAACCCCGACGGCGCCCGCAACCTCGGCATCCCGCGCAACCGGGTGCTCGTCTCGGTCTACATCGTCAGCGGCCTGCTCGCCGGGGTCGCGGCCATCGTCACCTCCGGCAGGCTGAACGCCGGTTCCCCGACGTCCGGTGAGCTCGCCGAGCTCGACGCGATCGCGGCGGTCGTCATCGGCGGCGCCAGCTTCCTCGGCGGCCGGGGCAACGTCGGCAATGCGCTGATCGGCGCTCTCATGATCGGCGTGATCCGCAACGGGATGAACCTGCTCAACGTCGAGGCGTTCCTGCAGCTGATCGTGATCGGCGTGGTGATCTTCCTCGCCGTCGAATCCGACGTGATCCGCGGACGCCTCGAAGCGCGGTTCCGGGTGCTGAAGGCGGCCTCCGCATGACCACCACACCGACTCTCGCCGTCCGCGACGCGACCAAGCGCTTCGGCGCGGTGCTCGCGCTGGACTCCGTCTCGCTCGAGGCGCGCGCCGGAGAGGTGCTCGCCCTGCTCGGCGACAACGGCGCAGGCAAGTCGACCCTCATCAAATGCATCAGCGGCGTGCACCGGCTGGATGCCGGCACGATCGAGGTGGACGGCTCGCCGCTGCACCTGAGCAGCCCCGCCGTCGCCCGCGCCGCAGGTGTCGAGACCGTGTACCAGGATCTCGCCCTGTTCGACAATCTCGACGCGACCGCCAACTTCTTCGCCGGGCGCGAGGAGGCGGTCCCCCGCTGGCTGCCGCGCGGGCTGCGCTGGATGCGCGGGGCGCAGATGGCGACCCGCTCCGGCGAGCTCGTCGGGCGGCTGAAGATCAACCTGCCCGGACGCGGGTCGTCCGTCGGCATGATGTCGGGCGGTCAGCGCCAGGCGATCGCCGTGGCCCGTACCGCGGCGTTCGCGTCGCGCGTCGTCATCCTGGACGAGCCGACCGCCGCGCTGGGACTGCGCGAATCGCGGCAGGTGCTCGACCTCATCCTGAGACTCCGTGACGAAGGCTGTGCGGTGATCGTCATCTCGCACGCCATGGATCACGTGATGGAGATCGCCGACCGCGCGGTCGTCATGCGCCGGGGCCGCGTGGTCGGTGAAGAAGTCCCCACCCCAGCGAACAGAGCACGGCTCGTCTCGCTGATCGTCGGGGGCGACGAATGACGTCGTCCCCGGCCCGGCGCCCCCAGACCCCGGCACTCACCCAACCCAAGAAAAGGAATGCGATGAACAAGAAACGCATTGTCGCCGCGGTCGCCGCGGCGGCGGTCGCGCTGTCGCTCGCAGCGTGCTCCACCCCGTCGGAGTCGGGAGGCGGCGAGGACGACGTCCTCACCATCGGCCTGATCACCAAGTTCCCGGTCGACTTCTACGACATCATGGTCGATGCCGCCAAGGAGTGGGACGCGAACGAGCCCGGCGCCGAGGTCGTCTTCGCCCAGGGCAAGAGCGGCACCGACGACGAGGGCGAGATCGCGGCCATCGAGTCGTTCATCACGCAGCAGGTCGACGCGATCGCGATCACCCCCACCAGCCCCAACGTCGCCGACGCGCTGCAGAAGGCCGTCGACGCCGGCATCCCGGTGGTGCTGATCGACAACGACATCCCGGACTGGGACGGCAAGACCGCGGTCGTGGCCACCGACAACTTCGCGGGCGGCCAGCTCGCGGGGACCTGGCTGAAGGACAACCTGCCGGAGGGCGCCAAGCTCGCCGTGCTGCAGGGCGTGCTCGGCAACCCGTCGCTCGACGACCGGGTGAACGGCATGCTCGACACCCTGGGCGACTGGGCGGAGGTCGTGGCAACCACGCCCACCGACTGCGACCAGACGAAGGGCCTGGATGCCGGTCAGGACATCCTGACCGCGAACCCCGAACTGGACGCCATCTACGCGGCGTGCGGTCCGCCCATCATCGGCACACTCGAGGCCATCAAGTCGGCCGGACGCACCGGCATCATCACGGTCGGCTTCGACGCCTCGCCGGATGAGGTCGCCGCGATCGCCGACGGCACCGAGTCGGCCTCCGTCGCCCAGTTCCCCGCGAAGATGGGCAGCCTCGGTGTGCAGGCCGCCTTCGACGCCGCATCGGGCAAGACGGTGGAGAAGCTGATCGACACCGGCACCGAGATGGTGACGAAGGACAACTTCGCCGATTTCCAGTAATCCCCTGACAGCCGTGCCGGCCGCGTGAGAGCGTGGCCGGCACGGCCGTCGGCGCAGAATGAGGACGGGTATGAACGCGCTCATCGACAGCCACGTGCATTTCTGGGACCGCGCGCGGTTCGGGTATGCCTGGCTCGATGACGTGCCCGAGGCGCTGTCGCGGCCGTCGTTCCTCCCGGCGGACGCGGACCCCGCCGCGCGGATGGTCTTCGTCCAGGCGGACTGCCGCGAGGACCAGGGCATCGCCGAGGCGGCGTGGGTGCAGCAGCTCGCGGATGCCGGCGCGCCGATCGTCGGCATCGTGGCGCATGCGCCCCTGGAGCGCGACTGCGTCGAGCAGCTCGATGCCCTGTCCCGCATCCCGCTCGTCGTCGGCATCCGGCGTCTGCTGCAGGACGAGCCACCCGGATTCGCGGACAGCGACGCATTCATCGCCGGTGCCGCCCAGGTCGAGCCGCACGGCTTCGTCGTCGACCTCTGCATCCGGCAGCGGCAGCTGGACGAGGTGACCGACCTCGTCGCCGCGCGGCCCGAGGTGCAGTTCGTGCTCGACCATCTGGGCAAGCCGGTGATCGACGACGGCTCGTTCGACGCGTGGGCGGCATCGATCGACCGCCTCGCCGCCCTTCCGAACGTGGCGTGCAAGGTGTCGGGACTGCTCACCGAGGCGCCGCCCTCGCACCGTGACGCGAATTCGCTCCGCCCCTGGATCCTGCACGCCCTCGACGCGTTCGGCGCCGACCGGCTGATGTACGGCACCGATTGGCCCGTGCTGACCCTCGCCGGCGACACCGCGCTCTGGCGCTCGGTCGTCGACGCCGCGCTCGAGGAGGAGTCCGACGCGACCCGCGCCGCCGTCTTCGAGGGCACCGCCCGCCGCGTCTACCGGCTGGAGGAGCGCGGCTAGGCGCCTAGATCAGCAGCACCGTCGCCGCGAACGCGACGATCGTCAGCAGGATCGTGTACGGAAGTGCCATCCACAGCATCCGCACGTAGCCGAGCCGGATCAGCGGGGCGAGCGACGAGGTCAGGATGAACAGGAACGCGGCCTGCCCGTTCGGCGTCGCGATGCTCGGGATGTTGGTGCCCGTGTTCACCGCGACCGCCAGCTGCTCGAACTGGTGCACGTCGATCGCGCCGGAGTCGAAGGCCTGCTTCACCTCCGTGATGTAGACGGTGGCGACGAAGACGTTGTCGCTGATCGCCGACAGCACACCGGCGGCGCCGAAGATGGTGCCGAGCCGCGCCTGACCCTCCAGGGCGAGCACCGCGTCGATGACCGGCGTGAACAGGCCTTGATCGTGGATGACGGAGACGATCGCGAAGAACGTCACCAGCAGGGCGGTGAACGGCAGCGCCTCCTCGAAGGCGTGACCGATCGCCTCCTCGCTCGTCACGCCGGAGAACGCGGTCGCCAGCACGATGACCAGCAGACCGATCAGTCCCACCTCGGCGAGGTGCAGCGCGAGGCCGACGACGAGCAGCGCGGCGGTCAGCGCCTGCACCGCGATGCGGGCGCGGGCGCGGGCGTCGCGCTTGGCGGTCTGCTTCCGATCCCACTCGACCATCACCTGCCGCACGCCGTCGGGCAGTTCGGCGCCGTACCCGAACAGCCGCGTGCGCTCCAGGATCAGGCAGAGCGCCATCGCCACGACCGCCACCGGGAGGGAGACCGGCAGCACGTGCCAGGCGAACTCGCCGAAGTCCCAGCCGGCGAGCTGGCCGATCAGCAGGTTCTGCGGCTCGCCCACCAGGGTCGCGACCCCTCCGACCGCGGTACCCACGGCGGCGTGCATGACGAGACTGCGCAGGAACGAGCGGAACTGCGCGAGGTCGGCGACGTGGTCGGCGTCGACGGCCGCGTCATCCGCCTGGTCGTGGTCGTCGCCGGAGTGCCGCCCGGACGCGAAGCGGTGGTACACGCCGTAGAACCCGGTGGCGACGGCGAGCACCACGGCCGCGACGGTCAGGGCGTCGAGGAACGCCGACAGGACCGCGGCGGAGGCGAGGAAGGTGAGCGAGAGCAGCATCTTCGAGCGCACCGCGACCAGCAGTTTCGTGAAGACGACGAGCAGCAGCTCACGCAGGAAGTAGATGCCCGCGACCATGAACACCAGCAGCAGCAGCACCGAGATGTTCGCGCTGACCTCGTCGAACACGTGCGCGGCGGAGGTCAGCCCGAGCACGATCGCCTCGAATGCGAGCAGGCCCCCCGGCAGCAGCGGATAGCACTGCAGCGCCATCGCCAGCGTGAAGATGAACTCGAGGACGAGCACCCAGCCGAGCACGAACGGACCCGCAGCGAGCAGCAGGAACGGGTTCAGCACCAGGAACCCGACGATGGTCAGCTTGTACCAGCGCGGGGAGTTGCCGAGGAAGTTGCGGGCGAGGGCGGCGGCAAAGGTCATGGCTCTCCTGGGGACGCGATGGTCTGTGCCGACCAGGCTTCCCGGCTCACCCATGAAAATGGAGAGGGCCTTCCCTCTCCATTAACAAGGTATACGGCACCGGGGGGCTTGCCGCAAGGCCCCCTGCCGGGCGCAGAATCGTCGACTGTGCCTGCGACTCCCCGTGTCTTCGACCTGCCCCCACGCCTCGTGGCGAAAGACGATCCCGCCCTGATCGGCGAGGATGAACGGCACTTCGAGCGGATCGCCGCGAGCCTCGCCGGCACGGTGGCCGAACTCGCCGAACGGCTCGCCGCGACGCGGATCTCGCGCGGGGAGGCGGCGGGTGAGCGGCTCGAACGCGACATGGAGGTGCGCCGGCTCGCGTCCCGCCTGCGCACCTTCGAGCGGTACGGGCTCGACCTCGCTCTCGGACGGATGGTCCCGGCCGACGGCTCGGCGCCGGTGTACGTCGGGCGGCTCGGGCTGACCGATCGCGACGGTGAGCGCCTCCTCGTCGACTGGCGCTCGCCTGCGGCGGAGCCGTTCTTCGCGGCGTCGCACGGTGACCCGATGGGCCTGCGCAGCCGGCGCCGGTACCGCTGGACGCGCGGCCGCATCACCGACTTCTGGGACGAGGTGTTCGACGCCGACGGCCTCGGCGGCAACGCCGCCCTCGACGACCAGTCCGCGTTCATCGCGAGCCTCGGCGCCGCGCGCTCGCCGCGGATGCGTGACGTGCTCGGCACCATCCAGGCCGATCAGGACGCGATCATCCGCGCGGGCTCGCGCGGCGCGCTCGTCGTCGACGGCGGCCCCGGGACCGGCAAGACGGTGGTCGCGCTGCATCGCGCCGCCTACCTGGTCTACTCCGATCCGCGCCTGGCCCGCCGCCACGGGGGTGTGCTGTTCGTCGGCCCGCACCCCGCGTACCTCTCTTATGTGGCCGATGTGCTTCCGAGCCTGGGTGAGGACGGCGTGCACCTGTGCACGCTCGCCGATCTGGTGACCGAGGGGTCCGCGGCGAATGCCGAACCGGATCCGGACGTCGCCCGGCTCAAGGCCTCTCACGTGCTCGTGGACGCCGTCGAACGCGCGGTCCGCGGTTACGAGCGTCCGCCGCGGCAGGCGCTCTCCGTCGAGACCGATGTGGTCGACGCGGAGGTCGCCCCCGCCGACTGGGCGGACGCCTTCGCCGCGGCCGACCCGGCATCCACGCACAATGAGAACCGTGACCTGGTCTGGGACGAGCTGATCGCGATCGTCGCGGCATCGCTCGACGGCGAGGTCCCGGATGCGGTGGCCGAGCGGGTGCTGCGGCAGGACGAGACGCTGCGGTCAGCGTTCGCCCGCGCCTGGCCGCTGCTCGACCCGGTGGGTGTCGTCGCGGACCTGTTCGCGTTGCCCGCGTTCCTGCGGGTGTGCGCTCCCGGCCTGGGCGAGCGCGACATCCTGAGCCTGCAGCGCGACGACCCGCGCGCCTGGACGACGTCGGATCTGCCGCTGCTCGACGCCGCACGGCGCCTGATCGGCGACCCCCAGGCCGCAGGCAGGGCGCGACGCGAGGCCGCGCTGCTCGACGCCCAGCGGGAGGAGATGTCGCACGTCGTCGATCAGCTCATCGCATCGCAGGAGTACGACGACGGGGAGGGGGTGCTGCGGATGCTGGGCCAGCAGAGCATGCAGGACGCGCTGGTCGACGAGACCGCGCTGCCCTCCGTCGATCCCGATGCGCTCGCGGGCCCGTTCGCGCACATCGTGGTCGACGAGGCGCAGGAGCTCACCGATGCGGAGTGGACGATGCTGGTGCGCCGCTGCCCGTCGAAGAGCTTCACGATCGTGGGGGACCGGGCGCAGTCGCGGCGCGGGTTCCCCGAGTCGTGGGACGAACGTCTGGGGCGGGTGGGGCTCGGTGGGATCACGGTGAGGCGCCTGACGATCAACTACCGCACGCCGGAGGAGGTGATGGCGGAGGCCGAGCCGGTGATCCGCGCGGCGCTTCCCGATGCGAACGTGCCGACGTCGATCCGCTCGGCCGGGGTCCCGGTGCGCCACGGGTCACCGGCTGACCTGCACACGATCGTGGAGGAGTGGGTGTCGGCGCACGGGGACGGCATCGCGGCGGTGATCGGAGCCCCCGCGGTGGCAGGGACGGACCGGGTGCGCTCGCTGACGCCCGAGGGGGCGAAAGGGCTGGAGTTCGACCTGGTGGTGCTGGTGAACCCGGACACGTGGACGGCCGTCGACCGCTACGTCGCGATGACCCGGTCGACGAGGGAACTGGTGATACTCGACGGCGGACATGAGAATGCGGGGCCGGCATCACGCCGGCCCCGCATCCTGTCAGTGGTTAGCGACCCTCTTTGCGCGTGAACAGGTAGCCGGTCACGATGAGGCCGACCGCGAACGCGACGGCGATGATCGTGTACAGCGTGCCGGCCAGGGCGGCGACCCCGAACGACGGCAGCAGCACGAGCAGGCCGAGCACCGCGGTGATGATGAAGAAGAGCGCCGGGGTGTTCCGGATCTCTTTGCCGACGTAGAGCACGATCGCCGCGACGACCGTGCCGATGCCGGCGACCAGTGCCGCGATGGTGACCAGCACGCCGGGCAGCGCCAGCCCGAACGCGCCGAGGGCGAGCAGGGCCCACCCGACGCCGGACACGATCAGCAGCACCTTGGTCAGCATCGCGTTGACGCCGCCGATCGCGAAGACGATCAGAGCGACAGCGAGCACCAGGTAGCCGAGGCCGCCGAGCCAGCTGACCGCGAGTCCTGCCAGGGGCAGGATGATCGCGAGCAGCAGCAGAGCGCCCGCGATGATGAGAAGCAGGCCCGTGAGGGACCGCCGGGATGTCGAGACAGCTGCCATCGTGAAGATTCTCCTTTGAATCGAAGGTGGATGGTGCCCGTCAGTCTAGGGGTGAGAAGTGCCGCAGGGTCAGGGGTTTGCGTAACAGCGTGTCTTCGCCGGGGAAGGTGACCGGCTCGGTCTGCCAGCGTTCGCCCGCGAAGGCGCGCACCGCATCCTGGTCTGCCCAGACGCTCTGATAGACGACCCGGTCGGGGTCGTCGCGGTCGATCAGGATGCTGTGGCTGACCAGACCCGGATAGCACCCCGGGAAGGTGGCGACCAGCTCGACGAGGGTCGCCATGAACTCGTCCCGATTGCCGTCGGCGATCCAGGCCTCAGAGCTCCGCACGATCATGGGGTCATTCTGGCCCTGATATAGTTGCGAGGTTGTATGCGCCCGTAGCTCAACGGATAGAGCATCTGACTACGGATCAGAAGGTTGGGGGTTCGAATCCCTCCGGGCGCACCAAAACCCCTGATCAGGGGGCTGTTTTCACACGCCCCCCACAAAAACCCCACACATCGTGTTTCCGGCCCGTCTGCCCGCCCGTGATTCGCTGGCCCCGGGACCCACACCGAAACCCCACGTCAGTGCTCGTGGTGGTCTTCGTCCTCATCGAGGAGCATGCCGATCGGGGTCGCGCAGGTGTCGCCTCGCCAAGCTTCGATGCCTTCGCGGATGGCGAAGCCGGCGATGACCAGGGCAGCGATCGAGTCTGCCCACGCCCAGCCGAACAGCGAGTTCAGGGCGAGTCCGAGCAGCACGGCGACGGAGAGGTAGGCACAGATCAGGGTCTGCTTCGAGTCGGCGACGGCGGTCGCTGATCCGAGCTCGCGACCAGTGCGGCGCTCAAACAGCGAGACGGCCGGCATTATCACCACGCTGATCGCGGTGAGGATGAGCCCGACGGTGCTGTGCTCGGGTTCGATGACGCCGCCGAGGGAGAGCAGCGCGCTGACGATGACGTAGGCGGCGAGCAGGAAGAACGAGATCGAGATGACCCGCAGGGTGGGCTTCTCGTAGCGCTCGGGGTCTTTGCGGGTGAACTGCCAGGCGACCGCGGCGGCGGAGAGGACTTCGACCACGGAATCCAGGCCGAAACCGATCAAAGCGGCGGATGATGCGGCGGTGCCGGCGGCGATCGCGATCACTGCCTCGATCGCGTTGTAGCCGATGGTGAAGGCGACGATGAACCGGATGCGACGCTGCAGAACTTTGCGGCGATCGTCGGTCAGCGGACTGGCAGTGGTGGTCATTCGCAGCACCCGTCGACGGCGCAGTTCGGGTTCTCGCACGGGGCGCCCTCATCGACGGCGATGACGACGGACATCAGGGCGTTGATCGCCTGAGTGAGGTGAGGGTCGGCGATCTCGTACCGGGTCTGCCGACCCTCGGGGGTGGCGGTCACGAGTCCGCAGCCGAGTAGGCAGCTGAGGTGGTTCGAGACGTTGGGCCGCGTGAGGCCAAGCTCGCGAGCGAGTTCGGCAGGGTAGCCGGGCTTCTCGAGCAGGTCGATCAGGATACGGGATCGGGTCGGGTCCGCCATGGCCCGGCCCAGCCGGTTCATGACGTCGACGCCGGTTGCAATGGTCAGCACACGCTGACTATACAGCGTCGGCTGAATAGTGCCAAGACTCTACGACGGTCGTCTACGACCGCGTTCGGCAAGCATCTCGTTGTATGCGTTCAGGTCCGCGTCAGCGTCGCGGTCGGCCGCGCGGTCGAGCCGCTTTGCTTCGCGTGAGTCGCTTCGGCTCCACATGAAGACGACGAGGATCGCCAGCAGGACGGTTGGGATCTCCCCGACGCTCCATGCGACTCCGCCGCCCGCTTGTTGATCGGCGAGCGGTGACAGCCCCCACGTTCGTCCCATCGCGCCGTACCAATCGGCGAGGAGAAGCGAGGTGCCAGTCACCAGCGAGAGGCCGAAGAACGCATGGAGGGCCATGGTCGCCAGCAGGAGGATGAGACGGAGCGGGTAGGGAGCTCGGCGCGGCAGTGGGTCGATTCCGATCAGCGTCTGGGCGAAGAGGAATCCTGTCGCCACGAAGTGGATGATCATCCAGGTGTGGCCGACATGGTCCTCCGTCGCCCACCGGAAGGCCGGCGAGTAGTAGAACCCCCACAGCGATCCCGCGAACAGAACGCTGGCGACGATCGGGTGGGTGAGGATCCCAGCGACCCGCGAGTGCACGATGAGCACCAGCCATTCGCGTGCCCCGCGCGAGCCATCCTTGCGAGGGACGATCGCGCGCATCCCGAGGGTGATCGGGGCAGCGAGGACCAGCAGGATCGGCGACGCCATCGTCAGCAGCATGTGCCCGAGCATGTGGACGCTGAACAAATAGGTCTCATAGACGTTGACGGGACCGCTCGTCACCCAGAAGAGCAGGCTGAGTCCGAGTAGCCAGGCGACCGTCCGATGCCAGGGCCACCGGTCGCCTCGGCGACGAAGGCGAGCGACTCCCGCGAGGTAGAAGAACGCTCCGAAAGCGCAGACGAGGAGCCAAAGCAGGTCGACGTTCCATTCGGTCCACCACGTGATCGAAGTCAGTTCGGGCGGCAGCTCGCGATCCGTGAGAATCAGCGACGGCGACGGCTCCGGAAGCTGATCGATCGGAGTTTCCTCCACCGGCGGACTGGTTCGAGCCAGAGCGGCCGCGACTCCAGAAGCGACGCCCATGAACGCGATCTCGCTGATGACGAGTATCCAGAGCCACCGCTGGGTGCCGTCGACGACTCGGCGGATCAGATACCGCCGCTGGATGGCGCCGAACATTCCGAGAACCAGGAGCACGGACACCTTAACGAGAACGAGGGCACCATACGGCGACGCGAGATTAGGGGAGTTCTGCAGGCGGATTGCCGCACTCGCGTACCCGGAGACCGCCACGACCACGAAGCAGACGAGCGCAATCGTCGAATAGCGAGGAAGAACGTCGGCGAGCGCTCCGGGTTTCAGCTGACCGCGGAGCAGCACGATCACCAGCAGGCCGCCGACCCAGACTGCGGCGAACACGAGGTGGAGCCAGATCGCCGTGACCGCTGCATCGTGGTTCTCCGTACCACCGGCATGGCCCTGCTGCGCAAGGGGGACCATACCGAGTACCGAGGCGATGGTCGAGACGGCGAGAGCCGTGCGATTTCGGACCGCGAAGCAGACGATGGTGAGGAGTGCCCCAGTCAAGACGGTCACGACCCAGGCGATCCCGGGCTCCGTGCTGGTCAGGTAGACACCAAGTCCCTGCCCGTACGACTCTTCGAGCGTGATCGGGATGTAGGCGACGCTCGCGTACGCGAAGATCGCCGTCGTGGCACCGGCAATCGTCCATACCCCGGCACCCGCGGCGGCGACATCCAGTGCTCGATTGAAGGCGCCGTCGCGCGGGTCCAGGGCGAAGAGCGCCACGACCAGGGCGCCGAGAGCGGTCGCCACTCCGAAGTCGACGACGAGCTTCGACGCGGGCAGGCCCCATCGGACCGCCGCGCCCGGGTCAAGAAGCTCGCCCGGCTGAGCACCTCCGCCGAACCCCAGAGAGGCGACAAGAGATACGGCTCCGATCAGGAGAAGGGCAGCAGGCCCCGCGAGCAGAAGCGCGAGGCGGGTCACAACTTCGAGCGCTGCCGTGCCAGGCGGTACTGGAGGAAGACGCCAGCCGCTCCGAGACCGAGGGCGGCGATCCCGCCGAGGACCCACGGCAGGGCTCGAGGGAGTAGATCGTCCGAAGCGGCTTCAGCTTCGGCAGGCGCCGGCGTCTCTGTCGCCGGTGAGTCCTCGAGCGCCTCGCCGGTGGTGGGGTCGCAGGTGATCCCGGTCTCGTGGCCGGCCGATGCCTCGGCCCCGATCGGCTGCTCGTACGTGAAGCTGAACTCATCGGATGTTGTGTGGCCGTCCGAGGAGACCACCTGCCACAGCACCTGGTACTGGCCGCTCGCTCCCATCGCAACCTCGGTCGAGATGGTGGAGCCCTCTAGCTGCACGCACCCCGTGTTGTAGAAGGCATCGTCGGGGCCCTTGACCTGCACCGCGAACGGGGCCGTTGAATCCCCGATGGTCAGGAAGTCGTCGCTGAATGTCAGAGACACGGAGTCGAGCTGGTCCGTCACGGTCGACCCCGATGCCGGTGAGCTCTCCAGCAATCCGTCGTGAGCAGTAGCCGGAGCGGCGCTTGCCAGCAGAAGAGTCGCGGCCAGCAGCGATGTTGTCGCGACGCGCGAGACGAGGTGATTCATTCATTGTTCCTTTCGGGAGTGGGGTGGGTCTTCAAGGAGTACGGGGCTCGCAGTCGCGAGACGGCGCCGAGTGTGAGAGCGAGGAGAGACAGGAGCGAGAGGACCCACGCGATGGGCTGGCCGAACATGGCCGCGGGCGTCTGTCCGGTCCTGAGCGAAACGTCGGCGATCAGCTCTCCGGCGACGAACGGCGTCAGTCGGTCGAAGACGCGGCCGTCGGGCGAGATCGCCGCTGTGACGCCGACGGTGGACACGTTAATGACGGTCCGACTGAGCTCGATCGCGCGGGCGCGTGCGATCGCCAGCTGCTGCTCCGCCTCGTCCGTCCGTCCGAAGTCCGCGTTGTTCGACGAGGCGACGATGAGTTCGGCGCCCAGGCCGGCGGCCTCGCTGAGAAGCGCGTCGTCGACGATGTCGAAGCAGATCGTCACACCGATGGGCACGCCGGACACGGAGAAGATCGGATCGGTGGTCCCCGGCGAGTATTCGCGCTGGATGAGGTCGATCAGGGAGGGCGCGAACGGTCTCCAGAAAGCCCTGTCGGGAACGTATTCGCCGAATGGGACCGGGTGCCGTTTGTCATAGATGTCGTCGACCGTGCCCGCCTGGGTCCAAAGGAGGGCCGAGTTGAAGGTCTGTTCGTCGCGTTCGGTGACGCCCCACGCGATGAGCGGTGCCCCGGCTTCCCGAGCGACCTCGGTCAGCGCGTCGGCGGTGTTGGCATCGGTGAGAGGGTCCCGGTCTGTCGAACCCTCTGGCCAGATGACGAGGTCCAGCTCCTCGCCGTAGACCGAGTTGCTCGCACGAACCTGCGCGTCCAGGAGCGCGCCGGCCTCACGCTCGTCGAAGTATCCCGCTGGCCCCGCCCCTTGAATGGCGGCGATGCGCAGCGTCCCGCTGGGCGACGTCGGCCACGTCGGCAGGGCGACCATCAACGTCGCGAGGAGGCTCGCGACGAAGATTCTCCTCCACCGTGCCCTCTGCACAATCACCGCCTCGATCGTCAGGGCCACCAGCGTGACCATGAGGAACCCGAGTCCGGGAATGCCGACCCAGCTCAGCATTTGGCTGATCGGGCCGTCGACTTGCGAGACCCCCAGTCGGCCCCATGCAAACCCGCCGTACGGCCAGGTGCCGGCGACTGTTTCGCGCAGCAGCCAGATGCCGCCGACGATCACAGAGACGAGCGCGGACGCGCGTGTGCCTGGCGAGAACCATCGGTATGCGAGAGAGATCGCGATGGCGCCGAGGGCAAAGAGCAGCGACTGAAGTCCGGCGAGTGCAGCCATCGGGAGGGGCCCGAGGAACAGGCTCGCCCATTCGATGTGCATGAAGTAGAAGGCCGACCCACCTGCGGCGCCGACGATCGCAGCTCCGCCTACCCGCCGGCCACGCAGCGAGAGCAGGAGGAGGGCGATCGCGGGGAAGGCGAGGATCCACACGGCGCGATCCGGGAAGGCTGCGTCCAGAAGGAAGCCGCCCGCGATCGCGAACAGGAGAGCGTAGGGAAGAGGCAAGGGTGCTGTGGATGGCACGTCACACCACCAACTGGTAGTCGGCGATCACGGCCTGCATGCTTCGAAGAAGGGTGCCCCACAGGCCGCTGACCATTGCGATGCCGAGGGCGACCAGGAGGGCACCCCCGACCAGATTCACGACGCGGATACGCCGCCTCAGAAACGCCAACGTGTCCGTCGCCCAGCCGAACCCGAACGCTGCGAGCAGGAACGGGATGCCGATTCCCACGCAGTAGGCCAGCCCCAACAGCACTCCCCGCCAGGGGTCGCCGCCAGACAGGCTGAGGGCTAGGACCGCGGCAAGTGTCGGTCCGATGCAGGGTGTCCAGCCGAGTCCGAAGACCATGCCGAGCAGTGGTGCTCCCGCGAGTCCTGCGGTCGGGCGCCAAGTCGGCTTCACCGCTCGCTGCAGGAGGCGAAAACGCCCCATCAAGGCGAATGCCATGATGATCACGACGACGCCCAGTACTCGAATGATCACGTCCTGCCACTGGACGAGCCATGATCCGAGCGCCCCGAAGGCGGCCCCGTAGGCGACGAACACGGCCGAGAATCCGACGATGAACAGTGCCGTGCCGATGATCATCCTCCGGCGGCTTCGCGTCCGCTCGTCGGCGAGGCCAGACACATAGCCCAGGAACCCCGGCACCAACGGCAGCACGCACGGCGACAGGAATGAGATCAGGCCTGCGAGGAGCGCGATCGCTGCGGCGATTCCGAGAGCACCCGAGAAAACGGTTTCGGCGAAGAATCTCGCGATGTCGTCCATCAGTCCGCGCCCCCTCGCGTCCGCAGTTGCTCGAGGTACTGGTTGTACTGGGCCAACTCGGGGTTGCCGGACTGATCGGCGGTTCGGTCAGCGCGAGCGGCACGCCGAGTGTCGTCGCGGTACCAGCGATGCACCAGGTAAACGAGGATCAACACCGTCGGCGCCTCTCCGTACGACCAGGCGAGGCCGCCCGCCCACTGCTGGTCGGCGAGCGGATCCACATCCCATGCGGTCGGTGGCGAGGCGAACGCGGGTACCAACGGGACGATCGACACCATGAGGATGACGCCGAAGAACGCGTGCAGCGCCATCTCCGCGAACACATCGAGAATGCGCCCGCTGTGGGTGGTCCGAATCGGCAGCGGGTCAGGGCTGAGGACGGGGATCGCGAACAGAATCCCGAAGGCGAGGAAGGCGACTTCCAGGGCAACGTGACCGCCGATCGTGCGAAGCAGCACGTCGGCGAGGCCGCTGAAGTAGAGGCCGTAGAAGGCGAGGATGAACAGCGCCAGCCCGAGCGCGGGATGCAGAGCGACGCGCGCGACACGCGACTTGAGCATGCCGTGAGCGGCTCGCAGAATCAGCCGACCGAGCCCCCGGTGCGGCACCGCTCGCATCATCAGCGTTCCGGGCGCACCGAGCACGAGTAGGGGCGGAACGAGGATCATCAACGTCAGTTGCTGAAACATGAAGACCGAGAACAGCCGGGTGCCGTAGGCCTCGAGAGCGAGGCCGGTCGTCGCGGCGAGAATCACGCATCCGACGAGGAACGACATCGACCGGCGCACGAGCCACGGTCGCCCGGATGCCTTGACGCTCACGACTCCGGCGCCGTAGGCCACCGCCAAGACGCCGGCGATCACGGGGAGGACGGGAGCAGGCAGCGGTCCGACATCCAGAAAGGCTGCGAGCCCCGGCGGCGCCTCTGGGGTCCACCAGGGCTCGCTATCGGTGATCACGGTGACGCCTCTGCCAGGGTCGCCGAGATCAGCCCATCGAGCAGTGCCTTGTCGATGATCCCGAGGATCCGGGCGGCGACCCGTCCCTCGGTGTCGAGCACGACCGTCGTCGGCACGGCACTGGGAGGGGCGACCCCTGCGAATGCGAGAGTCACCTCACCGCTCTCGTCGATGATCGAGGGGTAGGTGATCTCGAACTTCTCGGAGAACGCCGACGCGGTCGCAGCCTCGTCGCGAACGTTGACCCCGAGGAACTGGACGCCGTCGGCCTGGTACTGATCGCTGAGCTCCTGGAGCCACGGCGCCTCTCGCCGGCAGGGTGGACATGAGGCGTACCAGAAGTTCACCACGAGCACGTTCCCGAGGTAGTCGCTGGAATCAATGACCCCGCCGTCTTCGCCCGGCCCGGAGAACTCGATCACGGTGTCACGGTTCTCGATGGCGGTCTGCGACACCGTCCCATCGGCCGAGAGGTAGTCGCCGCGGCTCTCTGCGACATCGCTGCGAGATGCGCAGCCGGTGAACATCAGGGCAGCGGTTGCCAGAGCAGCCAACCACGACACGGCCGCAACCACTCGCTGCCTCCGCTGAACGTTCACTCGTTCAGCGCCTCATCGATCATCGCGCGGAGCTGCTCCGGCGCCGGCGTCCCGAGCCGCTCGCCGTTCAGGAAGAACGTGGGCGTTCCTTCGACGCCGAGCGCGATCCCCTCGGTGAAATCGAGTTCGATCCGCTCTCGGGTCGCGGGATCCTGAATGTCTGCGTCGTACTTGGTCATGTCGAGGCCGAGCTCTTCGGCGAATGTGCGGAACAGCGGCGCTTGCGAGTCGGCGCCCTTCTCGCCCCAGGTCGCCTGCGTCTGGAACATCCGATGGAACATCGGCTCGAGCTGATCCTGATTCGCAGCGGCCTCGACCGCCAGCGCGGCATTGACCGAATTGCCGTGGCCGGGAAGCGGGAAGTATCGGAAGGCGAAGGTGACGCGCCCGGCGTACTCCTCCCTCAGCTGCTCCATGATCGGGTAATACGCGCCGCAGGCTTCGCACTCGAAGTCCAGGAACTCGACGAGTGTGACTTTGCCGTCCTCGGCGACGTCCAGGCGGTGGGTGTTGTCACGGATGGCGGTCGGGGCTGACGGGGTTCCGTCGGCGTCGAGCGGGAGTTGCGGTTTGGGCTGGTTCAGGAGGATGGCCAGGATGACGATGGCCGCGAGGAGGATGACTGCTGTGACCGCGGTGGCGATCTTGCCGTTGGTGCTCATGGATGACTCTCAATCAGGAGGCGCACGGGTGCGCATGTACGTGGGTTGAGGCGTGCTCGTGAGAGCGCGCGACCTCAGGTACGGCTGATGGAGAGAAGGAGCAGGTCCGGAGCCGGCGCAGTCGCCGAAGGTGCGTGCGACGCCGGGGCCAGGAGTGGGCGGCGCGACGACAGGAATGCCTTTGACCGTCGCCAGGTCCGTGCGGCGGAGAGCAGCAGCAGGCAGCAGATCGCCACCAAAGCGCACACGCCCGTGGCGGCGAGGCCAGTGTCGTCGACCAGCGCCTCCGCTTCGACGCCGGCATCGGCCGTGACGTGGGCGACCTCGAACCAGGCTGACGCGACAGAGGTGTCGGCGACATCCGGGCTGTCGACATGGTTCACCACGGCGAGCAGCACGGCGGACACGAGGAGGGCGAAGAGCGCGACCACGCTCCGGAAGCGACCGCTAGTGCGGCCGATCCGGTGGAGTGCGCTGTCGTCGAACATGCTTAGACCTGTCGGCGCCGTTTCATCCCGCGGACAGCCAGCCTGTGCATGACGAATGCGCCAGTCATCAGGACGACGAACGCGCCGCCGGCGGTCCACACCCACGTGGGATCGGAATCCTCATCGCCAGGAGTGTGAACATGCTCCGCGTACGGCGCGGGAGCCGTCGCGGTCGGTGTGGGTGTCGGTGTTTCAGCGGTCGCCGCGATGGCGGGCGCAGCAACGGTGATGCCGATGCTCAGGGTCGCGGTGATCACCGCACGTGCGATGAACTGACGGATCATTGCGGGTCCTCATCGGACCCGTGGTCGTGGTCGCTGTGATCCGGGTCGTTCGGCCCGTGGACGTGCATCATCACGGAGTGTCCGACATGGTCCATGGCGAGGTGCAGCAGGGCTCCCACATGTGAGTCGTCGAGTTCGTAGTGGGCTTCTCGTCCCGTTCGCTCGACCTTGACGACACGGTGCGCGCGCAGAAGGTGTAGCGCGTGAGACACCGCCGACTCGCTGAGCCCGGTGACCGTCGCGAGATCCCGGACTCGCAGACGGCCGATCAGCAGGGCGCTCAGGATTCGAACGCGCCCGGGGTCGCCGAGCAGCGAGAACACGTCGGCGACGTCCGTGACAGCCCGATCGTCGGGCATGCCGTTGCTCACTCGTGTCACCTCGTCGTCTGTCCTCGTCGCTCGCGCGTCCTCAGATTGCATGTGTCCTATTAGACCGGATTGGATCGCGGTTCATCGAAGCCGCCGGGTTCGCACTGGATGGTGCTGTGCTCGACGTGGTACTCGTCGCGGAGCAGGGTCTGGACTTCGGTCAGCACGGTCGGATAGTCGGCTCCCTGCTCCACCACGATGTGACCGCTCGCGCTTTCCATGCCCGAGGTGATCGTCCACACGTGCAGGTCGTGTACCTCGCGCACTCCCTTGATGCCGCGCACGCGCTCTGTCAGTTCATCGATGTCGATGTTCGGGGGCGCAACCTCGAGCAGGATCCGAAGCGCTTGGCGAGTGAGCTGCCAGGTGCGAGGCAGGATGAACAGCCCGATCCCGACGCCGATGATCGGGTCGGCCCACGGCCAGCCCGTGGTGAACAGGATGATCGCGGCGACGATCACGCCGACAGAGCCGAGCAGGTCGCCCAGGACCTCGAGTGACGCTCCCTTGAGGTTCAGGCTCTCTTTCGATCCTGTTGCCAGGAGGCGGAAGCTCACGATGTTGATGGTGAGACCGACGAGCGCGGTGATCAGCAGAGGAATGCCGGGCACCTCGGGCGGGTCGCTGAACCGCTGAATCGCCTCGTAGATGACGTAGCCGGCGACCCCGAACAGCAGGATGCCGTTCGCGAGCGCAGCCAGAACCTCGAGCCGATAGAGGCCGTAGGTCCTCTGGGCGGTGGTCTTTCGATTGGCGAGGGTGATCGCGGCCAACGCCATCCCGAGACCGAGCACATCGGTGCCCATGTGCGCGGCGTCGGAGATCAGAGCCAGCGAGTTGACGGCGAAGCCCACCACGAATTCGACGACCATGTAGGCCGCGGTCAGGCCGAAGGCGATGATCAGTGGCCTGATGTGTCGTTTGCCCGCGCTGGCCGCCGAGGCGTGAGTGTGACCTTCACCCATCGCGATCTCCCATCTATGAATGTCTGTTCAGGTGTTCATATATTTCTATCACGTCCACACCCCCGGCCGAACAGGGGAAATCCGGCCGAGGGCGGTCAGGGGGACGTGGGGCTCGAATCCCTCGCACTGTCCCGGCGTTTCTGCAGCATCCGGACCCGCTCCTCCGCCTCAATCCGGGCATATGCACGCCGCTCGGATCTGTCGGCTCGGATGATCGCGCGGATGATGAACCAGAACACCAGCCCTAGGCAGACCGTCGGGAGAACTGACCACAGTGCGTTCAGCCACCAGTTGTCGAAGCTCACCCGAACACCACGCCCTGGTCTCGCAGGAACGCCAGCGGATCGATCGGCGTTCCGTTGTCGCGCAGGATGAAATGCAGGTGACAACCTGTCGAGAGGCCGGTCGTCCCGGCGTTTCCGATGTTCTGACCCGGTCCGACGGAATCGCCGATGGAAACCCCGATGCCGCCGTTCTGCAAGTGGGCGTAGCCGGTGACGTAACCGTTGCCGTGGTCGATCTGGATGTAGTTGCCCAGACCGCCGTTCGGCCCTGCGTAGGTGACCGTGCCGCCATGGGCGGCGTAGATGGGGCTGCCGCAATAGCTCGGTCCCGAAAGATCAAGTGCCAGGTGGTACCTGCTGGCGCCTGGCACGGGGGGAACGCGTCGGCCAAAGCCCGAGGTGATGTAGCCGCGCGCGGGCCGCGCCCAACCGGTCGAGCTGATCATGCCGGCGGCGCCCGGACCCCACTGTTCTTGAATGCCCTTGATGTAGTCGGCTTCTGTTGCCTGCCGCTTCTCGGTGAGCACCGCGAGCTGCGCAGACAGGCGAGCTTCGTTCTCCTGCTGCGCGGCGAGCTGGGCGGCCGCCTCGGCGGCGGCGGCCTGAGCCTCGTCGAACGCCTTCTTCGATGCTTCCGTCAACTTGACGAGGGTGTTCTTTGCTTCCTCCGCTTGTGCCGTCAGCGCGGCGGCGTTGCGCATCACGATCAGCGCAGAGCCGTACAGCTGTGACGCGTTTTCGGCGACCTTGTCGCTGATGCTCAAGGCATCGAGCAGCTCGCTGGGATCACTCGACGACAGCAGGAGGTTCGACGTGAGGTCAACACCTCCCGTCCGTGCCGTCGCGGCTAGAAGCTGCGCAGTCCGGTTCCGTTGCGTGTCGGCCTCGGCACTTGCGGCTTCCGCTTGCGCGGACAGCTCGGCGACGATGACGCCTTGTTCGTCGACCTTGATCTGAGCCTCCGCCCAGATCGCACCCTTTTCACTCGCGATCTGCTCTGTGCGCGTGACCTCTGCGGCAAGTGTCGCGAGCTGCGCTTGGATCTGGGCGATCAGCGCTTTCGTCGACGACTCGGCGGCCTGGGCACTTTGAACCTCGGCCCACGTGGGGTAGTCGGCTGAGGTTCTGGCGGTCGCCGCGTCTGTCCATATGAAGGACGCGGTTGCCAGACCGATGGTCGCTGCGGCCGCGAGGATCCTCGAGCGTCGTCTACGAGGCATTTTGCTTCAACCACGCGTAGGGATCGATCTTCGTTCCGTCGACCTCAAGCTCGAAGTGGAGGTGGGCGCCTGTGACCTGTCCGGTTGCACCGACGAGTCCGATGAAGTCGCCGACCGCAACTTGATCGCCCTGTTGGAGTGGACTCGATCCCCACTGCATGTGCGCGTACAGACTGCGGATGCGTTGACCGTTGACGACGTGCTCGATGATCACGTGGTTTCCGAATCCGCCGCCCTCTTCGTGCAGCACGACCGTGCCGTCTGCAATCGCGTAAATCGGCGCGCCGGCTCCGGGTGTGAGGTCGAGGCCCTGGTGGTAGGAAGAGCACCCGTAGCAGGGGGCGGCTCGCCCACCGAATCCGCTGGAGATCGGGACGACGGTAGGGAAAGGCCAACGAATAGGTCCGGTGCCTGTCGTCGAGTAGCTGTACGTTCGGCTGCCGTACTTCAGCTTCAGCATCTCGGCCCAGCTGGTCACCGAGTACTGCCCCCGGTCTGCCGACGGCCCTGCTTCGCCCGTGGTCTCCAGCGACTGCGTCGCAACCGCGGGCTCGGGCTCAGCGAATGGCGACGCTTGACTGGACGTCGAGACTGCGGGTAGCGCGGCTGCAGCGATGAGCAGTCCCACTCCGAGGACGGCAGACAATCGAAGAATGATGGATGCGTTGCGCCGCCTTTGACGAGGCGGCGCAACCGCGACGCTGCGTCGTGGTCGAGCTGCTCGTCGGCCGCGTGCTGGCGCCGCAGATCGGCGTGACTTCATTGATGAAACTCCATGTGAGGCGCCGCACGGGCGCGTTCGTACGTTGAGGAAGCTGAAGACGGCCATGACAGGTCATGGCCGTCGCTTCACGTACGGCTGATGGAGAGTTGCGCGAGTGCCGGAGCGGCGGTCGGGCCCCCGACCACGACAGGTGTCGCGCGGTGAACGGGCTCGACAAGCGCTCCGAGTGCCCGCAACAGAGCGCCAAGACGAATGCGGAAGACGCGGGCCAGAGTGAGAAGAACGAACAGCGCACAGGCAGAGACCAAGGCGGTCATCCAGCCGTCGGAAGTACTCGCAACGTCGGTAGTGGGCTCGGCGCCGAGTCCAGTCGGCGCGGCGATCTGTGCGATTGCCGAGGTGGAATCGTGGGAGTCCGCAAGCGAGTCCGACTGGTGAACGCTGCCCGCGAAGAACGCGATGCAGAGCGCGAAGAACGTCAGGAACACGATCGGGACGCGGAAGCGTCCCGTCGGCGGCGCTGCCGGCCGCGAGCCAATCTCGTTCATCGACCGAAATACTAGCTTCGACAGCCTGGCAAACCCGTGTGCCTCTCGGACTCAGCGATCCCCCAGTAAGGGGCGGCTTAGCATCCCCGCATGAACTGTCCTCTCGACGGCACTGCCCTCTCGCTCTCCGAGCGCAACGGAATCGAAATCGACTACTGCCCGCAGTGCCGAGGGGTGTGGTTGGACCGCGGCGAGCTCGACAAGATCCTCGATCGTGCGGGCGAACAGTTCGGTGGACGCTCCAGTTCGAGCGATCGGCGAGGTTCAGGCGGGTACGACTCACATCACGGGTCAGACGGCCGGCGTCGTCGAGGCGGTTGGCTCGGCGAGCTCTTTGACTAGCGCGACGTCGCTCGAACGACCGAGGGCCACAAGTCCGCGGCGGTCGGTGCGGATCGCTCTGGTTGTCGCGGCAGTCGCTGCCGCCTTTTCGATCGACCAACTGACCAAAGCGGTTGCACAGTCCGAACTCGCGGATGGGCGCACGATCGATCTCGTACCGGGACTGCGCCTTGACCTCGTGTACAACCCAGGAGTCGCGTTCGGACTCGGTGGAGAGTTGGGCGCTCCGCTCGTCGTGGGTCTCATGGTCGTCTCCGTCGCTCTCCTCACCTGGGCCGTTGCTCGGGCCGTTCGTGGGGGAGGCTTGCTCGGGACGCTCTTCCTTGCCGCTGCGGCGGGAGGCGGCGCCGGGAACATCTGGGACCGAATCAGTCGAGCCACCGACGTGCCCCTGTCGGGTGAGGTTGTCGACTTCATTGCCCTCGACTCCTTCGCGATCTTCAACGTCGCGGACATCTTCACCACATGCGGGATCGCCGGGTGGGCGATTGTCACCCTGCTTTCCAGGGACAGCGGGTCTCGCAGAACTGCCTAGTCGGCTCGCTTGACCGTCTCATTGCGAATGCGACGCGCACGAGAGAAGCGCGGCTAGTCCGTTCTGAGCTTCTCCGCGAGTCCCTGCACTCGCAGGTGGATCAAGTCGAGCCGGTTGGTCGCCGGGTACCCAAGGTCGCGGTTCAAGTACGTGCCGAGATCGCGGATACCGTTCTGGGCGCGTGCGAGTGGTTCGTTGATCGAGCCGACCAAACCAGCTTCCCCGTCGATGCGCGGAGCAACCATACGGTTGAGTCGACGTGAGGCATCTCGGCTTCCGTGGGCGATGTAGTCGCGCATCGACTTGACCAGGTCGAGAAACGACGCCGACTTCGGATCGTCGGCCAGCCGACAGACCCGTTCGACATAGATGGAGGCAAGATCCTTCGTGGCAACCCGCCGCCAGGCCTGCATGTCGGCGAAGCCAAGGTTGCGATCTTGAGGATCGACGAGTTGCTCGATCTCCGATTGCTTCAGCCTGGTGGGCTTTCGATGATTGATGGATACGTCGAATACGCGCGCAGAGTTCTTCCTAACTTTTCCCTGCACTGCCGCGATGTGTTCGATCTCCCTTGCAATGACCTTCGACGGATCGCGGGAAATTGCCGCGACGTGCCAACGATGCTGGAGCAGCTCCCATTCGACGCCCAACCGAAACATCGCGTCAACAGCGAGGCCCTTCCGGAGAGAAGCTCGATCGGGCGCGTCGTCGATCGCTTCCACAACACGCAAATGTCGCTCGTGAGAGGTCGAGGTGCGCGCGAGGAATTCCTCGATCTCCCTGTTCGGGTCCAGAGCCATGAGCGCACGCTATCGCCCGGCAAGCGTCGCCCGACAGGGGAACGGCGCCCCCATCCCGGCGGCGGCGCTACTTATACATCCCACACAAAAGCCCCACAATTGTGTGGGGTTCTCTCAATCACGAGAAACCCAGCCAGACCGAAACCCCTGATATTTATTGGGCTCGCGCCCGAGAGCCCTTAGATTCCAACCATGGATCTAGGATTCGAATCCCTCCGGGCGCACCGAAGAAGGCCTGATCAGGGGCAGTATTTGTGCTGCGGTTAAGCGAAAAACCCCACAAAGCCCCGCCAAATCCCCACTCATTCCATCGGAGATGCGTCGAGTAGCCCGAGGTACTGCTTGCGGGCCTTCATCGCATGGATGACCAGCTCGTCGCCGCTGTCGAAGATCAGAACCTGTAATTCGAGCAGCCGGCCTTGACCATCGAAGCCGAGGCGGAATTCGTTGGCCGGCATCTCGTCGTACGGCGTCGAGGCGAACTCCCAGTAATCGGCAGCGCGGAGTATGTCTTCATCCGTGAGTTTGTCGCGCCGCTGGTGCTTTCGGGCGCTTGCATGAAGTCTCAGACCCACGCGCGGAGAGCGTCGCGGATCACCTCGGAGTCGTTCTTGTGGTCGCGCGCCGCTCGTGCCTCGACCGCCTGTCTCAAGTCGGAGTCGAGACGCACAGTCACGACTTTGCCCGGCCCATTCCCGGCAGGTCGGCGACCGCGTTTGCGAAGTTCCTCGACGGGGTAACCACGTCTTGCCTCGGCGGCAAGGCGCTCTACGTCCGCTTCGGTGACCTTTTTGCCTTCAATCTCGTTCGCCACGATCAATATCGTAATACGAATTGTTAGAGTCGTCATCGCTGACAGCTCCGATGTATTGGGAGTCGAGGATTCGCGCCCCCGACGCACGGGCTCAGCCTCGAGCGATCAGCCTGTACAGCGCGCTCCCCGGACCGATCTCCGGCAGAATCGCCGCGCCGTCGATACCCGGCCCGCGCGGCGACCGAATATCGGCCTGATCCCAGCGCCGACGCAGGAGGGCCGTGAACGGGCGGGTGATGGCGTCTGCTCGCAGCACGCCCCCCATCCCGCACACCACAGGATCGGGCCGATCGGCCTGGCCGACTCGCCGGAGCCCGGTCTCGACCGACAATCCGAGCTCGCCAGCCGCGTCCGCGCAGATGCCTTGCGCGACCGGGTCGCCTTCGTCCGCTAGTTCGGCCACAGCGCGCGTGTACGCCGCGATCCGCCGCACCCGTCCGGGGTCGCCCTGCAACTCGATGTAGGCCTGCTCGAGATCGGGAAAATCGTCACGGACAACGGCCGAGAGCGCGGTGCTCGGCCCCCGTCCGTCGTGGGCGCGCATGACCGCTTCTAGGGCGGCTCGTCCGATCCAGTAGCCGGAACCGGCGTCTCCGATCAGATTGCCCCAGCCGTCAACGCGTGCCACCTCTGTCGCGCCGACCGCAAGCGTCACCACCCCGGTCCCCGCGGCGACCACGACTCCGGGCTCCTGGCCCAGCGCGCCCAGGTAGGACGTGACGGAGTCGTGCGCCATCAGCACCTGCCTGGCCCCGATGCGCGCCCTCAGGGCGGCGGGGTCGGTCTCCTCTGCAGTGAGCCCCGTCGACCCGACGGCGACCACATCGACTGGTCCCTCCACGGCATCCCGGACCACGCGCGCCAACTGCGGGATCAACGGTTCTGACGTCAGGATGCCGGGATGCTCGGCCTGGGCGCGGGGGATCCCGCTGTCGATGAGCAGCGTGCGGATGCCGGTCTGGCCGGCGTCGACCGCAAGAACACGCATGGGGGAGCGGCCCGGCCTACGGGGCCTGCGGCACGTCCTCGAAGGTCGTGGGAGCGGGCGGGCGCTCGCCGCTTCCGCGCTGGATCAGTCGTGTGGGGATGTGGATGGTCTGGATGTCGCCCTCGGGACGAGCGAGCCGGTCGAGGGCGAGTCTTGCTGCTCGCCGGCCGAGTTCGACGGCATCGTGGGCCACCACGGTGAGTCCTGCTGAATCCGCGAAATCGAAATCGTCGAAACCGATGAAGGCGAACTCGTCGCGGCGCTCGCCGAGAGCCCTCAGCACAGCCGCACTCGCCTTGTTGTTACCGGCGACGATCGCGGTGGGCGGGTCCGGAAGGGCGAGGAGGTCGCGGACGGACTCTTCCTCGCTAGGGCCGTCCAGGGACTCAGTCCGCTCCCAGCGGCTGGTGTCCATCACTCCGGCCTCGCGCAGAGCCTGCCTATATCCGGCGAGCCGCTGCTGATGGGTGTATAGGGACCCCGGACGACACACGAACGCGATCCTGCGGTGGCCGATCGAGGTGAGGGACCGGACGGCATCCGCCATGCCGTCATGATTGTCCAGCGTGACCGTGTCGCCGGCGAGGTTGTGCGGGGGTCGATCGACGAACACCAGCGGAGTGCCGAGCTGGCGCTCCCCGTCCAGATAACTCTGGTCGTCGGCGATCGGGACCATGATCAGGGCCCGGACCCGCTGTTTGAGGAGCGTTTCGACGACGCGTTCCTCGGTCCCCGGATCGTCGTCCGTCGCTGCGAGGATCATGATCAGACCCTCCGCCGCCAGTTCGCGCTCGATGCCTGCCGCGACCGAGAAGTAGAACGGGTTGGTGAGGTCACCGATGACGAAACCCACGGTCGTCGTCACACTGCCGCGACGCAGACTGCTGGCGATGTCGTTCGGGCGGAAACGCAGCCGACGAGCTGCTGCCATCACCTGCTGGCGGGTTTCGGGCGACACGTGAGTGCCCCCGGACATCACGCGTGACACGGTCTTCGCGCTGACACCGGCCAGTCGAGCGACGTCTGTCAGCGTCGCTCTCGGGGGAGGCGGAGGCGCCTCATCGACCGTTGTCACGCGGCTGACGATAGCACTTCGCGCGATCGAGGCGGTATGTCAACGAGAGACACGAGCGCATCCGGCTGCGACTGTGATCATTGCTTGGGAGCGTGCCTAATCGCCCATGTCAACGTTGACACGATGTGAAGAAGCGTTGTACGTTCGCCTCGCTGCCCGACGCGGATCCCCCGGCGTCGGTCGCAGTCAACGAAGACTGAACGGAGAACAGCACCATGAAGGCACAGAGGCTCATCATCGCCGGTGTCGCAGTCGCGGGGCTCATCGGAGCACTGACCGGCTGCGCCCCCAGCGACGGCGGCAACGACGACGGAACGCCGTCGGGCGAGATCACCGTCCTTACCCAGCGCACGGACATCGTCGACACCGTCTTCCAGGACTACAAGGCGGCGTTCGAGGAGAAGTACCCGGACGTCACGGTCAAGTTCGAGGCCATCACCGACTACGAGGGCGAGGTGACCACCCGGATGAGCACCGACGACTACGGCGACGTGCTCCTGATCCCGAACACGGTCACTCGCGACCAGCTGCCCGACTTCTTCGAGCCTCTCGGGACGACCGACGAGTTGAAGGAGAAGTACCGCTTCATCGACGAGCAGTCGTTCGACGGTCAGGGCTACGGCATCGCCATCACCGGCAACGCCCAGGGCATCCTCTACAACAAGAAGGTCTGGGAAGCCGCTGGCCTCACGGACCTGCCGACCACCCCGGACGAGTTCCTCGACGATCTGCAGACGATCAAGGACAAGACCGACGCCATTCCCCTGTACACCAACTACGCGGCCGGCTGGCCGATGAGCCAGTGGCAGGGCAACCGAGGCGAGATCTCCGCAAGCGGAGACATCGACAACGACCTCACGACCAACAAAGCGCCGTGGACGGAGGGCGAAGACCTGTACGTCATCGACTCGCTGCTCTACGACGCGGTGAACAAGGGCCTCACCGAGGACGACCCGTTGACCACCGACTGGGAGAGCTCGAAGGGTCTGATGGGATCCGGGCAGATCGCGACGATGGTCCTCGGATCGTGGTCCATCGTGCAGTTCCAGCAGGCGGCGGTCGACGCCGGCGGCTCGGCCGAGGACATCGGGTACATGCCGTTCCCCTACCAGGTCGACGGCGAGTTCCACTCGGTCGCGTCGGGCGACTACAAGAACGCGATCAACGTGCACTCGGAGCACAAGGCTGCGGCACGCGCGTGGATCGAATGGTTCGCTGAGGAATCCGGCTACGCCACCGACCAGGGTGGTCTCTCACCCCTCGTCGACGGTCCGACCCCGGACACGCTCGGTGACTTCGACGCCGCAGGCGTGAAGTACATCGAGATCACACCCGCCCCGGCCGGCGAGGAGAGCAAGCTCCAGGACATCTACAACGGAGCCGAGATCGACCTCTGGGGCAACGTCTACCGGCAGAAGCTTGTGGACATCGCGCGAGGCGCGGCTGACGGAGACAAGGAGTCGTACTTCGACGACTTGAACAAGCGCTGGGCGGACTCGCTCGCGAACGTCGGCTAACGCCATCCCGGACTGCCGCCCCTTCGCCGGGGCGGCAGTCCAGGAAACCCTCGACGCGCACCGCGGAAAGAACGATCAATGGTTTCACTCAGCCCCGGCCGGCCCGTGCGCCTCCGGCGAGAAAGCAGGCTGACGCCCTGGCTCTTCCTGCTCGTCCCCCTCGCACTCCTGGCCCTTCTCACCTACGTCCCGCTCGCGAACATGATCTGGTACGGGTTCACCAGCTGGGACGGGCTCGACAAGACGAAGGAGTTCATAGGGCTGGACAACTACGTGAAGATCTTCACCAAACCTGAGATCTTCCACGTCTTCATCGTCAGCCTCTATTACATGGGCGCTTCGGTGATCCAGATGGTTCTGGCCCTCTACTTCGCCACCGTCCTGAGTTTCCGCACCCGGTTCCGGAACCTCTTCAAGGGCATCCTGTTCTTCCCGTACCTCATCAACGGCGTGGCCATCGCCTTCGTCTTCCTCTACTTCTTCCAGCCCGGCGGGACTCTCGACTCAGTCCTCACGCTGGTCGGACTCGGTGATCTCAGCAGGCAATGGCTCGGAGATCCGTCGCTGATCAACTACTCGCTCGCCGGCACGTCCGTCTGGCGCTACATGGGCCTGAACTTCGTGCTCTTCCTCGGAGCGATCCAATCGATCCCAGGCGAACTGTACGAAGCAGCCGATCTCGACGGCGCCAACTCCTGGCACAAGTTCCGCTACCTGATCCTCCCCGGAATCAAGCGCATCATCAGCCTGTCGTTCATCCTCGCGATCGCCGGAAGTCTCTCGGCGTTCGAGATCCCCTTCATCATGACCAGCGGCGCGAACGGAAGCGCCACCTTCGTCATCCAGACCATCCAGACGGCCTTCAAGTTCCGGGACGTCGGACTCGCCTCGGCGATGGCGGTCGTCCTGCTGATCATCGTTCTGCTGGTCAGCTGGGTGCAGCGGCGTCTGGTCCCCGACGAGAAGACGGACCTGACGTGATCGCTCATCTCGCGCGCGTGCTGAAGTACGCCACCCTCGTCATAGCTGCGGTCGTCACCCTCCTGCCGCTGACCGTCATCGCCATGGCGGCGCTGAAGACGACCGAGGAATTCCGGAGCACCGGACCGCTCGACCCTCCCGGTGACTGGCTGAACTTCGCCAACTTCGTCGAGGCGTTCACTCGCGGAAACATGCTGCAGGGCTTCGTCAACACGACGATCATCCTGGTGTTCTCGCTGTTCGGGACCATCCTCATCGGCACCATGGCGGCCTACGCGATCGACCGATTCGAGTTCCGATTCAAGAAGCTCGTCGTGGGCCTATTCCTGATCGCCAGCCTGGTCCCGAGCGTGACGACGCAGGTGGCGACCTTCCAGATCATCTCCGGGCTGCACCTGTTCAACACCCACGGCGCGGCAATCCTGCTTTTCACTGGCACGGACATCATCGCCATCTACATATTCGTCCAGTTCATGCAGGGCATCCCGCGCTCGCTCGACGAGGCGGCCATGATCGACGGCGCGAACCGCTTCTCCATCTACACACGCGTGATCTTCCCGCTTCTCAAGCCCGCGATCGCGACCGTGGTCATCATCAAGGGCATCGCGATCTACAACGAGTTCTACATCCCCTTCCTGTACATGCCGTCGCGGGACCTCGGCACGATCTCCACCACGCTGTTCCGGTTCAAAGGTCCGTTCAGCGCCGAGTGGGAGGTGATCGCAGCCGGCGTCATCGTCGTGATCGTCCCCACCCTCATCGTCTTCCTCCTTCTGCAACGCTGGATCTACAACGGACTGACCACAGGAGCTGTCAAGTGAGCCTCACCCACCCCATCACCACCACGCAGCAGCGTCGGCAGCTCCACGATGGGTGGACTCTCGAGTTGGTCGACGGACCAGCGCCCGAGGGCTTCGCACGCGGGCCGATCGCGGCGACGGTACCGGGCTCCGTACACACCGACCTCCTCGCCGCCGGGCTGATCCCCGACCCCTACCTCGACGACAACGAGCGACTGCTCGCATGGATCGGCCAGGCATCCTGGCGGTACCGCCTCGGATTCGAGTGGTCCGACCAGGGATTCGAGCGAGTCGACCTGGCATTCGACGGAATCGACACCATCGCGGACATCACCCTCAACGGGCAGGTCGTGGCATCGACTCGCAACATGCACCGGCGCTACCGCTTCCCCGTGCGCGAACTGCTCCGTGAAGGGTCGAACGAACTGATCGTCGATTTCGCATCGCCCATCCGCACCGCCGACGCGGAGAGTCTGGCGATCGGCTACCGCCCCCACGTGAATCATCACCCCTATAACGCGATCCGAAAGATGGCGTGCAGCTTTGGCTGGGACTGGGGCATCGACACCGCCAGTTCCGGCATCTGGCGCCCGGTCAGCCTGGAGAGCTGGTCCGGTGCCCGGATCGCATCGGTTCGGCCGCTCGCTCGGCTCGACGGCGACACAGGGCGACTCGAAGCCCACATCGACGTCGAGCGGGCATCCGCGGGTGCCGTCGAGCTCGCGGTGCGGTGTGGTCACCAGGAAACCACGATCAGTGTCGAGGCCGGCCGGTCCTCGGCGGTCGCCACGGTCGAGATGGGCGAAGTACAGCGGTGGTGGCCCCAGGGTCACGGAAAGCAAGTGCTCTACCCGGTCTCGGTCCGCCTTGGAAACGACTCCACGGCGCTCGATGGCTGGGACGGACGCGTGGGCTTCCGAGAAATCCGGGTCGACGCGACGCCCGACGAACACGGGACCCCGTTCACGCTCGTGGTCAACGGCCGTCCGATATTTGTGAAGGGCGCCAACTGGATCCCGGACGATGCGTTCCCCCACCGTGTGGACCGGGCGCGATACGCGGCCAGGCTGAACCAGGCATTTGGCGCCCGGCTCAATCTCCTCCGCGTCTGGGGTGGCGGCATCTACGAGGACGACGCCTTCTACGAACTCTGCGACGAACTCGGCATCCTGGTCTGGCAGGACTTCCTCTTCGCGTGCGCCGCGTACACCGAAGAAGGGTGGATGCGAGACGAAGTCGAGGCGGAAGCCCGCGACAACGTCACGCGACTCGCATCGCACGCGAGCCTCGCACTGTGGAACGGCAACAACGAGAACATCTGGGGCTTCCACGACTGGGGCTGGGAGAAGCGACTCGAGGGCAAGACCTGGGGTCTGGGGTACTACCTCAACCTGCTGCCCGCGATCGTCGCAGAGCTCGATCCCGACCGGGCGTACACACCGGGCAGCCCGTGGTCGTTCTCGGTCGACCGCCACCCAAACGACCCGGAGCACGGATCCATTCACGAGTGGGAGGTCTGGAACCGCCAGGACTTCCCCGTCTACCGCGACGCCATTCCGCGCTTCGTGGCCGAATTCGGATGGCAAGGACCGCCGACCTGGTCGACCCTCCGCCGCTCGCTGCATGACGAGCCGCTGACCCCGGAGTCGCCCGGCATGCTCATCCATCAAAAGGCGCAAGACGGGAACGACAAGCTCACCGATGGCCTCGTGCCGCACCTCCCCTTCCCGAACACCATGGAGGACTGGCACTGGGCGATGCAGCTCAACCAGGCCCGAGCTGTCGCATTCGGCATCGAGCACTACCGGTCGTGGAGTCCCCGGAACGCCGGGACGATCGTGTGGCAACTCAACGACTGCTGGCCCGTGACCTCGTGGGCAGCGGTGGATGGCGACGGGCGGCCGAAACCGCTGTGGCACGCCCTGCGCAACGCTTATGCCGACCGCCTCGTGACCATCCAGCCTCGGGATGCGGGCCTCGCCATTGTGCTCGTGAACGACACCGACGAGCTCTGGTCCGGTGAGCTGGCCCTTCGCCGGGTGGCGTTCGACGGTACCGCGCTCGCCGCTGAGGCGATCGAGGTATCCATCCCGGCCCGAGAGGCCGTCACCGTCGCTGCCCCCTCGACGGTGACCAAGCCTGGTCAGGAGAACCGTGAAGTGCTCGTCGCGACGCTCGACGATGTTCGTGGTTTCTGGGGCTACGTCGAGGATCGTGATGCCGAATTGCCCGTGGCCGCAGTGACGATCGAGACGGAGCCGGCGGGCGAAAACACGATGGTCGTCCTCACGGCCGACACCTACGTCCGCGATCTCGCGCTGCTCGTGGATCAGATCGACCCGAGCGCGTGGTGTGACGAAGGACTCATGACGCTGCTTCCCGGTGAGTCGACGTCGATCCGTGTCCATGGTGCCGAGGTGACCGCGGATGACATTCGTCGGGTCCTACGCTCCGCCAACGATCTGGTGGCCGGTCGATGAGCGACTTCATCGGGGGAATGACCTGGGGCTGGGTGGGAACGCCAGGAACCTGGTCGACACCAGAAGCGGATCAGTCACTCACCGCGCTGGCCGCCAGCGGCTGCACCTGGGTCGCGCTCGCGTTTGCCGCTGTACAGGAGACCGCGCAGTCCACGGACATCCCGTTCGAGACCACGACGGTGAGCGACGACGAGCTGCGATGGGCGATTCGGCGCTCCCACGAACTGGGCCTGCAGGTCTGCGTTAAGCCTGTCGTGAACGTGGCGGACGGGACCTGGCGTGCGCACATCGGCTTCCTCAGCCCGGACGTGCCGGGGGAGCCGACCTGGGGCGAGTGGTTCGCGTCGTATGAACGATTCGTCGTGCACGCAGCGCGTATCGCTGCGGAGGAGGGGGCAGCGATGCTCTGCGTCGGATGCGAGATGGTCCGCACCGACGAGCGCGAGGCGGAGTGGCGGCACCTCATCGCCGCGGTCCGCGACGTCTACCAGGGCACCGTCACCTACAACTGCGACAAGTACCAAGAGGATCGCCTGACCTGGTGGGACGCGGTCGACGTCATCTCCTCGAGCGGCTACTACCCGACCGGTCAGTGGGAGCAGCAGCTCGACCGCATCGAGGCGGTCGTTCGACGAGAGGAGAAGCCCTTCTTCTTCGCCGAAGCAGGGTGCCCGAGCCGCGACGGATCCCCGGCCCGCCCGAACGACTGGACTCTGGCGGGCGCGCCGTCGGAAGCCGCCCAAGCCGACTACTACCGCGAGATGTTCGCCGCGACCGAGCGCCGAGACTGGGTCGGCGGATTCCTGCTCTGGGATTGGCCAGCACACCTCTACGATCGGTCGACCGCATCGCAGAACACGGACTACTGCCCATACGGCAAGCAGGCAGCCGACGTCATGCGCGAGTACTACACGCGCCGCGCGTGACCGACGTCCTCATCGCGCGCGACCGCCCGGTCGCCTCCCTCGCACGGGCGCTGCGACCGCGGGCCGGACGCCTGCTCCTGGCCGCGGCCGCCTTCCTCGTCAAGGACAGCCCGATCTGGATACTGCCGCTGATCACCGGGCTGGTCATCGACACGGTCGTGGCGGGCGGACCCGTCGAACGTCTCGCCCTGTGGGGCGGGCTCGCTGTCGCAGCCCTCTTCCTCAACTATCCGTTCAACATGCTGTTCACCCGGCTCTCGAGCCGTGTGATCCGCGAGCTCTCTGTGCGGCTTCGGAACGCCCTCACGGAGCGACTTCAGAGGCTGTCGATCGGGTTCCACAACCGGCAGAGCGCCTCTGTCGTCCAGACCAAGATCGTCCGAGATGTCGAGAACGTCGAACTCATGCTGCAGCAATCGCTGCCCACCCTGCTCGGCGGAACCTTCACGCTCGCGGGAGCAGTGGTCGTCACCGCGATCCAAGTGCCCCCCTTCGTGGCGGTCTTCCTCGTCGCCGTCCCGGTCGCCGCCCTCCTCATCCGATTCATCCGCGGCCGAGCTGCCGAGCGGAACGAGCGGTTTCGCCGAGAGGTCGAGCGGTACTCGGCCGGCGTCGGGGAGATGGCGGCCCTGATCCCGATCACGCGAGGACACGGGCTCGAACGCGTCGCGACGGAACGGCTCGCCGGACGTGCCGAGCGTGTGCGCGCCGCGGGACAAGAACTCGACACCCTCAACGGCCGGTTCGGTGCGCTCTCCTGGATCTCGTACCAAGTGCTCGGTGTCAGCTGTCTCATCGCGGCATCGATCGCATCCGTCACCGGCTTCCTCCCTGTCACGCCGGGACAGGTCGTGCTCCTGAGCACCTACTTCACCGTCCTCACCAACAGCATCGTGATGATGCTCAACGCAGCCCCGATCCTGACGCGAGGCGTGGAGTCGCTCCGCTCGATCGGCGAGGTGATGGAAGAGCCCGACATAGAGCACAACGAAGGCCGTGGACGCGTCGACCAAGTACATGGCGACATCCGTCTCGACGAGGTCAGCTTCGCGTTCCCCGATCAGACGGACGACGCTCGACCCGCACTCGACGCGATCTCGTTGCACATCGCGCCCGGAGAGACGCTGGCGCTCGTCGGTCCTTCGGGCGGTGGGAAATCCACCTTGCTCAACCTGGTGCTCGGCTTCGTGCGCCCGACCCGCGGCCGCGTGCTGCTGGACGGCGTCGACATGAACGAGCTCGACCTGCGCACCCTTCGCTCGTTCATCTCCGTCGTGCCGCAGGAGTCGGTGCTATTCGAAGGCACCATCCGCGAAAACGTCGCCTACGGATTGAATGCCGTCGATGACAGCCGGGTGCTCGACGCACTACGGGACGCCAACGCCCTCGACATCCTCGAACTCCACGGCGACGGGCTGGATGCCGTGGTCGGCGACCGGGGGACCAGGCTGTCGGGCGGTCAGCGCCAGTGTCTCGCGATCGCGCGTGCGCTGGTGCGCGACCCACGCATCCTGATCTTGGACGAAGCGACGAGTGCACTCGACGCGGCATCCGAGGCACTCGTGCGCCGTGCGTTCTCGAATCTGCGACGAGATCGAACCACGCTGGTCGCCGCGCATCGCCTTTCCACCATCCGAGATGCCGACCGCATCGCCTACATCGAGCGGGGGCGCGTCGCCGAGATCGGGACTCATGACGAACTCATCGCGGCAGGCGGTCGCTACGCTGCCCTCGTCGCACAGCAGACATCATAAAGGGACCGGCATGGCACGATTCGATCTGACCCTCCCCGAACTGGTCTCCTACCGCCCCGAGGTGGCCGAACCGCGCGACTTCGATGCATTCTGGCAACGGACGCTCGCCGAGAGCCGCGCCAGTGGGGACGAGGTCGTCATCGAGCAGGTCGACGCCCACCTCGCCTTGGTCGACGCGTACGACGTCACCTTTCCGGGATTCGCCGGCGACCCGGTGCGAGCCTGGTACCTCAGGCCGAGGGGCGTTTCTGACGCGATCCCGGCGATCGTGGAGTACAACGGGTACGGCGGCGGCCGGGGGTTGCCGCACGAGCGCTTGGCCTGGGTTGCTGCCGGGTACGCCTATCTCTTCATGGACACCCGAGGGCAGGGCAGCGCGTGGGGATCCGGGGGCGCTACGCCCGACCCGCACGGCTCCGGTCCGTCGACCCCCGGATTCATGACGCGCGGTATCGAGAGCCCGGCCGAGTACTACTACCGGCGAGTGTTCACGGATGCGGTTCGTGCTGTCGACGCCATCCGCGCGTTCGACGGCGTCGACCCCGATCGCATCATCGTGACCGGCGGCAGCCAAGGGGGCGGCATTGCCCTCGCTGCGGCTGGGCTGGTCCCCGGCCTGGCCGCCGTGATGCCGGACGTCCCGTTCCTCTGCCACTTCGAGCGAGCAATCGGAATGACCGATCATGACCCCTATCAGGAGATCACCCGATACCTCGCCGTCCACCGGGACGTCGTCGAACGCACATTCAAGACCCTCGCGTATTTCGACGGAGTGACGTTCGCCAAACGGGCCACCGCACCTGCACTCTTTTCAGTCGGGCTGCTGGATCCCGTGTGCCCACCGTCTACGGTGTACGCGGCCGCCAATCATTACGCCGCAGAAGTCGCTATCGAGCCGTACGCGTTCAACGAACACGAGGGTGGGCAGGGTCATCACTGGGTGAGGCAGACCGCATGGCTCGCGGACGTTCTCGCAGGACGCACGAGCGGAACGTGACAGCGCTTCCTCCCGCCACGAACGCACCACTCCGCGGCGGCGCCGTGCTCCGTTGGGGCATCCTCGCGCCCGGGGCCATCGCTCACGACTGGGCCGACGCAGTTCGTACGTTCACCGACCAGCGCATCACTGCCGTGGCGTCACGGGACCGCGACCGGGCTCGCGCTTTCGCCGAGCCGCGAGGAATTCCCGCGGCATACGGCTCGTACCAGCACCTGCTGGAGGATGCGGATGTGGACGTCGTCTATGTGGCGGCGCCGAACTCGGAGCACGTCCATCTCGCACACGCGGCGATAGATCACGGCAAGCACGTGCTCGTCGAGAAGCCGATGGCGATGACCGCGGCCGAGGTTGTCGCGCTCGGGGATCACGCCCGCACGCGAGGCGTGTTTCTCATGGAGGCGATGTGGTCGCGGTTCCTTCCGCAGTCGACGATCATCGCGCAGTTGCTCAGCGACGGCGCTCTCGGCGAGCTTCGGTCGGCGACGGCCGACTTCAGCAGCCGGGTCCCTTTCGATCCGACTAACCGCGTCTACGACCCCGCGCTCGGTGGAGGCTGTCTCGCCGATCTCGGCGTGTATTCGTCGTGGTTCGTGCGATTCGTACTCGGTCCGGCATCGTCTGTGGTTGCCCGCGGTCAGGTCGCGCCGACAGGCGTCGAGGACCACGCCGTCGTGGTCTCAGAGCACGCTGACGGAGCTGTCGGAGTCGCGATTTCGAGCCTCCGCGCTGCCAGCGCTCATAAAGCGACCGTCGTCGGTGAAAACGGAATGATCGAGGTCTCCGACCCGTTCTGGAGCCCACACGGGATGACGTTGACCGTGGATGGCGTGACCACGTCGTGGTCCGACCCGAGCCCCATTCGCGGACGAGCGGGTCTCGCTTACCAGGTTGCTGCCGTGGCGGCGCATGTCGGTCTCGGGCGTCTCGAAGCGCCTGAGCATCCGATCGCCGCAACCGTCGAGGTCATGGGAGCTCTCGAGACCGCGGCCGCTTCGATTCGGACGTCCCCTCGCGGGTGATCTCGCGCCTTCGCCGTGACCTTCTCATTGCGAATGAGACGCGCTGTCCGTAACGACGTGGGGGTCAAGGCTCGATGACAAGGCGCTCGTTGAGCGAAGCAACGTTGTCCCCGGTGATCTCCTCGACGGACACGAGGGGTCCGACTAGCAGCTCTCCATGTTGTCCGATGCAGTCGCGCACCGCGGCGGACTGGTTGGTAGCGATTGGGAACGTGATCGAGAAGTCGTAGGCGCCAGCCAACGGAGTTCCCCTATCGCTGAACGGCCCGAATGAGACTCGCCCGTCGGAGAGAGTGTCTTCATCCTGAGCGAGAAAGCCTGCAGCCTCGTTGAAGAAGCTCGCATTCAAATCGGAACCGTTTGGGAGGTTTGAAGTCGCGGAAATCAGGATCCCGCCTGCCACGTCCGTGGTCATCTGATAGTCGATCGTGACGTTGAGTGGCGTCGGCGGGCAGATTGTCTCGGCGATTGGACTCGGGGTTGTGGATGCGGTCGGGGTGATCGGACTCGGAGCAGAGGTAGGGGTGGTCTGGGGCGACGCGCACGAGGCGAGGGCAAGCGCGAGGCTGCTCACAGCAACTGCGTGGATGCGGTATCTCATTGCGCTGAGATGAGACGTTCGAGCCCCGCTTCGTCGACGATCGGGATGCCCCAGTCTCTTGCCCGCTTGGCTTTGCCCGACATCGAGTCGGGATCCGAAGCGCATAGCAGCCGCGCCGACTTGACCATCGAGTCCTTCGGGACAAACCCATACGAAGCGAGCAACGCGAACCAATCGCTTCGCGACCTACGCGTCTCGCCGGTGATCACGATCGTGTCGCCGGGCCGCAGTCGGAATCCGGTCGACAATTGCGGAGCACTGACCGACGCCTCAGCGATCGCGGCATCAATGTCGGCGGACGCGATCGACAGCGCAGCCCCGATGAGTCGGATATCCGATTCCTCTGCCTCTGTCAGCTCGCCGTCCGCCCAAGCAGCTGAGACCAACCCGTCGAAGTAGGCGCGATGGGTGCGAGCGATTGCGGACGATCCAAGGCCAAGCTCGCCGGCGAGGGTGACCAGTGCGTCGGCCTCCGTGAAGGAGATCGCGCGGTCGAGCAGTACTCGGTCGAGGAAGGCGAGGTAGTCCACATTGAGGCTGCCATCGTCTTCAACCTTCACCGACACCCGCTCGAGCAACGAGGGCGGCGGGACCGAGGCACGCTCGCGCGTCACCCATTCGATCGGTCCGGCTGGCGGCCAGCCACCAGGAGCGGGAGAGTTCAGCCACGCGTCCCACCAGGCGCGGTCGGTCATGGCCTGCAGGTAGTAGCCCAGCAATTGCGCTGTTACCGTCGCGTCCGCAAGAGCGTGGTGTGTGTCCCATTCGTCGATGCCCACCGCTGAGCAGCAGTCGCGGAGGGTCCGCAGTCCTGGAGGCAGTGCGAACTTGGCAAGCTGCATGGTGCACAGCCACCGGCTTTGGTCGATTGGGCTGAAACCCGCACCGGTGAGCTCGTGCCCGAGGAAGCGAGCATCGAACGACGCGTTGTGGGCGACCGGCACACGGTCGTCGAGCAGTTCGAGCACGTGCGGCGCGAGCGCAGAGAAATCCGGCGCACGGCTTGCCATTGCGGCCGTGATGCCATGGATGGTCTGCGGGCCCATATCACGGCGAGGGTTTACAACCGTGCTCCACTGTCCGGTCACCTCCCCGGAGGGTGAAACGTGAACGATTCCAATCTCGACTATCCGGTCGTGCTTCTCGGGAAACAGGCCAGTGGTCTCGAGATCGACAACGGCAAATCCAGCTCCCACTACTGCCTCCCAGATCGCGGATTGGATGAACCGTATCCTGCGGATCACTCATTCCGCGTACCCCGCCGCGGGGACAATTCCTGACAAATCGACGCTAGCTTTGAGCCGTGACCCGAGGACCGTGGCCGGAGGCGGGGAAGCTCATGCTCGCGGCAAAGCTGCTAGCGCTTGCCGAGCCTCGTCGTTCGGTGACGCAGTATCGCCGGTGACCTCGCCGACGCCCCACCCGGCCGCGATCAACGGTGCAGTCACTCGCGCCATGATCGCGCAGGACGCATTCATGATCTCGGACGTCATGCTGTCGGCGCAGCACGACAGCGAAGTCGGCGGAATCGTGCCACTCGTGACGCTAGGCCACGCCGCCCGGATTGCGTACGAAGGGTCTCGCGTCCTTCGATCCCCGGACCCCCAGCTCGGCATCCCTCAACTCGCCGCGATTCTCAATTCCGGCCATTCGGACACGATAGAGCGCGCGCGACACGCCACGAAGCTGCTCGATGACACCAAGAAGACCACGGCGGACCTGATTGCCGCGATGGACTCCTATGGGGAAGCGCACGCCCGCGAGTACCTCGACAGCGTGGTGTGGTTCGCCCGAGGACTTGGCAGGGATCTCGGGCTGTACCTCCTAGATGGGCAAGTGCTCGGCGCGACCGTTCCCTTGCAGTACAGG
>JBFWWZ010000009.1:0-72408 GCA_050245915.1 Microbacteriaceae bacterium
TGCTTGCCTCGGCGTGCTCAGATACGGCATGGTGGGCGCATGCCGCCGTCTGGACTGCACCAGCATTGATCCGATGCTGGTGCCGAGCCACCAGGACACCCTCACTCTGACCTTGGACTAGGCGCGCAACCGTGACACCCCAGAAGATCCTCTTCGATGTCGACACCGGCATCGACGACTCCCTCGCCCTGCTCTACCTGCTGGCGAGTCCCGACGAGGCGGAGATCCTCGCGATCACCTGCACCTCCGGCAATGTGCCGGCGCGGCAGGTGGCGATCAACAACCTGAACTGGCTGGCGCTCTGCGGCGCCCCCGAGATCGAGGTCTCGCTGGGGTCGGAGGTGCCCCTGCTCGCGCCCCTCATGACCACCGAGGAGACGCACGGTCCGCAGGGGATCGGCTACGCCGTGCTGCCCGACTCGGGCCGGGCGATCTCGTCGCGGCACGCCACCGAGGTGTGGATCGACGCGGTGCGCAGGCACCCCGGTGAGGTGATCGGGCTCGTCACCGGGCCGCTCACGAACCTCGCCCTCGCGGTGCGGCTCGAGCCGGAGCTGCCGCGCCTGCTGAAACGCCTCGTCGTGATGGGCGGCGCCTTCGACTACAAGGGCAACACCACCCCGGTCTCCGAATGGAACATCGCCGTCGACCCGGATGCCGCGAAGCTCGTGTTCGACGCGTTCTCGGGGCTGCCCGAGGACCGTTTCCCGGTGATCGCCGGACTCAACGTGACCGAGCGCATCGAGATGCATCCGCACCACCTGGAGGAGCTCGCCCGGCTCGCCGGCAGCGACGACAACGTGCTGGTGGGCCATGTCGCCGACGCGCTGCGGTTCTACATGGAGTTCCATCTCGCGCACGATCAGGGCAACCTCGCCCACGTGCACGATCCGTTCGCGGCCGCGCTCGCCATCCATCCCGAGCTGGCGGGCTACCGATCCGCGACCGTCGACGTCGAACTCGGCGGCACCCTGAGCCGCGGCCAGACGATCGCCGACTGGGCCGGACTGTGGGGCCGGCCGTTCAATGCGTCCATCGTGGTCGACACCGACCCGGCGGCGTTCTTCACGCATTTCCTCGAGCGGCTCGGCGGGCTCGCCCGCCGGGTGGCTCACCCCGAATAGAGAAGGGAAGATCGATGACCGACATCGACAAACCGCAGGATCCGCATCGCCTTCGCAACAACATCTTCATCATCGCCGGCACCGTGGTCGTCATCGCGACGTACCTGTATCTGATCATCGCCCAGCCCGCCGTCGTGGACGAGAACTTCGCCCTCAACGGCACGGGCGCGGTGATCCCGCTCATCGGCTACGTGCTCGGTGCGCTGCTCATCGCCGTGGGCGCGATCAACCGCCTCCCCACCACCACCGTCGTCCTGGTGCCGGTGGCCATCCTGATCAACATCGTCGTCGGTCAGATCACCTCCGCTCTCGGCCTGCCGCTGTACCTCGACTCGATCGGCACGATCCTCGTCGCCGTCGTCGCCGGCCCCGCGGCGGGCGCTGTCACCGGTGGCCTGTCGAACGTGATCTGGGGCCTCACCCTGAGCCCGCTGGCGCTGCCGTTCGCGATCGTCGCGATCGTCATCGGCGCGGTGGCCGGATGGGCCGCGCGGATCGGCGTGTTCCGCACCTACTGGGCCCCGCCGATCGCGGGCATCGTGACCGGCATCATCGCGGCGCTCGCGTCGTCGCCGATCTCGGCGTTCATCTTCGGCGGCGCGACCGGCGGTGGAACCGGCGCGATCGTGCAGGCGTTCCAGGCGTTCGGCAACTCGCTGCTCGCGTCGACCACCCTGCAGGGCCTGCTGAGCGACCCGCTGGACAAGCTGATCACCTTCACCGTGGTCATGCTGATCCTGCTGGCGCTTCCGACCCGCTTCAAGCAGCGCTTCCCGTTCGTGCGTCAGTACAACGTGCTGCCCGGCATGAAGAAGAAGGCTGCCGCGTCGGACAAGGCTGCTGCCTGACCGATGTCATCCCTCTACCTGGATCGCCCGTCGCCCGTCCACCGGCTGAACCCCATCACGAAGCTCGTGGGTGTGGTGGCGATCATCCTGCTGGTGTTCGCTCTGCCGTACTGGTGGGCGCCGCTGGCGATCCTGGTGGTGATCGTGGTGCCTGCCGCCCTCCTCGCGAGGGTGGGCGGCAGGCTCGCGATCGTCGGCGGAGCCATCCTGGTCCCGCTGCTGCTCGTCGTCACCATCGGCCAGGGTTTCTTCAACAAGGCCGGTGAGACGGTCCTCTTCGCACTCGGGCCGTTCGAATTCAAGCTCGAGGGGGTGCTGTTCGCCGCCGCGGTCGGCGGCCGCACCGCGGTGCTGGTGACGGCGGCGATGCTGCTGCTGCTCACCACCCACCCCGGCAGACTGCTCGCGGCCCTCAGTCAGAACGGGATGCCGCCCAAGATCGCGTACGTCATCAGCTCGACGCTGCAGATGCTGCCCACCTTCCGCACCCGCGCCGACTCGATCCTGCTCGCGCAGCGCTCCCGTGGACTCAAGACCCGGGGCAACCCGTTCCGGCGGATGGCGGTCCTGGTGCCGCTCATCAGCCCGCTCGTGCTCGGTGTCTTCGTCGACGTCGACGAGCGCTCCACCGCGATGGAGGCGCGCGCGTTCGGTGCCACGGGTGCACGCACCGCCCTCACCATCATCCCCGACCCGCTCGGCGAGAAGATCGGACGCTGGGTCGTCATCCTGCTCGCCGTCGGCGCACTCGTCCTCGGGTTCGCCGGCTTCTACCCGCCCATCGATTGGCCGCTGTGATCACCCTCGCCGGAGTGCACTACTCCTATCCCGATGCCGACGACGAGGTGCTGAAAGGCATCGACCTGACGGTCGATGCCGGGCAGGTCGTGGGCGTCGTCGGCGCCTCGGGCGCGGGCAAGACCACCCTCGCGAAGACCATCTCCGGGTTCATCCCGCACGCGGAAGGCGGCGACCTGAGCGGCACCGTCCAGGTCGACGGGCTGAATGTGCCGAACGCCGAGCTTCACGACGTGGTGAGCCGGGTCGGCATGGTCACCCAGAACCCGTTCAACCAGATCTCCGGCGCCAAGTACACGGTGCGCGAGGAGATCGCCTTCGGCCTCGAGAACCTCGGCGTGCCGCGCGACGAGATGATCGAGCGCGTCGCGGCCATCATCGACCTGCTGGGGCTCGGCGAGTTCTCCGACCGCTCCCCGTACGCCCTCTCGGGCGGGCAGATGCAGCTGGTCGCGATCGCCTCGATGATGGTGATGGAACCCCGCGTGCTCGTCATGGACGAGCCGACGTCGCAGCTCGACCCGAGCGGGTCCCGGCTCGTGTTCGACATCATGGAGAACCTCTCCGGCAAGGGGATCGCCGTGATCGTGTTCGAGCACAAGCTGGAGCTGCTCCGCGATCACGCGGATGTGCTGCACGTGCTCGCGGACGGCGTCATCGCCCGCTCGGGCACGCCGCGCGACGTCCTCTCCGATCCGCGCACCGACGAATGGGGGGTCGGGGCGACCCGGTTCACCCGCGCGGCACGCGCCGCCGTGGAGCGGAAGCTGCTCCCGGCGAAGACGGTGCTGCCCGTGTCGCTGCCCGACGCGCTGGAGGTGTTCGGAAAATGAGCCTCGACATCGCCATCGACGATCTGGTGTTCACCTACCCGTCGGGTGTGACGGCCCTGAACGGGGTGACCCTCCACATCCCGGCCGGTCAGCGCGTCGCGATCGTCGGGCAGAACGGCGCAGGCAAGACGACGCTGGTGCGTCATCTGAACGGCATCTTCCAGCCGACGCAGGGCTCCGTGCAGATCGGCGACTGGGACACGAAGGGCCGCGACATCGCCGAGCTCGCGGCGCGGGTCGGGTACGTGTTCCAGAACCCGGACGAGCAGCTCTTCGCCCGGAACATCCGCGACGAGATCGGCTTCGGCCCCAAGAACCTGGGCGTGCCGAAGGAGGACATCCCCGACCGGGTCGCGGCTGCGCTGAAGCGCTCCGGGCTGGAGGGCAAAGAGGACACCCACCCCTACCACCTCTCGCTCAGCGAGCGGAAGCGCGTCGCCCTCGCCAGCGTGCTCGCGATGGACACCCCGATCGTGGTGCTCGACGAGCCGACCACCGGTCAGGACGCCCGCGGGGTCGCGCTGATCGGCGACGTCGTGCACGAACTGTCGGCCGAGGGTCGCACGGTGGTGGCGATCACCCACGACATGGATTTCTGCGCCGAGAACTTCGAGCGGGTGCTGGTGATGGCCGACGGCCGGGTGCTCGCCGACGGCACCGCCGAAGAGGCGTTCACGCGTCTCGACGCGCTCGCCGAGGCGCACGTCGAGCCGCCGCAGCTGGAGCGCCTGCGCACCGAGCTCGGCTGGAAGACCCCGGTGTCGACCGTCGACGAGTTCGTCGCCCAGCTCCCGACGAAGAGATGATCCTCGTCCGGGGCGCGTGGGTCCTCACCCAGGGGCCCGCGGGCGAGCTGAGGGATGCCGCGGTCGCGGTCGAGGGCGGCGCCGTCGCCGCGGTGGGGTCTTTTGCACAGCTGCGGCAGCAGCATCCCGATGCCGAGGTGATCGGCGACGGCACCGGCGTCGTCACCCCCGGTTTCGTGAACGCGCACACCCACCTGTCGGAGGCGCTCGCCACCGGCATCGGGTCGGAGCTGCGGCTCGCGGAGTGGGGCGCGCAGGTCATCGGCCCGCTCGGCGCCGTGCTGACCGAAGCCGACGCCCACGAGGGCACCCGGCTGCGTGCGATCGAGCTGCTGCTGTCGGGCGTCACCACGGTGAACGACATGTTCGTGCACTACAACCCGGATGCCATGGCCAGCCTCGGCGTCGTCTCCGGTCTGCGGTCGGCCGGCCTGCGCGGCGTGGTCTCGTTCGGCGCCGAGGATCTGGATCTCTGGGGCGACGTCGACCGGATGCTGGCCGAGCACGACGCGCTCGCGTCGGCCGCGGGTGGCCTGATCTCGTTCCGGTACGGCGTCGGCACGCTGCTCGGCCAGACCGACGCCCTGCTCGAGGCGGGGATCGCGCACGCGCGGGAGCGCGGGTGGGCGGTGCACACGCATCTGCACGAGACCCGCGAAGAGGTCGCGGCGTCGCTCGATCGCTGGGGCGAACGGCCGATCGCGCACGCCGACGCGCTCGGGCTGTTCGAGCTGCCGGTGATCGCCGGGCACGCGGTGTGGGTCGACGACGACGAGGTCGCGCTGCTCGCCGCCCGCGGGGTGACGATCGCCCACAATCCGGTCGCGAACGCGATCCTCGGCTCGGGGGTGGCGCCGGTGGCGCGGTGGCGGGGGCTCGACGCCGGCATCGGCACGGACGGCGCCGCGTCGAACGACTCGCAGAACATGCTCGAGGCGATCAAGTGGGCCGCGCTGCTGCAGAAGGTGCACCACCTCGACCCGGCGGTGATCGACGCCCGCGCGGTGCTGTCGATGGCGACCATCGGCGGGGCGCGCGCCCTCGGGCTCGAGGCGGTGATCGGCTCCCTCGAACCCGGCAAGCGCGCCGACGTGGTGCTGTTCCAGGACACGGTGGAGGTGGGGGTGCTGCACGACCCGGCGGGACAGCTCGTGTACGGCGCCTCGCCGCGCGCCGTCGCGGACGTGCTGATCGACGGGGAACGCGTCGTGCGCGACCATCGCGTCGTCACCGTGGACGAGCGCGCGCAGCTGGAACTCTGCCGGCCGCTCGTCGCCCGGATCGCCCGGGATGCCGGGTTCGCGGCGAGCGGTGTGTCGCGCGCGGGCTGAGCCTCAGTACACTGGCCTGGTCGCGACTGGCGTTCGGATGGGTCACCATCGGGGAGCGACTGTAGAAGCACGCGGCCGTACGCCTGGGCCGCGTCCCCCACACGAACAGGAGCCAGTCATGTCCGACACCTTCCTCGCGCCGCTCGCGGACGTCGACCCCGAGGTCGCCGAGGCCCTTGCGAACGAGCTCGCACGCCAGCGCGACACGCTCGAGATGATCGCCTCCGAGAACTTCGTGCCCCGCGCCGTGCTCGAGGCGCAGGGCTCCGTGCTCACCAACAAGTACGCCGAGGGCTACCCCGGCCGGCGCTACTACGGCGGCTGCGAGTTCGTGGATGTCGTGGAGACCCTCGCGATCGAGCGCGCCAAGAGCCTCTTCGGCGCCGCCTACGCGAACGTGCAGCCCCACTCGGGTGCGAGCGCCAACGCCGCGGTGCTGGCCGCGATCGCGAAACCCGGCGACCGCATCCTGGGTCTGGAGCTCGCGAGCGGCGGCCACTTGACGCACGGCATGAAGCTGAACTTCTCGGGCAAGCTCTACGAGGCGCACGCCTACGGCGTCGACGAGTCCGGCCGGGTCGACATGGATGATGTGCGGGCCAAGGCGCTCGAGGTGAAACCCGCCGTGCTGATCGCCGGGTGGTCGGCGTACCCGCGCGAACTGGACTTCGCGCGCTTCCGCGAGATCGCGGACGAAGTCGGCGCGATCCTGTGGGTCGACATGGCGCATTTCGCCGGGCTGGTCGCGGCCGGGCTGCACCCGTCCCCGGTGCCGCACGCGCATGTCACGTCGTCGACGGTGCACAAGACGATCGGCGGACCGCGCTCGGGCTTCATCCTCACCAACGACGAGGATCTGGCGAAGAAGATCAACTCGAACGTGTTCCCCGGCCAGCAGGGCGGGCCGCTCATGCACGTGATCGCGGCGAAGGCGACCGCGTTCAAGCTCGCGGCGACGCCCGAGTTCAAGGACCGACAGGAGCGCACCAAGCGCGGCGCCGCGATCCTCGCCTCGCGGCTGACCGCCGACGACGCGAAGGCCGCGGGCATCGACGTGCTCACCGGCGGAACCGACGTGCACCTCGTGCTCGTCGACCTGCGCACCTCCGAGTTCACGGGCAAAGACGCGGAGGACCGGCTGCACGAGGTCGGCATCACGGTGAACAAGAACGCGGTGCCGAACGACCCGCGCCCGCCGATGGTGACCTCGGGCGTGCGCATCGGCACCCCCGCCCTCGCCACCCGCGGTTTCGGGGACGAGGAGTTCACCGAGGTCGCCGACATCATCGCGCACGCGCTCATGCCCGACGCCGACCTGCCGGCGCTGCGCGAGCGCGTAACCGTGCTGGCGCGGAAGTTCCCGCTCTACGAGGGCCTCACCTCGCCCGGGACGTGGAAGTGACGGCTCGCCTTCTCGACGGCATCGCCACCGCGAGCGCCATCAAGGAGGAGCTTCGCGGACGGATCGACGCGCTGCGCGAGCAGGGCGTCGTGCCCGGCCTCGGCACGCTGCTCGTCGGCGAGGATCCCGGATCTCTGAGCTACGTCGGCGGCAAGCACCGCGACTCGGCGGAGGTCGGCATCGAGTCGATCCGCGTCGACCTGCCGGCGACCGCCTCCGAGGCCGAGGTGCGGTCGGCGATCGCGGGGCTCAACAACGACCCGACGGTCACCGGCTACATCGTGCAGCTCCCGCTGCCGGCGGGCATCGACGAGAACGCGATGCTCGAGCTGATCGACCCGGCGAAGGACGCCGACGGCCTGCATCCGACGAACCTCGGCCGGCTCGTGCTCGGCGTCGACGGCGTCTTGCATTCGCCGCTGCCCTGCACCCCGGCCGGGATCGTGGAGCTGCTGCGCCGCCACGACGTCCCGATCGCCGGGCAGCACGTCTGCGTCATCGGCCGCGGGCTCACCGTCGGCCGTCCGCTCGGGCTCGTGTTCACGCGCAAGGGCGTCGACGCGACCGTGACGCTGACCCACTCCCGCACCGTGGATCTCGCCGCCGAGGTGGCGCGGGCCGACATCGTGGTGGCGGCGATCGGCGTGCCGCGCTTCGTGAAGCCCGAGTGGATCAAGCCGGGCGCCGCGGTCCTGGATGTCGGGGTCACCCGGGTCGGCACCTCCGACTCCGGCAGGGCGCGGCTGCACGGCGACGTCGACCCCGCGGTCGCGGACGTCGCCGGCTGGCTGTCGCCGAACCCCGGCGGCGTCGGCCCGATGACCCGCGCGCTACTGCTGCAGAACGTGGTGGAGGCCGCGGAGCGCTCGCTCACTGCTGGTTGAGTAGCCGCGAAGCGGCGTATCGAAACCCGTGCTACTCGACCTGACGCCTCCGTGCGAAGTTCGTCTTCTTGGCGAGGTTCGGAAGATCGCCATACCGACCGTCGATCAGCGCCTCGCGCTTGGCGCGCCCCCACCCCTGGATGCGCTTCTCCAGCGCGTAGGCGTCGTGGACGTGCTCGAACTCGGTCGCGTACACGAGCTCGACCGGGAGCCGTCGTCGCGTGTAGGCGGCGCCCTCGCCCGACTGATGCTGGAGCAGGCGCTTCTCGAGGTCCCGGGTGCTGCCGCAGTAGTAGCTGCGGTCTCGGCATCTCAGGATGCAGACGTAGGGCATCCGGACATGCTGTGGGAAAGTCGGCTCGCCGGCGCGAACCGTTCACAGGTTTCGATACGCGCCTTCGGCGCTACTCAACCAGCAGTGCCGCGCCTTCGGCGCTACTCAACCAGCAGAGCGGTCACGCGTCCCGGGCGGCGCCCCCGGAGGCGGTGACGGTGAAGGTTTCGGGCTGGCCGAAGCCATGCTCCGCGAAACCGCCGTCGACGGCGACCTGCACCCGCGAGACGTCATCCACCGGGACGAGGGCGATCGCGGCCCCGCCGAACCCGCCGCCGGTCATCCGGGCGCCGAGGGCACCGTTCTGCTGCGCGATCTCGACCGCGAGATCGAGCTCGGGGGTCGAGATCTCGAAGTCGTCGCGCATCGATCGGTGCGACGCATCGAGGAGCTCGCCGAGCGCTGCGTGATCGTTCGCGCGCAACGCGGCCACGGCATCCAGCACCCGCTGGTTCTCGGTGACCACGTGCCGCAGCCGGCGGAACGTCTCGTTCGACAGCTTGTCTTCGGCGCGGTCGAGGTCGTCGACGGAGAGGTCGCGCAGAGCCGGGACGCCCATCAGCAGGGCCGCCTTCTCGCATGAGGCGCGACGTTCGCCGTAGCCGCCGGTCGCATGCTCGTGCTTCACGCCCGTGTCGATGACGAGGATCGTGAGTCCCGCCTCGCGGAATCCGAGCGGCACCGACTCGGTGTCGAGCGACCGGCAGTCGAGCAGCACGGCATGGTCGGGGGTGCCGAGCAGCGACGCCGACTGATCCATGATGCCGGTGGGTGCGCCGACGAAGTCGTTCTCGGCGAGTCGTCCCACCTGCGCCAGCTGCGGCCGGGTGAGGCCGAGCCGCCACATGTCGTCGAGCGCGAGGGCGACGGCGCACTCGATCGCCGCCGACGACGACAGCCCGGCGCCGACGGGCACGTTCGAGTCGATCATCACGTCGATGCCGGGCACGGCGGAGAGATCCGCTCCGTAACGGCTGAGCGCCCACGCGACGCCGGCGGGGTAGGCGGCCCACTCGAGCACGGAACTGTCGATCCCTTCGCCGTCCGGCTGCCAGGTGTGCAGGTCGGGCAGTTCGAGCTCCATGTACAGGCTGTCGGGGTCGTCGAACGTGCTGCCGATCCGCAGCGTGCTGTCGTTGCGGGGCCCGGCGGCGACCAGGGTGCGCCGGTCGATCGCGAACGGCAGCACGAAGCCCTCGTTGTAGTCGGTGTGCTCGCCGATCAGGTTCACCCGGCCGGGCGCCGACCAGATGCCGAGGGGCTTGTGCCCGTAGCGCTCCTGGAAGGCCTGGCGCACGTCGTCACGCAGGTCGGTCATGCCCGTTCGATCGCCTTCCGCAGGTTGTGCGCGGCCACCTCGGGGAGCACATCGCCGACCCAGGCGCCCATCGCCGACTCCGACCCTGCCAGAAACTTGAGCTTGTCCGCAGCACGGCGCGGCGAGGTGAGCCGCAGGTGCAGGCGGAAGGTTTCGCGCGCGCGGTGCACCGGCGCCTGGTGCCACGCGGCGATGTACGGGGTCGGGGAGTCGTAGAGGGCGTCGATGCCGCGCAGCAGCCGCAGATAGAGGGATGCGAGTTCGTCCCGTTCGGCGTCGTCGAGACCGGCGAGATCGGGCACCTGCCGGTGCGGCAGCAGGTGCACCTCGATGGGCCAGCGTGCGGCGAACGGGACGAATGCGGTCCACCGCTCGCCGCTCAGGACGACCCGTTCCCCGCCCCGCTCGAAGTCCAGGATGCGGTGGAAAAGGTCGGGCCCGCTGCGGTCGATCGCGTCCAGCGTGCGCATCGTCGTCGGCGTGATGTACGGGTACGCGTAGATCTGACCGTGCGGGTGGTGAAGAGTGACGCCGATCGCCTCGCCGCGGTTCTCGAACGGGAAGACCTGTTCGACACCGGGAAGCTCGGAGAGGACGGCGGTGCGGTCGGCCCAGGCTTCGATCACGGTCCGGGCGCGCGACACCGTCTGGGTGCCGAAGGATCCTTCGTGCTCGGGGCTGAAGCAGACGACCTCGCACCGGCCCACGCTGGTGAGCGTGCGGCCGAATCCGGGCTCGGCGAGGTCGTCGAGTCCGTCGGGTGCGCCGGGGGTGCCGCCGAGGGCGGGGCCGAACGCCGGGGAGCGGTTCTCGAACACCGCGACGTCGTAGACCGACGGCACCTCGGAGGGGTTCGACGGCGTCTGAGGCGCGAGCGGGTCCTGATCGGCCGGCGGCAGGAACACCCGGTTCTGCCGGGCGGACGCGATGGAGATCCATTCGCCGGTCAGCACGTCCTGCCGCATCGTCGCCGTCTCGGGGCGGGGGTCGAGGACGCGGGTGTCGATCGCGCGCTCCGGTCCGAGCGCCGTGTCGGCGTCGTCGTAGTAGATGAGCTCGCGTCCGTCGGCGAGCAGCGTCGCGTGCTTGCTGATCACGGCATTACGATATCGAAAGCGAGGCTTACGAATACGAAGAGATTCGAAAGGCGACGGTGTCCGATCCAGCGGCGGTACGACGCGGCACGCTCGCGCGCCTGCTCTCCGTGCGCGGGTTCCTCCGGGTCGCCGACGCGAGCCTCGAACTGGGGGTCAGCGAGGTCACCATCCGCGGCGACCTCACCGCGCTGGAACGCGACGGCCGCGCGGTGCGCGTCCACGGGGGCGCCATGCCGGCGGACGCCGTCCCGCGCGAATCCCCCGTCGAATCCACTCGCGACCAGCGGGCGGGGGCGAAGCGGGCGATCGGCGCCGCGGCCGCCCGGCTGGTGTCCTCGGGCGACTGCGTGTACCTCGATGCGGGCAGCACCGCGCTCGCCGTCGCCGACGAGCTGCTCGCCCGACGCGAGCTGCACGACGTGATCGTCGTGACCAGCGCCCTGACGATCGCGCTGGCGATGGAGCCCGGCATCCCGCGCTTCGAGGTGGTCGTGACGGGCGGGACGCTGCGGCCGCTCCAGCATTCGCTGGTGAACCCGTTCGCAGGCGCGATGCTCGCCGCGCTGCGGTTCGATCTCGCCTTCATCGGCTGCAACGGCATCCACGCGGAGCATGGGGTGACCAACGTGAACCTCCCCGAAGCCGAGGTGAAGACCCTGGCGATGCGGTCAGCGGGCCGGTCGGTGCTGGTCGCCGACGGCAGCAAGCTGGGACGCACCGACCCGGCGGTCATCGGGACGCTGGCCGACTTCGACCGGCTGATCACCGCCGGTCCCGCGCCCGAGGGCGCCGCCGACGCCGTGCGGAACGCCGGTCTGGTGGTGACCGACGCCTAGGCTGGCCGCGTGAGCATCCCGTTCAGCGGCGACCGGATCACCCTCGCGCGCGATGCGGCGGCCGCCGAGATCGGCCTGGTTGCGGCGGTGCTGTGCGAGCTGAGCGTCGGTGGCGTGCGGCTCACCGAGACTGTCCCGCCCGACACCCTGCCGCCGATGGGCTGCGGGATCGTGCTCGCGCCGTGGCCCAACCGGGTGCGCGACGGTCGCTGGATGCTCGACGGCGAACCGCAGCAGCTCGATCTCACCGAGCCCGCGCTCGGCAACGCCTCCCACGGCCTGCTGCGCAACACCGCTTATCACGTGCTCGAACGGCGTCCGGATGTCGTGCGACTCGGCGCGCACATCCCGGCCCAGCACGGCTGGCCTTTCGCCCTCGACACCTGGGTGCGGTACGCACTCGAGCCGGACGGGCTGACCGTGACCCACGGCGCCCGGAACGCCGGCGAGAGGCCCGCGCCGTGGGCGGTCGGCGCGCACCCGTACTTCCGCATCGGCGAGACGCCGGTCGAACGGCTGACCGTCGTCGTCGACCGCCCCGAGTACCTCGAGCTCGACGACCGGCTCGTCCCCGTCGCCGTGCGGCAGGTGGCGGATACCCCGTTCGATCTGCGGTCGCCGCGCACGCTGGCCGACGTCGACGTGAACGTCGCCTACGGCGACAGCGAGGCGTTCATCGGCCGCTCCGAGGCGGCCTGGCTGTGCGCGCCCGACGGCTCGAGCCTGGCGCTGTGGCTGGATGAGGAATTCACCTGGATCCAGGTCTACACGCCGCGCGACTTCCCCCGCGCGGACGGGACGGGCCCGGCTATCGCGATCGAGCCCATGTCGGCCGCCCCCGACGCGCTGAACTCCGGTCGCGGACTCGTCTGGCTGGCTCCCGGCGCCGAATGGCAGGCGTCCTGGGGCGTGCGGTACGCGCCCGCGCTCTAGGCTGGCACCCGTGCACATCCCCCTCGTCCTCGGCGATGTCCGTGCCGAGATCGGCACCGTCGCGGCCCGCCTGCGCTCGCTGACCGTCGGCGGCGTGCACCTCACCGAGCCCGCCGAGGGCGACGGTCTGCCCCCGTTCTGCAGCGGCATCTCGCTGGCTCCCTGGCCCAACCGCGTGCGTGACGCGCGCTGGACCCTGGATGGGGCCGCGCAGCAGCTCGACATCACCGAGCCCGACCGCGGCGGGGCACTCCACGGCCTGCTGCAGTTCACCGACCACGCCGTGCTCGATCAGACCCCGGATGCCGTGACGCTGGGCGCGTTCATCGCCCCCCAGCACGGCTGGCCCTTCGCCCTCGACACCTGGGTGCGGTTCGCGCTTCAGCCGGATGGCATCACCGTCACACATGGCGCCCGCAACCGCTCGTCGCGCCCGGCGCCGTGGGCGACGGGAACGCATCCCTTCGTGCGTGTCGGCGACGTGCCCACCGAGACGGTCACCCTGACCGCGCCCGCCGCCACCTACTTCGAGGTCGACGACCGGCTGAACCCGACGGCGGAATCGCCGGTGACGCCCGAGGTCGACCTGCGCGCTCCCCGGCCCGTGGGGGAGCTGTCGCTCGACACCGCGTACGGCTCGCTGGCCCACGCCGATCCGGCGGGCGGACGCGGCGACACCGCGTGGCTCACCGCCCCCGACGGCTCCCGGACGACCGTCTGGCAGGACCTCGACTGGGGCTACCTCCAGGTCTTCACCACTCCGCGGTACCCCCGCGGTGCCGAGCTCGTGACCGCTGTCGCGATCGAGCCGATGACCGCGCCGCCCGACGCGCTGAACTCCGGTCAGGGACTGATCTGGCTGGAGCCCGACCGCACGTGGGAGGGGTCGTGGGGCCTGCGGTACAGCGCACCATGAGCCGTCGCGCCGACCTGCGCCGCTGGCGGAAGTACCTCGCCGACGAACGCGCGGAGGCGGCCGTCTACCGCGAGCTCGCCGAACGCAAGACCGGGGAGGAGCGGACGATCCTGCTCGGTCTCGCGGAGGCCGAGGGGCGGCACGAAGCCCACTGGCTCGCGCTGCTCGGCGACGACGCCGGCAGCCCCCGCACCGACCTGCGGACCCGGCTGCTGGTGTTCCTGGCCCGGCATTTCGGCAGCCTGTTCGTGCTCGCCCTGGCGCAGCGGGCGGAGGCGCGCTCGCCGTACGACGACGATGACGACGCCACCGACCGGATGGCGGCCGACGAGCGGATCCACGGCGAGGTGGTGCGCGGACTCGCGGCGCGCGGCCGCACGCGCGCGGCCGGCAGCTTCCGGGCCGCGGTGTTCGGGGCCAACGACGGCCTCGTCAGCAACCTGGCCCTGGTGCTCGGGATCGGGGCGACCGGCGTGCCGCCGCTGACGGTGCTGTTCACCGGTATTGCCGGCCTGCTGGCCGGCGCGTTGTCGATGGGTGCGGGGGAGTACGTCTCGGTGCGTTCCCAGCGCGAGCTGCTCGAGGCATCCCGGCCCGACCCGGCATCGCACTCGGCGCTGGCCCACCTCGATGTGGACGCGAACGAGCTCGCGCTGGTGTACCGCGCACGGGGCATGACGGAGGCGGACGCTGCCGCGCAGGCGGCGAACGTGCTCGCCACCCTGCACCTCGACAGCGAGGATCCGCAGGCAGGCGGCGCCGAGCCGCCGGAGGCCCTGGGGTCCGCGTGGGGTGCGGCCCTGTCGAGCTTCCTGTTCTTCGCGTCGGGCGCGCTCATCCCCGTGCTGCCGTACATCTTCGGGGCGTCCGGCTTCCCGGCCGTCGTGATCGCGGCGGCGGCGGTCGGGCTCGCGCTGATGGGCACAGGGGCCGTCGTCGGCGTGTTGTCGGGTGCCTCCCCTCTCAAGCGTGCGCTGCGTCAGCTCGCGATCGGTTTCGGCGCGGCCGCCGTGACCTACTGCCTCGGGCTGCTGTTCGGCGCAACGGTCGGCTGACCGGAGTCAGATCGGGGCCGCGCCGGCGGTGTGCAGGGTCTCGATCAGCCGCCTGACGACGCGCGCGGCTGTCTCGGTGGTGATGTCGATGCCGTCTTCGCCGTCGCCGATGTACACCGCGACTACCGGGTCGCCGTGTTCGGCATGCAATTCGATCAACAGCTCGACGCCGTGGACGTCGTGGGGTGGTGCCGAACGAAGCGCGATCCCGGGCACCGTCACCGTCGCCCCGCGGTGCCTGCGCCGCCCTCGCCCGTCTTCGGCGGCGTGATCGGCGACGCACCACGGCGGGCACGGTGTGGAATCCGGTTGGTGCATGCGGCTGCCTCCTCGATCGGTTGCTGAAGGCTAGGTCCGGACAGCGACATCTGTCGGTGACGTGGGAGGAACCCGGCTCCGCGCGAGGAGGGGAAGGGATGGTCGTCGAGGGACCCCCGGCGCGCGGGGTGCGAGCGCCAGGGACCCCTCATCAGAAGAATACTCATCGGTATGTAGACTTTCAAGTATCATTTCGAAATCGTTGACCTGTGGAAGGTGACTTGCAGCGCATCGCCGGCGCCAACATCCGGGCCTATCGCATGCGCAAGGGGATGAGCCAGGAAGAACTGGCGGACGAGCTCGGCGTGCATCGCACCTACATGGGCGGTGTCGAGCGCGGAGAACGCAACCTCACGCTGCGCTCGCTCGAGCGTCTCGCCGGGCGCATGGGCGTCGACCCCGTCGCTCTGCTCGCGCCCCCCGACTAGCCCCCCGCCCGAGGGTCGCCCGAACGCGGGACTGCCCGCGCCGGATGCGCGGGCGTACCGTCCGAGCATGTCCGACACACACGACCGCACGCCGCAGAGCCGCAGCGCGCACGTGCTGGACGCCGCGCACGACCATGAGTTCACCTGGCCCCGCTGCGACGCCTGCCACGAGCCACTGGACTTCCACTCCATCGAGGATGACCCGACCTGGTTCTGCGGGGAGTGCGGGACGGTTTAACCTGACGGCATGAGACGCGAGGATCTGGTGCTGTTGCGCCGGGCCCGCGACCGCATGGACCGCGACTTCGCGGAGCCCCTCGACGTGCCGGCGCTCGCCGCAGGGGCCCACATGTCGGCGGGGCACTTCTCGCGGCTGTTCCGGGAGGCGTACGGCGAGACCCCGTACAGCCACCTGATGACCCGGCGCATCGAGCGCGCCAAAGAGCTGCTGCGGCGCGGGGAGCTGAGCGTCACCGACGTGTGCATCGCCGTCGGCTGTACCTCGCTCGGCTCGTTCAGCGCGCGATTCACCGAGCTCGTCGGCGAGACCCCCAGCGCGTACCGGGCACGGGATCACAGCGGCTTCGCCGACGTGCCCAGCTATTTCGCGAAGATCCAGACCAGACCGATCAGGAACTGAGAAGCACAGGGCCGCACCGTCTGCGTAGCCTGGCCGCATGACCACGATCACCGTCGCATCCACGTTCATCCCCATCGACGACGTCGACGCCGCGCTCGGCTTCTACCGCGACACTCTCGGGTACGAGGTACAGCAAGACGTCGAGCTCGAGGGGATGCACTGGATCACCCTGACCAACCCCGCGCAGCCCGACCTCAGCGTCGTGCTCGAATCGGTCGGCGCCGGGGCGCCGGGCGACAAGGAGGTGCTGGGAGACCTGCTCGCCAAGGGCGTCCTCGGCCGCATCCTGTTCGCCACCGACGACTGCGATGCCACCTTCGAGAAGCTGCGGGCAGCCGGGGCCGAGGTGCTGCAGGAGCCGATGGATCAGTTCTGGGGTGTGCGCGACTGCGCGTTCCGCGACCCGGCGGGCAACGCGCTGCGCTTCCAGCAGCGGCTCTGAGTCGCCGGGTCTACGCGGCGGAGGGGCGGGTGGTGGCGCCGTCCGCGGCGCGACTGCGCTCGGAGACCACGTCGTAGTACGCGCACGGGATGCGGTGGTCGGCGACCCCGCGCTCGCCGTGGGCGAGGAGGGCATCACCGAGCAGGATCGCGCTGCAATCCCAGATCGGCTGACCGGCGCGACTGTCGTAGGCGAGACCGGCACCGCACTCGCAGCGCTCCGTCGCCGAGAAGACCAGACGGCGCAGCAGCTTCTCGCGCGGCTTCCCGACCCACTTCAATGACACGAGAGGGGAGTCTAGACCTTTTGCCCGGGCGCGGCAGAACGGGGCCGCGCGTGTTGCACGGCCCCGCATCCGCGAGGGTCACTCGTCGTCGTCGCCCCCGAGGTCGACGCCCCAGTTCCGGTCGGTGAAGGTGACGTGCTTGCTGACCTTCTGGCCGTTGGAACCGTAGATGGTGATGGTGGTGTCGAAGGTCTGGCGGTGGTTGCAGGGGAACTCGTACCGCTCTCCGGGGCCTTTCGAGGCGGACATGTCGTTCTGGTTGCCGCTGGTGCCGACCTGGTAGCCGTTGTCGGCGGTGGCATCCTGGTTGCTCGGAGTCCAGTAGACCGCGGTCGCGTTGGCGGCCGACCAGGAGATCTGCGGCTGCGCCTTCTCATCGGCGTTCGGGTCGCAGTAGACGTTCAGGTCGGCTCCGAAGCTGACGAATCGCAGCGAGGTGTCGGTCGCCGGCGCGGGGGCCGGGGCGGGAGCGCCGCCGCCGTTCGAGACCGGCTGCTGCTGCACCGGCACGCCGGCGGGTTCGGCCGGGGTCTCGGCCGGGGTCTGAGGCTGCTCGGCGGAGGGGGCCTGATCCTCCGACGAGATCGGAGCGGCAGACGCGGTGGCCTGGCCGACGATCAGCGCCGCGATGGCGACGATGGTGAGAAGGAGGGTCGCGCCCGTGACGATCAGCGCGATGAGGAGCTTGCGGGGTCCGGCGGGAGCCGGGGAGATGGCGGTCATGAGGGGTGCCTTTCGTGGGAGAAGTCCGGTGTGCTGCGTCATCACCTCGACGCGCGAGGTCGCGAACCGGGTTGACGGCCTCCGGGAACTTTTCCCCGGAGGCCGCTGTTCTATGGGGTGAGGGCCGCAGCCAGCGACCCACCGAAGGAGCACAGACCATGACCACCACCCGGTACCGCAAGGACGAGGCGGCGATCGCGAAGCTCACCCCCGACCAGTACGCGGTCACCCAGAACGACGCCACCGAGCCGGCGTTCCGCAACGAGTTCTGGGACAACCACGAGGACGGCATCTACGTGGACGTCGTGTCCGGCGAGCCGCTGTTCTCGTCGACCGACAAGTTCGACTCCGGATCCGGATGGCCGAGCTTCACCCGCCCCCTCGAGAAGGCTCACGTGGTCGAGCGGGAGGACCGTTCGTTCTGGATGACCCGCACCGAGGTGCGTTCCGCCAACGGCGACAGCCACCTGGGTCACCTGTTCGACGACGGTCCTGTCGCCGACGGCGGCATGCGCTACTGCATCAATTCCGCCGCGCTCCGGTTCGTGCCGGTGGCGCAGCTCGAGGAGCAGGGCTACGGTGCCTACCTGCCCCTGTTCGACACGAAGGAGGCCTAGAGATGACGACCGAGACCGCGATCCTGGCAGGTGGATGCTTCTGGGGCGCCCAGCAGCTGCTGCGGCGCCGACCGGGGGTGATCTCCACGCGCGTCGGGTACTCGGGTGACGACCGCACCCCGAACGCGACCTACCGCAACCACGGCGACCACGCCGAGGCGGTGGAGATCGTGTTCGATCCGTCCGTGATCAGCTACCGCGACATCCTGGAGTTCTTCTTCCAGATCCACGACCCGTCGACCCGCGACCGTCAGGGCAACGACATCGGCCGCAGCTACCGCTCGGCGATCTTCTTCCTTTCCGACGCGCAGAAGCAGGTCGCGCTCGACACGATCGCCGACGTGGATGCCTCCGGGCTCTGGCCGGGGAAGGTCGTCACCGAGGTCGAGCCGGCCGGCGACTTCTGGGAGGCGGAGGAGGAGCACCAGGACTACCTGGAGAAGTACCCGAACGGGTACACCTGCCACTTCGTCCGCCCGAACTGGAAGCTGCCGCACCGCGAGGAGCAGACCGCGTAGTACGGAGGGTCGGCACTCAGCATCCGTTATACCCCCTGGGGTATAACGGATGCATGACCAAACGAGTGCTGATCGTGGGTGGAGTGGCCGGCGGAATGTCGGCCGCGACCCGTCTGCGTCGGCTGGATGAGTCGGCGCACATCATCGTGTTCGAGCGCGGCGAGCACGTGTCGTTCGCGAACTGCGGGCTGCCGTACTACGTGGGCGGCGTGATCGACCGCCGGGAGGATCTGCTGCTGCAGACGCCCGAAGGCCTTGGGCGCCGATTCGCCCTCGATGTCCGCGTCCGGCACGAGGTCCGCGAGATCGATGCCGGTCGCCGGCGTGTCCGTGTTCACGATCTGCGCACGGGCTCCGAGGCCTGGGAACGATACGACGCGCTGATCCTCGCGCCCGGCGCCGCCCCGCGCGCAGGGGCGGCGAGCGCGGGTGTGGCGAGGCACACGCTGCACACCGTCGCCGACGTCGATGCGGTGATGAGCCGCCTCGCCGATCGGCCATCCGGCGCCCCGGTGGTCGTCATCGGCGGTGGCTTCATCGGACTCGAGGCCGCGGAGAATCTCCGGCGCCGGGGACTCTCGGTGACGCTGGTGCAGCGAGGGACTCGGCCGCTTGCGCCCCTCGACCCCGAGATGGCAGCCCCTGTGGTCGATGAGCTCCGCGAGCACGGGATCGAGCTGCGGGTGGGGAGGGAGGTCGTGTCGGCGGGTCCCGATCGTGTCGTCCTCGATGACGGCGAGATCGTGCCGGCCGCCCTCGTGATCGAGGCCATCGGGGTGCGTCCGGACACGGGACTCGCGGCGGCCGCCGGCATCGAGCTGGGTCCAGCCGGCGGGATCGCTGTCGACGAGTATCAGCGCACCAGCGTGCCCGGCATCTGGGCGGTCGGCGACGCCGCCGAAAAGACCGATGCCGTGGACGCGCGTCCGACGCTCGTCACGATGGCGGGGCTCGCGAACCGGCACGGCCGGCGGGCTGCCGACGACATCGCCGGTATCGGTGTGCCTGCCCGCCCGGCCCTGGGCACCGCGATCATCGACGTGTTCGGTCTCACCGCCGCCATGGTCGGGTGGAGCGAGGAGCGCCTCCGGGCGGCAGGTCGTCCGCACCGCATCGTCCACACGCATCCCGGATCGCATGCGGGCTACTTCCCCGGCGCGGAGCGCATGTCGATGAAACTCCTCGTGGATCCCGCCGACGACCGCATCCTCGGCGCCCAGATCGTGGGGGGCGAGGGTGTCGACAAACGGATCGATGTGATCGCGGTCGCGATGAGCGCGGGCATGACGGCGAGCGCCCTCGACGAGCTGGAGCTCGCATACGCCCCGCAATTCGGATCTGCCAAGGATGCCGTCAACCTGCTCGGGTACGTGGCGGAGAATGTCGCCTCCGGTCAGGAACGGACCGTCCAATGGCATGAGCTCGACGCCGAACTGAAGCGCGGCGCACAGGTGATCGATGTGCGCACCCCCGCCGAGTTCCAGCGCGGCCACATCCCCGGCGCACGCAACATCCCGATCGACGACCTTCGTACTCGGATCGACGACCTCGGCGAGGCGCCGATCGTCGTCACCTGCCAGGTCGGCCAGCGCGGGCACACCGCGGCACGCATCCTCGCCCAGCGGGGACGTGACGTCCGCAATCTCGACGGCGGCTACCTCACCTGGGTCGCCGGCCATGCATCTCTCATACCCCAGGGGGTATAGTCGTCCTATGAAGAGCACCTCCGTTCGAGAGCTCGCGGCTCTCGACTCACCCCAGTTGATCGACGTCCGCGAACCGTTCGAATTCGCTCCCTCCCACGCGGTCGGCGCCGTCAACGTGCCGCTCGCCGAGATCCCCGCGGTAGCGGGCCTCCGAGCCGATCAGCCGGTCTACGTGATCTGCCAGTCCGGCGGGCGCAGCGCACGAGCCGTCGAGATCCTGCAGGCGCGCGGCTTCGACGCGGTCAACGTCGAGGGTGGTACCTCCGCGTGGCTGCAGGCCGGGCTTCCCGCGGAGCCGGCGCGATGAGCTGGCTCCGGCGCCGCAGCGTCTCCGTCGACCAGGCGCGGCAGCTGATCGCAGGCGGGGCGCAGCTCGTCGACGTCCGCTCGGCGAAGGAGTGGAATGCCGACCACGTCGCCGGTGCGACGCACATCCCGCTCGACCGGCTCGAGCGGTCGCTTCATGAACTGCGACACGGGACGCAGATCGTCACGATCTGCCACTCGGGGGTGCGTTCCGCGGTGGCGGCGCGGCGCCTGCGCGACCACGACCACGACGCTGTCACCGTCCGAGGTGGCATGATCGCCTGGCGACGAAAGGAACCCCGATGACCACCGGCGCCCACGACACGGTGGCGATGACCGCCATCGTCAACCGGCTGAAGCGGGCCGACGGCCAGCTCCATGCCCTCATCGCCTCCATCGGTCAGGACGCCGACTGCCGGCAGGTGCTCACGCAACTTGCCGCCGTCTCCAAGGCGCTCGATCGGGCCGGATTCGCCATCACCGCCAACGCGATGCGCGACTGCCTGACCGATGGCGATCACGACGACATGGATGCTGCCGAACTGGAGAAGCTCTTCCTCAGTCTGAGTTGAGTACGCGCAGACCGCTAGCGATACGCTGAACAGGTCCGATCGGAAGGAGGTGCCTGCAATGTCCAATGTCACGGGTGCCTCCCTTCGACTGCTGCAGCTCTGACCGCCGGGGGCGCCCTTTCCTCTGAAAGGCACTCCCTTTGAACGGTTCTCCTTCTCGCGCCCTCGTCCTCGGCGGTGGCGGATCCTGCGGCAACGCGTGGCTGATCGGCGTGCTCGCCGGGCTCGCCGAGGCCGGGCTCGATGTCACCGGCGCCGACCTGATCGTCGGCACGTCGGCCGGCGCGACGGCGGCGGCCCAGCTCGGGCTCGCTCCGCTCGACGAGCTGATGGCGTCGACGCAGGTCGCTGTCCCTTCGCGTGCCGGGGGAGCGGCATCCCGGCCCGCTGCCGACCCGATCGAGCGGCTGCGTAGCCTGATCGCCGCGTCGAGCGGCATCGCCGACTTCCGTCGCCGTGTCGGCGCCTTCGCGATCGCGGCGGTCGGGCCCGAGTGGTCGCAGCGCTGGCGTCAGACGGTCGCGGCGAGACTGCCGGGCGCCGTCTGGCCCGAGCGCCGCATCCTGATCACCGCGGTGGATGCCGAGAGCGGCGAGCCCGTGGACCTCGACGCGACCAGCGGGGTCACCCTCGTCGACGCGGTCGCGGCGAGCACCTCCGGTGGCCCCGCGTTCACGATCGGCGACCGGGCCTACATCGACGGCGGCTACCGCGCGAACTCGGACAACGCCGACCTCGCCGCCGGCCACGACCGGGTGCTGGTGCTGTCGCCGCTCGGCGGCCGGTCGCTGCATCCCGTCGAGTGGGGCACCCACCTCGCCGGCCAGGTCGATGCGCTGCGCGCGGCGGGCAGCGTCGTCGAGACGGTGTTCCCCGATGCGGCAGCGCTCGCCGCGTTCGGCGACGACATGATGGACGTGTCGAGGCGGCCCGCGGCCGCGCGCGCCGGTCACGCGCAGGGCGTTGCGCTGTCGGAGCGCATCGCCAGGTTCTGGACGGCGAGGGGCGGCCGCACCGCGAGAGGCGGAAGCTCTAGCGACTTCGGGCGGCTCAGCAGGTGAAGTCGACGAGCAGGATCTCGGGATCTCCGCCCGCGGCGAGCCGCATCGCGTTCTCGAGGTGCCTCCACGCGACAGGATGTCGCTCGGCGTACTCCTGCAGGTGCAGGTCCGACTCGGCCTGCGTCAGCAGCCGTGGAGTCGCCGGGATCCGGCGCCGGAATCCGATGCTGAGGTAGGCGACCCCGTTGGCGGCGAGGTTGCGGTACCACTGCGCACGCCGCCCGAATCCTGACGCGACCCGGACCACATCGCCGAACCGCTCCACGCACTCGACGACCACGAACCTCCGTTGCCCCGACGACCGGCCCAGGTGCTCGATCATGACCAGCCGTCGCCCGAAGACGAACCCGAGACCGACGCGGTACAGGCCGATCGGGACCCGCATCAGGCGCGCGTTGCCGAGGGCACGGGCGATCCACGAGTCGACACGGGATGTCATGCTCGCATGATACATGCAAAGAACAACAGTTGCATCGTGCATGAGTGAGGTGGCGAAGATCGTGCAACACTTGCAGAATGCATGAATCCGCCTGGGAGGCGAATCCCCTCGACACCGCGCAGATCGCCATCGCCCTCTCGAATGACCCGCGGGAGGCGACGGTCACCACCTCGCGAGCCCTCCTCGGCGTTGTGGCCCGGTCGGTCGCCGAGGCGCTGGAGATGGTCACCCTGCCGCAGTTCCGCGTGATGGTCGTGCTGGCCGGCAGCGGCCCGATGCGGATGGGCGCCCTCGCTCAGCGGGTCGGAGCCGTCCCCTCGACGTTCAGTCGTTCCATCGATCGCATGGAGAAGGGCGGCTGGGTGCGCCGCGAGCACAGCCCCGACAGCCGGCGGGAGATCCTCATCCATCTGACCCCGCACGGGGATCAGCTGGTGGCCCACGTGACCGAACGCCGCCGACGCGAGATCGCAGAGATCCTCGCCCAGCTCGCACCCGAGGATCGACAGGCGGTGGGCCGCGCCTTCGCGCTGTTCGCGGCGGCCGCGGGGGAGCCACTCCCGGAGGATCTGATCGTTCTCGGGATCTGAGGCCGGGAGGTCAGGTGTGCGGGCGCATCGCGAGATGCACCGTGCCGTTCTCGGCGAACGCGTAGAGCTCGAGGTCGCGGGTCTGCTCCGCCGTCTCCCGGTCGAGGAACACGCGCGCCCCATCGCTCTCGAGCACCGTCTCGCCCGGGCGCGGCACGACCGCCAGTTCGAAGGCGAGAGCGTCATCCCGCGATGCGGGCACGATGCGGAGCCCCGCGGCATCCGACTCGACCCGCCGTGTGAGCCGTCGGATGATCGCGGCTGCGTTGGCCGCCAGGGTCAGCATGGCGGCGTCCCCGTGTCGGGTGCCGGGATGATCAACCGGCGGACGAAGCGTTTGCGGCGGTCGCGGACGATCAGTTCGCCCCCGCCGGTTCCACGCAGGTGCTCCATGCCGTGCAGCTCGGCGTCGAGGCTGGTGTCGCAGCTCAACCGGAAACCGTTGCGGCCTTCGACGATCCACGATCCGGCGGTTCCGGGCGACACCACGGCACCCGGAGTTCGACCCTCGCCCGACGGGCTTCCTTGACCGTCGGGCGAGGTGCGCATGGGGTCGGATTCGGGCATACGTCCCACCCTGACACGCATCTGTTGCGTTAATCAAATGTTGCATGGCGCACATTCACTATCGTCGGGGACGGAGAGGAGCGCTGATGCTCACCGAGATCGCCGACGGGGTGTTCGTGCACCAGGCCGAGTGCATCGCCACCAACGGGGTGGTGGTGCGGGGCCGCGACGGCGTGCTCGTGGTCGACCCGGGGCTCACCGAGTCAGAGCTGGCGGGCCTCGCCGACGACATCCGGGCGATGGGTCAGGATGTCGTGGCCGGCTTCTCCACGCACCCCGACTGGGACCACGCCCTGTGGCACCCCGCGCTGGGGGACGCCCCGCACTACGCGATCGCTGCGGCGGCGACGTGGATGCGGGACTTCCTCGCGCAGGACGACTGGCGGGATCAGCTCGCCGGGGTGCTGCCGGAGGAGGTGGCCGGGCAGCTGCCGCTGGAGTCGTTCGGGCAGCTCAGCTCACTCCCCGCTGGCGCGACCGAACTGCGGTGGAGCGGGCCCACCGCCCGGCTCCTCGAGCACCGCGCTCACGCGATCGGGCATGCGGCGCTGCTCATCCCGGACCGCCGGGTGCTCGTCGCCGGCGACATGCTCTCGGACGTGCTCGTCCCGATGCTCGACGGCGACGCCGACGACCCGATCGACGACTACCTCGGGGCCCTCGACCTGTTCGAGGGGATCGCGTCGCAGGTCGATGTGGTCGTGCCGGGGCACGGCTCCGCCGGGAGCGACGTTCGGGAGCGGATCGCACGGGACCGGGCGTATGTGGAGGCGCTGCGTAACGGGCGCGATGCGGGCGACCCCCGCATCCTGAGCCCGCTGCCCGGATGGGAGTGGGTCGCGTTCATCGACGAGGGACAACGGGAGCGGTTCTCGAAGGACTTGTGATCCAAGAATGTTAGCGACTAACATTCTTCCGTGACCAAAGCAGAGCGCACGCGCATGGCACTGCTCCGCGCCGCGCTCGAGCTGTTCTCTGAAAAGGGCTACGACGCCACCACCGCGGCCATGATCGCGGCACGCGCGGGCGTGACGGAGATGACGTTCTTCCGGCACTTCCGATCGAAGGACGCGGTGCTCGTCGACGACCCGTACGACCCGCTGATCGCCCAGGCGATCGCCCGCCAACCGCCGCGGCTGTCCCCCGTGGCTGCGGCAATCGGCGCGATCGCCGACGGGTGGCGGGCGGTCCCGCCGCCGGCGAGCGCGGACGTGCGTGATCGCCTCCGGATCGTCTCCCGCACCCCATCGCTGCGGGGTGCCATCGCGCGCAACAACGCCGCCACCGAAGAGGCCATCGCCGGCGCTCTCGAAACGCGAGGCGTCTCGAGGACGGACGCGCGGGTCGCCGCCGCTGCGGTCATGGGCGCCCTGAGCGCTGCGCTTCTGGAGTGGGCCGACGGAGACGACCCCGACCTCGGCACGGCCATCGATACCGCGCTCCGTGTCCTGAAAGGACAACCGGCATGACCCTGACAGCACGCAACGCCACCCGCACATTCGCCAACGGCGCGGGCGTGTTCGACATCGATCTGGAACTTCCCGCCGGTCAGATCGTCGCGCTGGTCGGCCTCAACGGCGCCGGCAAGTCGACGTTGATGAGAGTGCTGCTCGGGATGCTGCGCCCCGACCGCGGGCACGTGCGGCTCGCGGGTCACCCCCTCGAGTCCGCCCCGGATGCGGAGTGGGCGCGGGTGGGGCACCTGGTCGAGTACCCGCTCACCTATCCCGAACTGACGGCCACCCGGAATCTGCAGCTGAGTGCCCGGCTCCGAGGCGTCGCCGACGTCGACGCCGCGGTCGCGCGCATCATCGCCGAGATGGCGCTCGAACCGTATGCCGCCCGCCGGGTGCGCGCCCTCTCCCTCGGCAACAAGCAGCGGGTGGGGATCGCCGCGGCGCTGCAACACGATCCGAGCGTCATCGTGCTCGACGAACCCACCAACGCCCTCGACCCGGCCGGGGTGATCCGGCTCAGGGAGGGTCTACTTCGCAGGGCAGGCGACGGCGCGGCGATCCTGGTGAGCAGTCACCACCTGGACGAGGTGGCTCGCATCGCCGACCGCATCGTGGTGATGAACGCCGGACGGCTGATCGGCGAGCTCGCCCCCGACACCCCCGAGATCGAACGCGCCTTCTTCGATGCGGTACGGATCGACGACGAGAGGGCAGGCCGATGAGGGCGGCGATCTGGGCCGAGGTCGTGAAGCTCGTCGGTTCCACCGTGGGGCGGGTCGGGTCTGCAGCGATCGTGATCGGGATCTCCCTCATCAGCGGCTCGATGCTGCTCGCCGCGGCCACGACCACCGACCCGCAGCTGCTCGCCAAACTCGGACCGGTCGCCACGGGCGACTGGCAGGGCTTCCTGCTCGGGGCCGCTCAGGTCACCGGCGCCGGTGGTCTCGGCGGATTCGCCGTCGTACTGGCGTGGATGTCCGGACGGGAGTTCGGCGACGGCACCATCACCGGCCTGTTCGCGCTGCCTGTCCGACGGTCCACCATCGCGCTCGCGAAGCTGATCGTCTACGTGATCTGGGTCACGGCGATGAGCGTGCTGCTCGCCATCGTGCTCAGTCTGGTGGGCCTGGTCGCCGGGCTCGGTCCGATCGACGGCGACACCCTTCTGATGCTGGCGCGGCAGGCGGCGCTCGGCATCATGTCCGCCGCGATCACGCTGCCCGTCGCGTGGGCTGCGACTCTCAGCCGTTCGGTGCTCGGGGGCGTCAGCGTCGCGATCGGTCTCGTCGTCGTCGCCCAGGTGTCGGTGCTCGCGGGACTCGGAGGCTGGATGCCGCTGGCCGCCCCCGCCCTGTGGGCGGTGTCGCTCGGAGCCGCCGTCAGTCCGATCCAGCTGGCTGTGCTGATCCCGTTCGGTGCGGGCTTCGTGCTGCTCGTCGCCTGGTCGTGGCGCCGACTGCAGCTCGACCGTTAGGACGCGGAGATGCGGGTGGGCCCGGTGGGGCTCGAACCCACGACCCGCGGATTAGAAGTCCGAACCGGGATGCTGGGGCTGGGTCAGTCCGGTCCGACTTCCCTGTGTTTTACGGCGTTGTTCGATGAAGTGAAACCTCGTTGAATCACGGAGTCTGCTTTCAAGTGTGGGCAAATTGTGGGCACGGCGGTTAGTCGGCTTTGCTCGCATCCGGGTCAATGGGGATCTGTGCGAGTTCGTCGATCGCCTCGAATTGACGCGCGCGACGCTCGTCGCTCTCAGCGACCCCAGTCCAGTAATCGTTCATCCGCTGCAGCGCTTCCTCGAGCGTGAGCTTGATCGCGTCATCCGGGGTCAGGCCGACCCGCTCGATCAGTTCGTTCAGCAGATGGAGGGGGAGCGCCTTCGGGTTCGACTCGGGAACCGAGCCGCCGCGATCCGGCAGCACCTTGTTTTGCACGCAGTCCCAGAACTCGTCGTTCGTGACCTTGAGCTGATCGCGAAGGATGGCGGACCACATCGACGCCGAATAGGTGGTGCGGTCGACCGGCTTAGAGATCCGAGTGCGCAGGATCTCGCCCGAGGGGATCACGAGTTCGTAGGTGCGATGGTGCGTCACCGGCTTGCCCGTAGAGCCGTGGACGATCTCCCACTTCTCGAAGACGCAGAAATCGTCGTGCCGCTCCCGGTCGGGTGCGGGGTGCTTACTCAATGTGCCCGGTGACCCAGCGCTTCAACTGCTCTTCGCTGGAGAGTTCGACGAGCTGGACGAGACCCCAATTACCGGCGTGGTTCGGAGCCTGGCCGAGTCGGCCGTGCCAGTCCTCGGCGTACTCCTGAAGTGCGTTGACGAGTTCGGTGATCGCCTCTTCGTAGAGGGTTGCCTCGACGGCGATGGGCAGGCCGGGGATGGTCATCACCCAGGCTCCGTCATCCATCACGGCTTCCGGCTTTGCGGAAACGGTAGATGCGAAGTGCTTGCGAAGACGCTCGCCGTCCACGACAGCCGATGTACGCGAGTCGCGTTCGACGCTGACGGCACGACCGCTCTGCGACGCATCGAGGATGTCCTTGATGTTCGCGCGCGCTTGCGAGGCGGAGTACGTCGTCATGAATTCAGCATCCCCTACATTGATTTGTACATCAAGTACAACGTGTACAAATCGCGAAGATTCCCAGCTAGACCGAATTGCTGACCGTCCAACTCGCGAGCAGTCGAAGTCCGTCAGCGGTCTTGCTGCCGGGTAGCGCACTGAAAGCAATCAAGGCGAGACCCGGATGGGAAGAGAGATCCATCGCTTCGAAGCTCAGGTCGAGATCTCCGACCTCTGGGTGGGTCATGTTCTTGACGCCGGTGCGGTGTTCGCGAACATCGTGCGACGCCCAGAGCGAGCGGAAGATGTCGCTGCGAGTCGAGAGCTCACCGACCAGGTCGCTGAGGATTCGGTCGTGAGGCGAGCGCCCGGCCTCTGCTCTCAGCAGTGCAACGGTCTGCTCCGCGCCATCGTCCCAGTCGCGATAGAACGACGCTGCGCGCGGATCGAGAAAGACGAAGCGCGCGAAATTGACGGGCCTCTGGGGCTGGACGTACAGCTCTGAGAACACGGCTGCCCCGAGCGCGTTGATCGCGAGCACGTCGAGTCGCCCGTTCTGAACGAGGGCAGGGACATCGTGCATGGAGTCGAGCAACTGCTGCAGTGCGGGGGCGACTTGCTGGGTTCTCGCGGGGCCGCGGCGACGCTGAGGGTGGAGCCCTTCGTTGGCGGATCGCACCAGGTCGTAAAGGTGTGAGCGTTCGGCGTCGTCGAGTTGCAGGGCGCGGCTGACGCCCTCGAGCACCGCTTCGGAGACTCCCTTCGCGTTTCCTCGCTCGAGGCGGACGTAGTACTCGACGCTCATGCCGGCCAGCAGGGCGACCTCTTCGCGGCGCAGCCCGGTGACTCGCCGGCGTCCGCCGAAATCAGGCAGTCCGGCCTGCGCCGGGGTGAGCCGTGCGCGACGCGTCGTGAGGAACTCGCGCAGATCGCTGGGTGTGTCCACGAGCCGAATGTACGTCAGCCATCTGCGTAAAAGGAGGTACGGGCATTAACCGGAACAACCGGGACTCCCTCCGCTCGTACCGCCGACCTTGACTGGTCGCATGAAGCACATCTCACTCGGAGGCCTCGACGTCTCCCGCATCGGACTCGGCGCCATGACGATGGCCGGCACGTACACCAGCGAAGGCGCCCTCGACGACGCGGAATCGATCCGCACCATCCATCGGGCGCTTGAGCTCGGCGTCACCCACATCGATACCGCCGAAATCTACGGCCCGTTCCTCAGCGAGGAGATCGTTGGACGCGCCATCGCCGGACGCCGCGACGACGTCGTGATAGCCACCAAGTTCGGGCTCGTCTCCCACTCCGGTGGCGGACCCCGTGTCGTCGACAGCGATGCGGCCAACATCAAAACCGCTGTCGAAGGCTCGCTCAAGCGGCTCGGCACCGACCACATCGACCTCTACTACCAGCATCGCGTCGACCGGGGCACGCCCATCGAGGAGACCGCCGGCGCCGTTCGGGATCTCATCGCCGAAGGGAAGGTGCTCCACTTCGGACTCTCGGAAGCGAGCCCCGAAACCATCCGCCGAGCGCACGCTGTTCAGCCGGTCTCCGCGCTCCAGACCGAGTACTCGCTGTGGACACGAGACGTCGAGGACGAGATCCTGCCGTTGATCCGCGATCTCGGCATCGGGTTTGTGCCGTACTCGCCCCTCGGTCACGGTCTCCTCACGGGCCAGATCCGCACCGTCGACGACTTCGCCGACGACGACTGGCGCAAGACCAACCCGCGGTTCGTGGGCGAGAACTTCCAGCGCAACCTCGCGATCGTCGATGAGGTCAAGGCCATCGGCGCCGAGATCGGCGCCACGCCAGCTCAGACGGCGCTCGCGTGGCTCCTCACCCGAGGCGACGACATCGCACCGATCCCCGGCACCCGTCGCGTCGCACGAGTCGAAGAGAACACGGCCGCAGACGGCATCACATTGACCGTGGATCAGCTCGCTCGGCTCGACGCCCTCGAGCCCGCCGCCGGCGAGCGCCACGACGAGACCAACATGGCGAGCATCGACCGGTAGCGAGCGGCTGCCGCGGGAGCAAGCTCCCTTGCCCTCGACATCGTTGGCAAGGGAGCGATCGCTCCCGCGGCAGTCCTCGTTTAGGTACTCGTCGGGCGCGAGTAGGCAAACGAGGACGGCTCCGCCGCCGCGTGAACGTCGACCAGGCCGTCACCGAGGTCGGCCGCGAGCTGGTCTACGGCACGACCAAGAACCACAGCCGCCGTAGCGTCCCGTTCCCGTCGTTCCTCCTCGAGATGCTCGCCGCACATTGCGAGGGCAAAGCAGCCGACGAGTTCGTGTTCACGGCTTCCCCTCGGCGGCGCGCTTCGCAATCGCAACTGGCGTCGCCGCAGCTTCGAGCCGGTCATGGCCCAACTACTCGACGCCTACCCCGATCTCGAGCGCCTTACGCCGCACGACCTCCGGCACACCGCGGCCAGCCTCGCGATCTCGGCGGGCGCCAACGTGAAAGCGGTGCAGAAGATGCTCGGCCACGCCTCCGCAGCGATGACCTTCGACGTCTACGCCGACCTCTTCGACGACGACCTGGACGCCGTCGGCGACGCGCTCAGCCAGGCTGGTGATCCTGCGATTGTGGGCAAAACGTGGGCAAACGGTGGGCAGAGCCAGCCAGCCGTGGTGCCGATCACCCGAGCGGCCCAATAATCACAAGGCGAGAATAGGGTGGGCCCGGTGGGGCTCGAACCCACGACCCGCGGATTAAAAGTCCGATGCTCTGCCAACTGAGCTACAGGCCCGTGCTTCCAGAGTAGCGGGCTAGCGTGGAGGACATGACCGACGAGTTCCGCAGACCCGCGCAATTCGGGGGACGCGAGTTCGAGGCGTTCGCGGGACGCGAGCTGGATCCGGCGGCCCTGATGCGTACGGCGCACCAGACCGCGCACGCGCTGCTGGCGCGGGCACGCGACAGCGACGACCCCGAGGTGGTCGACAGGCTGGTCAGCTACACCGACGACCACGGCATCGACGCGCTCGCCGAACTGTGGGCTCGGTCGAGCCCGCACAGCCTGCCGGGGGCGCTCTGGCGCATCTACCTGATCCGGGTGCTGATCCGGCAGGACCCCGACGGCATCGCGCTGCTGTTCCAGCGGGGCACCGAGGTGCTCTCGACGATCGACCCGGTGGTGGCGGGCACGCCGCTGCCTGCGGGACCGGAGGAGGTCACGGAACTGGCCGACCGCATCCTGAGGGGCGTCTTCGACGGCGATTTCGCGATCGCGCTCGAGCGTGCCGCTGCCTTCTGCCGCGTCACTGCCGCGGGTGCGCTGAGCGTCGCCGACGATCAGGATGCCGTGAGCCCCGACCGCGCGACCGAACTGACCACCCGCGCGCAGCGCCTGATCACGACGGCGGATGAGCTGATGGCGTGCGCCCGGATGTCGCGAGCCCAGACCCTGGACTGACGTCGCTCGCAGCGAACGCGGACGAAGGCCCCGGCCGGCGACGCGTAAACTGGTCGACGCCGGGCCGCAGCAAACCCCGGGCTCCAATTTTCGCCGCTTCGAGCGGCCTTGCGCCGAGAGGCGTTTCTGCGGCTCGGTATCACTCCCCGGCTTCGTCGATCAGCGCGTCCAGGTCGACGCCCATCGCCTTCAGCTTCGCGCGCTGCTGCGGCGTGACCTTCGACACGTCGCCGACGATCTTCACCGACGTCCCGGCGCCGAGACCCAGCGGGTTGCCGACGAACCCCGGCCCGGCCAGCTGCAACGGGCTGGGCCGTTCGCCGCGTCGCTCGGCCGCGATCTGCTCGGCGCGCGCCCGCGCTGCGGTGCGCGAGTCGACGGTCTCGTCCCAGAGGATCAGCACCTCCTGCGGATCGGACCTCTCGATCAGGGCAGGCAGCACCGCGCCGGCGTGCGGCCAATGCTGCCGGTGCACGAGCGCCGTCATCGATACGGCGGTGGCCGGGATGCCGGGGGCCTCCACCACGAGCTCCATGCGGCAGTTCTGGTACAGGGCGTTGCCGTAGTACCCGGTCGCCGAGACCACCTCGGCGGTCCCGCGCACGCCGTCCTGGATCTGCGTCGGATGGAGGAGGCCGTTGATCCCGTTCGCGAGGTCGTCGAAGAAACCCATGCGCGTCAGGATACGGGCAGCACGAAGGGCGGGCACCCGGTGGGTACCCGCCCTTCGCGGCCGGGTCACATCGCGGGCATCAGCACCGAGTCGATGAGGTACACGGTGGCGTTGGCAGTGTGGACGCCGCCGCAGATGACGTTGGCATCGTTGACCTTCAGGCTGTCACCGGAGCCGGTCACCTCGACGGTGCCGCCCTGGACGGTCGTCTGCGTTCCGGCGATCGCGTCCGGCAGGATCTGGCCGGGGACCACGTGGTACGTCAGGATCGAGCTGAGCAGCCCCGCGTTCTCCGGCAGCTTCAGCGACTCGACGGTGGCCGGGTCGAGCTTCGCGAACGCGTCGTCCACCGGCGCGAACACCGTGAACTCCGAGCCGTTCAGCGTGTCGACCAGGTTCACGTCCGGGTTCAGCTGTCCCGACACCGCGGCGACCAGCGTGGTCAGGAGCGGGTTGTTGCTGGCGGCGACCGCGACCGGATCCTGCGACATGCCGACGATGGAACCGCCGCCGTCGGGAACCTGCTCGGCGTAGGCCTCGCAGCCCGGACCGACGAGGTCGTCGAACGCGGGGTCGACCATGGGCTCCTCCACGGGAGCCGAGGTCTCGGGGTCGGCCGGGGTCTCGGTCATGGTGCAGGCGGCGAGCCCGAGCGTCGCCAGTGCGGCGATCGTGAGGGCCGCGAGCGGCCGACGTGCTGTGATGCGCATGGATCTATCCCTTTCGACAAATGAACGAGGAGGCCCAGATCCTCCGATGCCCCCGACTGCGGGGGCGTCTCGAGCGGGGTTTCGGAGCCCGCGCCGAGATGGTTGGGTCGGGCAGGATTTCCCACCCGCTCCGCCTCCCGCTCCGAAGAAGCGGGCATGTCGATCTCGCTCGTCCTCATCGGTCTGCTCGGTGGCCTGGTCACCGGCATCTCGCCCTGCATCCTCCCGGTGCTGCCGGTGGTGTTCTTCTCGGGGGGCGCGCAGAGCGCGCGCGGTCTCGACGGAGAGCAGACGCCGGTCTCGCGCTGGCGGCCGTTCGTCGTCATCGCCGGCCTCGTGCTGAGTTTCACGCTGGTGACGCTGGCCGGCTCGCTGCTGCTGGCGCTGCTCAACCTGCCGCAGGATGTGCTGCGCTGGGCCGGGATCGTGGTGCTGATCATCATCGGCGTCGGGCTCATCGTGCCGCGCTTCCAGCACCTTCTCGAGAAGCCGTTCTCGCTGATCCCGCAGCGGCACGTCGGCACGGAGCGCAATGGCTTCGTGCTCGGGTTCGCGCTCGGCGCCGTGTATGTGCCCTGTGCCGGGCCGGTGCTGGCGGCGATCACGGTCGCCGGCTCGACCGGCCGCATCGGCATCGACACGGTCGTGCTGACGGTGTCGTTCGCGATCGGCGCCGCCGTGCCACTGCTGATCTTCGCGCTTGCCGGGCGCGCCATCGCCGAACGCATCAAGGCGTTCCGCAAGCGCCAGAACGCGATCCGCATCACCGGCGGCGTGGTGATGATCGCTCTTGCGGTCGGACTGGTGTTCAACGTGCCGCAGCTGCTGCAGCGCCTCGTGCCGGACTACACCAGCGGCATCCAGGAGACCCTGTCGGAGTCGGACGAGGTGCAGCAGGCGCTCGACCTCGGCGGCCTCGAGAACGACGAGAACAAAGACCTCGACCTGTGCAGCAACGGGGGATCCGAGCTCGAGAGCTGCGGAACGGCGCCGTCGATCAAGGGCATCACCGCGTGGGTGAACACGCCGGGCGGTGAGGCCGTCGACCTGGCCGACCTGCGGGGCAAGGTGGTGCTCGTCGACTTCTGGACCTACGCGTGCATCAACTGCCAGCGCTCCCTGCCCCATGTGACCGCCTGGTACGACGCCTATCACGACGCCGGGCTGGAGGTCATCGGCATCCACTCTCCCGAGTACGCGTTCGAGAAAGAGCAGCGCAACGTGGAGCAGGGGGTGCGGACCTTCGGCATCGACTACCCGGTGGCGCTGGACAACTCCCTGGCGACCTGGACCAACTACCGCAATCGATACTGGCCGGCGAGCTACCTGATCGACGCCGACGGCGTGGTGCGCCACATCCAGTTCGGCGAGGGCGGCTACGACACCACCGAGCGGCTGATCCGCGAACTGCTGCAGGATGCCGACCCCGGCGTCCAGCTCCCCGGCGCCACCGCGGTGGAGGACGACACCCCCGAAGACGGTTCCACCACCCCGGAGACGTACCTCAGCGCCGGCAAGGAAGTGAACTTCGGCGGCGACGAGACGTACACGGCGGGCACGCTCGAGTTCACCTACCCCGCCGAGCAGGAGCGCGACACCTTCGCGCTCGACGGTGCATGGACCATCGACTTCCAGGGCGCCACCCCCGCGCGCGGCGACGCCGGCATCCGGTTGCGGTACACGGCCACGCAGGAGGTGAGGATGGTGCTCGGCGGTGAAGGGACGGTGACCTTCCGCGTCGACGGGGGCGCGCCGCAGACGATCGAGGTGAGCGGCTCGCCGGACTCGTACCCGTTGCTCGAGCTCGACGGCGCCGACACGGGCGAGATCGAGGTGACGGTGCCGCCCGGGGTCACCGCGTACTCGTTCACCTTCGGGTAGGCAAACGGCCCGGCGGTCCGCGCCGAACACTGTCCGACCCGGGCGTCCGCAACCCAGATGCGGCGCCCGGGTCGGCAAACCAGGGGGCGTCAGGCTCCGAACGACTCATGACCCGGACACCCTCAAGGTGGTGTGACATGCTTCAGCTTGTGCCTCGCGAACACGACGACGATGTGGAAGATCCCACATCCCTCGTGACCAGTGAAGACCTGCTGACGCGCGTCGCCCAGGGCGATCGGGCCGCATTCGCCGAACTGTACGACCGCACGGCGCCTCGGGTCTTCGGACTCGTCAAGCGTCTGCTGCGCGACCACAGCCAGTCCGAAGAGGTGACGCAGGAGATCTTCCTCGAGATCTGGCAGAACGCCACCCGGTACGAACCCGGCAAGGGCGGCGCGATCGCGTGGATGCTCACCATGACGCACCGCAGGGCGGTCGACCGGATCCGTGCGTCGCAGGCGAGCCGCGACCGGGATGTGCGGGTCGGCATCCGGGATTACGCCCCCGAGTTCGACTCGGTGGCCGAGAACGTCGAAGTCCAGATCGAGAGCGAGAGGGTGAAGGAGGCCATGACGCGTTTGACCGAACTGCAGCGCCAGGCCGTCACCCTGGCGTATTTCGGCGGGTTCAGCCACAGTGAGGTGTCGGCGATGCTGAAGGTGCCGATCGGCACCGTGAAGACGCGGCTGCGCGACGGGATGATCCGGTTGCGCGATGAACTGGGGGTGACCTCATGAGCGACCCGCAGAACGCATCGGGCGCCTACGCGCTGAACGCGCTGAGCGCCGAGGAGCGCGCCGAGTTCGAGGCCGCGCTCGCCGGCTCCGAGCAGCTGCGCACCGAGGCGACCGAGCTGGTGGATACCGCGGTCGAGCTCGGACTGTCGGTGGCGCCCGAGCAGCCCCCGGCTTCGCTGCGCGCCTCGATCCTCGACGCCGTCGCGGCGACGCCGCAGCTTCCCCCGATCTCGGCGGCCGAGCCCGCGGCAGAGACCCGTGCCGAGACCCCCGCCGAGCGCAAGGCCCGCAGCCGCTGGACCACGCCGCTGGTGCGGCTGGGTGCCGTCGCGGCATCCATCGTCCTGATCGTGGGGCTCGGGTTCACGGTGCGCGCCGGGTTGCAGGCGCAGAGCGACATGGCCACCGCGTCGCAGATCAACGAGATCCAGGCCGCCGACGACTACCAGCGGCAGACCGTGGATGTCGAGGGCGGCGGGAGCGCGACGGCGGTGTGGTCGGGGCAGCTGCGCCGCGCCGCGCTGATCATCGACGGCTGGAACCAGCTGCCGCCGGGCAGCACCTACGAGCTCTGGTACATGGACGCCGCCGGTGCGGCGACCCCGGCGGGCACGTTCGATGTCGGCGACGACGGCGCGCACAGCATCGTGCTGGCGGGCACGATGGATGCCGGGGACACCATCGGCGTGACGGTCGAGCCTGCGGGCGGGTCGGCGACGCCGTCCGACGAGGTGGTCGTCGTCATCGAGACGGCGTGACCTACCCGAACTTGCCGGAGACGTAGTCCTCGGTCGCCTGCACGCTCGGCTTGCTGAAGATCGTGGTGGTGTCGTCGTACTCGATCAGCTTGCCGGGCTTGCCGGTGCCGGCGATGTTGAAGAAGGCCGTCTTGTCCGACACCCGGCTCGCCTGCTGCATGTTGTGGGTGACGATGACGATCGTGTAGTCCTGCTTGAGGTCCTCGATGAGGTCCTCGATCGCGAGGGTCGAGATCGGGTCGAGGGCCGAGCACGGCTCGTCCATCAGGATGACGTCGGGCTTCACCGCGATGGCCCGCGCGATGCAGAGCCGCTGCTGCTGTCCGCCCGACAGGCCCGAGCCTGGCTTGTCGAGGCGGTCCTTCACCTCGTTCCACAGGTTCGCGCCCTGCAGCGACTTCTCGACCAGGTCGTCGGCGTCGGGCTTGCTGATCCGGCGGTTGTTGAGCTTCACGCCGGCGAGCACGTTCTCGCGGATCGACATCGTCGGGAACGGGTTGGGCCGCTGGAACACCATCCCGACCTGCCGGCGCACCAGCACCGGGTCGACGCCGGGGCCGTACAGGTTGTTGCCGTCGATCAGCACCTCGCCGTCGACGCGCGCGCCCGGAATGACCTCGTGCATGCGGTTCAGCGTGCGGATGAAGGTCGACTTGCCGCAGCCGGACGGGCCGATGAGCGCGGTGACGGAACGGGGTTCGATGGTCAGCGAGACGCCTTCGACGGCCAGGAAGCTGCCGTAGTAGACGTCGAGATCGCGGACTTCGATGCGCTTGGACACGTTCTTCGCTTTCGGTGGGGTTCGGGCGTCAGCGGGAGAGCTTCGGCGAGAAGAAGTACGAGACGACGCGCGCGATGACGTTCAGCAGCGCGACGATCAGGATGAGGGTGAGCGCCCCGGCCCAGGCGCGCTCGATGTAGAACTCGGCCTCGGTGCCGGGGCTGACGTACTGGTTGTAGACGAACACCGGCAGGCTCATCATGCGTTCGGCGAACGGGTTGTAGTTCATGCTCGTCGTGAACCCGGCGACGATCAGCAGCGGCGCCGTCTCGCCGATCACCCGCGAGATGGAGAGCATGATGCCGGTGGTGATGCCGGCCACCGAGGTGGGGAGCACGATCCGCACGATCGTCAGCCATTTCGGCACACCGAGCGCGTACGAGGCCTCCCGCAGCTCGTTGGGGACGAGCTTCAGGATCTCCTCGCTGGAGCGCACCACGACCGGGATCATCAGGATCGACAGCGCGACGGATCCGGCGAAGCCCATCTTCACGCCCTCGCCGAACAGGATGACGAAGAACGCGTAGGTCGCCAGCCCGGCCACGATCGACGGGATGCCGGTCATGACGTCGACGAGGAACGTGATGCCGCGGGCGAGGCGACCGGTGCCGTACTCGACCAGGTAGATCGCGGTCATCAGCCCGACCGGGATGGAGATGAGCGCCGCGAGGCCCGTGATCTCGAGGGTGCCGACGATGGCGTGCAGCGCACCGCCGCCTTCGCCGACGACGTTCCGCATCGAGCTGTTGAGGAACGTGCCGTTCAGCAGCGTGCCGAGACCGTACTGCAGCACCGTCTCGAGCAGCCAGACGAGCGGGATCAGCGCGATGACGAACGCGGAGGTCACCAGCGAGGTGACCAGCCGGTCGGTGGCCTGCCGGAGACCTTCGACGAGCAGCGCGATCACGAAGTTCAGCACCACGAACGCGATGACGCCGAGGATGACGGCGCCGATCCAGTTCGGCTCGCCCTGCGACAGGATGAGGTCGCCGATCACGAAGACCGCGAGACTTCCGGCGAGCATCGCCCACGGCGCCGCCTTCGGCAGCTTGCCGGCGGTGAGGGTGTTGGCCACGGGGGTCGCAGTCATCAGTTCGCTCCGGAGAACGCCTTGCGGCGGTTGACGACCGCGCGCGCGATCGAGTTCACGAGGAAGGTGATCACGAACAGGATGAGTCCCGTCGCGATCAGCACGTTGACCCCGATCCCGTGGGCCTCGGGGTAGTTGAGTGCGATGTTGGAGGCGATCGTCGACGGGTTCTGCGAGCTGGTCAGCACGAACGTGATGATCGCCGCCGGCGACAGCACCATGGCGACCGCCATCGTCTCGCCGAGAGCACGGCCGAGGCCGAGCATCGCCGCCGACACGATGCCGGAGCGCCCGAACGGCAGGACGGCGGTGCGGATCATCTCCCACCGGGTGGCGCCGAGGGCGAGCGCGGCCTCCTCGTGCAGGGTCGGGGTCTGCAGGAAGATCTCGCGGCAGAGGGCGGTGATGATCGGCAGGATCATGACGGCGAGCACGATGCCGACGGTCAGGATGGTGCGGCCCGTCCCCGAGACGGGCGGCGCGAACAGCGGGATCCACCCGGCATTGGTGACCAGCCAGTCGTACACAGGCTGGATGGCGGGGGCCAGCACGCGGCCGCCCCACAGCCCGAAGACCACCGACGGCACCGCCGCCAGCAGATCGATGATGTAGCCGAGGCCCAGCGCGAGCCGTCGCGGGGCGTAGTGGGAGATGAAGAGCGCGATGCCGATGGCGAGCGGCACGGCGAGCACGAGGGCGATCGCGGCTGCCCAGACCGTCCCGAAGATGAGCGGCCAGACGTAGGCCCAGAAGCTGTCAGGGGACCCCTTGATCTCCGCTGGATCGGCTACGAACGCGGGGAGGCTCTGCGCCACCAGGAAGATCGCGACGGCGGCCAGGATGACCAGGATGAGACTTCCGGCGAAGGTCGCGCCACCGCGGAAGATGCGGTCTGCGGGCCGCTGCTTGGCGCGGATCCGGGCCGGTGCGGTGGTCATGCTCGGTGGGGGTCCTTGTCGTCAGTGGTGCTCAGTCTGTCGGGCTGCGACCCCCCGTGCAACGGCACGGGGAGCGCAGCCCGACAGTGGTGGAGCCGGTGCTACTTGACGGCCTCGAGGGCCGCGGCGACCTTCGCCGACAGGTCCTCCGAGAGCGGCGCGGCGCCGGCCGCGTCAGCGGCGACCTGCTGGCCCTCGGCGCTCGTGATGTAGCCGATGTAGGCCTTCACGAGCTCGCCCTGCGCCGCATCCGCGTACTCGCTGCAGACGATGCTGTAGGAGACGAGGACCAGCGGGTAGTGCGACGGGTCGGTGGTGGTGCGGTCCAGCGCGAAGGCGATGTCGTTCGCGTCGCGACCCTCGACCAGCGGGGACTCGGCGACGACCGCGGCGGCCGCCTCCGGCGAGTAGCCGACGAACTCGTCGCCGACCTTGATCTTCGCGATGCCGAGGTCACCGGCCTTCGACGCGTCGGCGTAGCCGATGGTGTTCGTGCCGTTGGTGACAGCGTCGACGACACCCGAGGTGCCCTGCGCGGCCTCACCCGTCTGGTACGGGAAGGCGTCTGCCGCCTTCTGGTCCCAGACCTCCGGGGCGACCTTGTTCAGGTAGTCCGCGAAGTTCTTGGTGGTGCCGGAGTCGTCGGAACGGTGCACCGCGGTGATGCTCGCCGCCGGGAGCGTGACGCCCTCGTTCAGCGCGGCGATCGCCGGGTCGTCCCACGAGGTGATGTCGCCCTTGAAGATGTGAGCGAGGGTGGCCGCGTCGAGGTTCAGCTCGTCCACGCCCTCGATGTTGAAGATGACCGCGATCGGGGAGATGTAGGTCGGCAGGTCGTACGCGGTGGCGCCGTCGGCGCAGCCGGCGAACGTGCCCGCGAGCTCATCGTCGTTCAGAGCGGAGTCCGAGCCGGCCCAGTCCGAGCCGCCGGCGATGAAGGTCTCGCGACCCGCACCCGACCCGGTCGGGTCGTAGGTGATGTCGACGTCGGGGTTGGCGGTCTGGAAGGCCGCGATCCAGGCCTCCTGAGCCGAGCCCTGCGCCGACGAGCCGGCGCCGACGAGGGTGCCGGAGAGCGAACTGGGGGTCTCGTCGCCGGTGCCGCCTTCGTTCGCGGCGCACGAGCTGAGGGCGAAAGCCCCCGCGAGGGCGATGGCGCCGATGGCGCCAAAGCGGGTGATCTTCACTGTGTTCCCTTCGGGAATGCTGGTGTTGGGGATGAGGCTCGCTGCGAGCCCGTCCCGACACTACGAACGCGGCGTGACCAGCCTCTGCGGGGCCGGTGAACGGAAGGTGAACAGGTCCCGAACGCTCAGACCGCGTCGAGATGCGATTCGACGGCGACGATGCCGGTCCCGGGCTTCTCCGCGGGGATGTGGATCACCATGAACTCCGCCGTCGCCAGCCCGGCCGCGTGGGAGGTGTGCACGCCGTTCGAGCCGCCCGCGGCATCCACCGCTGCCCTGACCACCCAGGGCAGCACGGGCCCATGGCTGCAGAGCACCGTGGTCTGGGCCTGCTCGACGAGGGTCGCGACGAGAGCCTCCACGGCATCCGGGGTCGCTTTCGATTCGCTGATCGCCGCGCTCTCGGTGACGTCGAGCCCGGTGACCCGCGCGGTCGGTGCGATGGTGGCCAGTGTGCGGGCCGCGGGTGAGCTGATCAGCTGAGCGGGGCGGTAGGCGGCGACGCCGTGCGCGATGCTCGCCGCCTGGGCGATGCCTCGGGATGCCAGGGGCCGGCTCGCGTCGGTGCCGTCCGGACTGCCCGGTTCGGCTTTGCCGTGCCGAAGCGCGATGATCGCGAACGTGCGCGCCCGCCCCTGCTCGTACAGCTCGGCGAACCTGTCGAGGATGTCGACATCGTGCGGGTAGCTGAGCCGGGTGCGCGCCTTCTCCAGCGTCACCCAGTGCAGTTTCTCGATCTCGTCGTTCGACGCGAACGTGGAGTTGGCCCGCGCCTGCTTCGACACCTCGGCCGCCCAGTAGTAGACGTGCTTCTCGCGTCCGTTGGGCATGCGGTACTCGACGATGCCGAGGAACGTGCCGAGGCCGATGATCAGGCCGGTCTCCTCGGCGATCTCGCGCACCGCCGTCTCGGGGAGCGTCTCGCCCGGATCGACCTTGCCTTTCGGCAGGGAGGTGTCGCGGTGACCGGGCCGGTCGACGAGCAGCACCTTCACCCGTCCTTTGGCGGTGACCCGCCAGCAGAGGGCGCCCGCCGCGAGGACCGGCCTCACCGCGTGGACCGCCGCCGGGACCCGATCTGCGACATCAGGTCGGTCTGCAGATCGGAGAGCGGCGCGCCGTCGGCGTCGCGGTCGTGGCGCACCCACTGGCCGTCGGCGCCGAGCCACCACGACGCGGTGCCGTCGCTCATGCCCTCATCGAACAGCTCGTTCAACTCGGTCAGGTGCTCGGGACGGGTGAGACGCACCAGCGCCTCGACCCGGCGGTCGAGGTTGCGGTGCATCATGTCGGCGCTGCCGATGAACACCTGCTGGTCGCCGTCGTTCTCGAAGATGAAGATGCGGGAGTGCTCCAGGTAGCGGCCGAGGATGCTGCGCACCCGGATCGTCTCGCTGAGCCCCTCGACCCCCGGACGGAGTGAGCAGATCCCGCGCACCCAGATGTCGATCGGCACGCCCGCCTGACTGGCCCGGTAGAGCGCGTCGATGACCGCCTCATCCACCATCGAGTTCACCTTGATGCGGATGCCGCTCGGCTTGCCCGCCTCGGCGTTCGCCTGCTCGGTGCGGATCCGCTTCAGCAGACCCTTGCGCAGGTGGAGCGGGGCGACGAGGAGGCGCTTGAACTTCTTCTCGATCGCGTACCCGGAGAGCTCGTTGAACAGCCGGGTCAGGTCTTTTCCGACGGTGTCGTCGGCGGTCAGCAGGCCCAGGTCCTCATAGATGCGGCTCGTCTTCGGGTTGTAGTTGCCCGTGCCGATGTGACTGTAGTGGCGCAGGCCCCCGCGCTCCTGCCGGATCACCAGGGCCAGCTTGCAGTGGGTCTTCAGCCCGACCAGGCCGTAGACGACATGCACCCCCGCCTTCTCGAGCTTGCGCGCCCACGAGATGTTGGCCTGCTCGTCGAAGCGCGCCTTGATCTCCACCAGTGCGAGCACCGCCTTGCCGGCCTCGGCCGCCGTGATGAGGGCGTCGATGATCGGACTGTCGCCGCTCGTGCGATACAGGGTCTGCTTGATGGCCAGCACGTTCGGGTCGGTGGCTGCCTGCTCGAGGAACGCCTGCACGCTGGTCGCGAACGACTCGTACGGGTGGTGCAGCAGGATGTCGCCGCGGGAGACCGACTTGAAGACGTCGGGCTTCTCGGTCGGGTTGCTCGGCAGCAGGTGGACGCTGGTGGTCGGCACCCGGCGCGGGAACTTCAGGTCGGGCCGGTCGATCCTCTGCAGGTCGAACAGCCCGCCGAGGTCGAGCGGCGCCGGCAGGCGGTAGACCTCCTGCTCGGTGATGTCGAGCTCGGTCATCAGCAGGCTCAGCGTGACCTCGTCCATGTCATCGCTGATCTCGAGCCGGATCGGGGGACCGAAGCGCCGCCGAAGCAGCTCCTTCTCGAGAGCCTGGATGATCGACTCGGTGTCGTCCTCCTCGATCTCGACATCCTCGTTGCGTGTGACCCGGAACTCGTGGTGCTCCAGGATCTCCATGCCGGGGAACAGCTCGCCGAGATGGTTCGAGATGAGGTCTTCGAGCGGGATGAAGCGCATGCGGCCGGAGTCGTCGTCGGGCAGCTTCACGAAGCGCGGCAGGTTCTGCGGCATCTTCAGACGCGCGAACTCGACCTTCTGCGTCTTCGGGTTGCGCACCCGGATGCTGAGGTTGAGCGACAACCCGGAGATGTAGGGGAACGGGTGCGCCGGGTCGACCGCGAGAGGCATCAGCACCGGGAAGATCTGGGTGCTGAAGATCTCGTCGATGCGGTCGCGGTCCGCCTGCTCGAGGTCGCGCCAGCCCTCGATGTGGATGCCGGCGTCGTCGAGCGCGGGCTTCACCTTCTCGAGGAACGTGCGTGCGTGCCGCTCCTGCAGCTCGTGGGCTTTCGCACTGATATCGGCGAGCACGTCGGCGGGCGCCCGCCCGACGTTGGTGGGGACGGCGAGCCCGGTGGCGATGCGACGTTTCAGGCCGGCGACCCGCACCATGAAGAACTCGTCGAGGTTGGAGGCGAAGATCGCCAGGAAGTTCGCCCGCTCGAGGATCGGCAGCGTGTCGTCTTCCGCGAGCTCGAGCACCCGCTGGTTGAACGCGAGCCAGCTCAGCTCGCGGTCGAGGAACCTGCCCTCGGGGAGGGTGCCGTCGTCGGCCCAGGCCGGATCGGCCTCGTCGTCGTCGAGGAGGTCGGCCGCGAGGGTCGCGTCGCCGAGCGGGCTGCTGCTCTCCATCGCACAATCATGCCAGGGCGACGGTGAACGAGAGGTTGCGCGCTCAGACCGGGGTGAGGCGGTCCTCGTCCTCGTAGACGTTGAACCGATAGCCGACGTTGCGCACCGTGCCGATCAGCGACTCGAGGTCGCCGAGCTTCGCGCGCAGGCGTCGCACGTGCACGTCGACGGTGCGGGTGCCGCCGAAGTAGTCGTAGCCCCAGACCTCGCTGAGCAGCTGCTCGCGGGTGAACACCCGCGACGGGTGGGTGGCGAGGAAGCGCAGCAGCTCGAACTCCTTGAAGGTGAGGTCGAGGGGCCGGCCGTGAACCTTCGCCGAGTACGAGGCCTCGTCGATGACGACGCCGGAGGCCTGGATCTTCGACCCCGACTTCTCTTGCGCGAGACGTCCGATGACGAGGCGGATGCGCGCATCGAGCTCGGCCGGGCCTGCCGATTCGAGCACCACATCATCCACCCCCCAGTCGGCGGAGACGGCGGTGAGCCCGCCTTCGGTGAGGATGAGCACCAGCGGCACGTTCACCCCGGTGGTGTTGAGGATCTTGCAGAGCGACTTGGCGCTCGCCAGATCTTGCCGGGCGTCGACGAAGATCAGGTCGGTCGACGGGGCGTTGATGAGGGATGCCGGCTCGGCGGGGATGGTGCGGACCCGGTGGCTGAGCAGCCCCAGCGACGGCAGCGCGTCACCCTCGACCGCAGAGGTCAGGATCAGCAGCTGCGCCACGGGAAGCCTCCAAAACGCCAGGGGCACAGTCTACGGGAGCCGTAGCATGGTCCCGTGTCCCGCACGATCCTGCCCGTCTGGCTGACGACCGCCGTCGCCGCGATCATCGTCGGCGTCACCGCGGGGGACGCGTTCCTGACCTGGCTGCCCGTGGTGCTCGCCGGGGTGCTGCTGCTGACGTTCGCGATCCAGCTGATCCTGAGTCGCAAAGAGGAGCTGGTGACGCGCATGATCTTCTCGATCGGCGGCGCGCTCGTGATCCTCATCGTCGCGACCGTGGTGCTCGCGGTCCTGCATCCGGCCGGCGCGCAGCTGTCGTCCTAGACTGGGCGCATGATGCTCGCCCTGGAACTGTTCTTCATCGGACTCCTCGGCCTGGCCACCCTGGCGATCGGCTTCGTCTCCGTCGTGGTGCTCTACAACCTGTTCCGCGGCCAGCGCTGAAGCCCGGGACGCGCGCGTGTTCGACCTCGACGCCTCGCTCCCTGCCGAGATCGTGCCGCTGTCGTGGCTGCTCGGCATCTGGGAGGGCACCGGCGTCCTGAGCTACCGGGTCGGCGACGAGGTGCGCGAGAACGAGTTCGGGATGCGGCTCGCCTTCACGCACGACGGCACGCCCCATGTGCAGTACACCTGCTCGGCGTGGCTGCTCGGTGACGACGACCCGCGTCCCTACTACTCCGAGATCGGCTACTGGCGGCTGGCGCGTCCGCTCGGCGCCGGCGACCCGGGCCCCGGCATGCTGCGCGCGACGGGCGAACCGGTGTTCACGACCGCCGAGTCCGTCGAGACGCTCCGCAACGCGGCCGGCGGTTTCGACCTCGAGGTCTCGATCGTGCAGCCCGACGGCATCAGCGAGGTGTACGTCGGCCAGGTCGACGGCCCGCGCATCGACCTCGCCACCGATGCGGTCATGCGCACCGCAGGGGCGAAGGAGTACTCCGCCGCGACGCGCCTGTACGGGCTGGTCGAGGGGCACCTGCTGTGGGCGTGGGACATCGCCGCCCTCGGCCAGGACCTGCGCACCCACGCCTCGGGACGGCTGGCCCGTGTCGAGTAACCCCTTCACCGACCAGCGCGCCCTCCTCGCCGGGGAGGCGGTGGTCGACCTCTCCGACCGCGACGTGCTCACCATCACAGGGCCCGACCGCCTGACCTGGCTCGACTCGCTCACCTCGCAGAGCATCGCGAAGCTCGCGGCCGGCGAGTCGGCCGAGACCCTGCTGCTCGATCCGAGCGGGCGCATCGAGTACGCGATGCGGGTCGTCGACGACGGGGACACCACCTGGCTGCTGCTCGACCCCGGTGCGGGCTCGGGCCTGTACGCCTTCCTCGACCGGATGCGGTTCATGCTGCGTGTCGAGGTCGCCGACCGTTCGGCCGAGTTCGCGACCGTCGGCTCGTTCGGCGTCGTGGTCCCGGATGCCGTGGTCACCTGGGCCGACCCGTGGCGCGCGGTGGTCACGGGCGGCCATCAGTACTCCACGGGTCATCCGGCGGCGGACTGGAACTACACCGAGTCGCTCGTCCCGCGCGGCGCCCCGCTCCCGGGTCCGATCGCCGGCCCGGCGGCGCTCGAGGCGCTGCGCATCGCGGCGTGGCGTCCGCGCGCCGCCACCGAGGTGGACGCGACGACGATCCCGCACGAGCTCGACTGGCTGCGCTCTGCCGTGCACCTGTCGAAGGGCTGCTACCGCGGCCAGGAGACCGTCGCGAAGGTGCACAACCTGGGGCACCCGCCGCGTCGCCTCGTCATGCTGCATCTCGACGGGTCGGACAACGTGCTGCCGGAGCCCGGCGATGCGGTGCTGGCCGGTGACACGGAGGTCGGCCGGGTCACCGCGGCGGCGCTGCATTACGAGCTGGGCCCGATCGCCCTGGCGGTGGTGAAGCGCTCCACCGATCCCGCCGCCACCCTCACCGTGCACGGCATCGCGGCGGCGCAGCAGCTCATCGTCCCACCCGACGCGGGCGCCGAAGCCGACGTCCCCCGCCTGCCGCGCCTCGGCGCCGTCCGCCGGTAGCCGTGGCCGGCGGCCCCGACGAGTTCCGCCGGCTGGAGCGGGGCATCCGCCGGCGGCTCGACGCGCGCGTCGCGCTGAGCCGAGTCGCCGATTCGGTTCCCGCGATCCTGCAGATCCTGGTCGCGGTCGCCGCAGCGTATTCGTTCGCGCACTGGGTTCTCGGCCACGCCTTCCCCGTGCTCGCTGTCACGGTCACGATCAGCTCGCTCGGTTTCACGCGGGACACGCGGCCGCGCCGGGTCGCGGAGAGCGTCCTCGGCATCATGCTCGGCATCGCGCTCGCGGACGGGCTCTCGCTGCTGTTCGGCAAGGGGCTCTGGCAGCTCGTCTTCGTGCTCCTGGTCGTGTTCATCGTCGGTCGCGCGATTTCGCCGAATCCGGCGTTCGCCGTGGCGGCCGCGATCCCCTCCGCCCTCGTCGTGCTGCTCCCCGATCCGACCGGCGGCCCGTTCACCCGCAGCCTCGACGCGCTCGTCGGAGGGGTCGTCGCGCTGCTGGTGACGGCGCTCGTGCCTCGCGACCCGCGCCGCGCGGAACTGCGCGACGGACGCCTCCTGTTCTCCGTGTTCGGCGAGTCGGTCGGGTCGATCGTCGAGTGCCTCAGCGTTCCGGCGGCGACCGCGGGCGAGCTCGCGCTCGGCCGCCTGCGCCGCACCCAGGCGATGGTCGACGCCTGGCGGGTCTCCCATGACACCGCGTTCTCGATCGCGCGGATCTCCCCGTTTCTGCGCCGCTTCGTCCCCGAACTGCACCGGCACCGGCGGCTGCTGGAGGCGGCAGACCTGACCGCGCGGCACCTGCGGCACATCGCGCGGCGCAGCGAGTTCCTGGTGCGCGACGGGGTGCCGCGCCCGGCGCTCGCCGCCGCCGTCGCCGAGGTCGGTACCGGGATCCGCCTGCTCGGGGCCGAGCTCGACGACCCGGCTCAGGTCGGTGCGGCGCGGTCGCTGCTCGCCGATCTGGCGCGCCGGCTCGACCCGGCGGTCCTGATGCCGGATGCGGGGGTCGCCGAGTCCTCGATCCTGATCCTGCTGCGTCCGCTCACCGTCGACCTGCTCGTGGGGACCGGCATGGGCGTCGAGCACGCGCGGGACCTGCTGCCGAAGCTCTGATCAGCGCGGGGCGACGGACTCCCAGTCGAGGGTGAGTTCGCCGAGCCGCCAGCGTGTGCGGCCGTCGTGCACCGGCCAGCCCGCCGCGCGAAGCGCCTCGACCGCCGCGATCCAGCGCTGGGTCGCACCGTAGACCGCGAGCGGGGCGGCGACCGCCCACTGCCGGTCGAGCTCGGTGAGCAACGCGTGGATGCGCTCCCCGGGGACATTCCGGTGGATGAGCGCCTTCGGCAGACGCTCGGCCACGATCGACGGCCGCTCGAGACCGTCGAGCCGCAGCGAGATGGTGAACGTGCGGGGCGCGACCGGGTCGAGCGCTATCCAGCTCGCCACCCGGCCGACCTCGTTGCACGTGCCCTCGACCAGCAGCCCGCCCGGCTGCAGCCTCGCCTGCATGGCGGCCCAGGCATCCGGGACCTCGGTCTCGTCGTACTGCCGCAGCACGTTCGCGGCGCGGATGATCGCCGGCGGCGTCTCGGTCGGAACCTCGAAGCCGCCCAGCCGGAAGGTGACCCCGTCGCGCGCGGCCGCCGCGGCATCCCGGACCCGGTCGGGGTCGATCTCGATGCCGATGACCCTCAGGTCCGGCCGCACCTTCGCGAGCCGGTCGCGCAACTCGAGCGTGGTCGTGGCGGACGCGCCGTAGCCCAGATCGACGACGAGCGGATCGGCTGTGCGCCGCAGCACCGGCTGCGCCGCGATCCAGCGGTCGATGCGCCGCAGCCGGTTCGTGCCCGTGGTGCCGCGGGTGATGCGACCCACCGTTTTGGCCATACGTTAAGGGTATGAGCACCCTCATCCTGCTGCGTCACGGCAACTCCGAGTGGAACCAGAAGAACCTCTTCACCGGGTGGGTCGACGTGCGGCTCAGCGAGCAGGGTGTCATCGAGGCGACGCGAGCCGGCGAGCTGCTCGCCGAGTCCGGACTGAAGCCGGTCATCTCCTACACCAGCCTGCTCACGCGCGCGATCCAGACCGCCGACATCGCGCTCCTCGGCGCGGACCGGGCGTGGATCCCGGTGAAGCGCAGCTGGCGGCTCAACGAGCGGCACTACGGCGCGCTGCAGGGTCTCGACAAGGCGGAGACCCTGGAGAAGTACGGCCAGGAGCAGTTCATGGAGTGGCGCCGCAGCTTCGACGTGCCCCCGCCGCCGCTCGACGACGACGCCGAGTACTCGCAGGCGCACGACGAGCGCTACCAGGGCATCGACGGCGAGATCCCGCGCACCGAGAGCCTCAAGATCGTGATCGACAGGATGCTGCCCTACTGGCAGTCGGACATCATCCCGTCCCTGCGCACCGGCGCCGTCATCGTGACGGCGCACGGCAACTCGCTGCGCGCCCTCGTGAAGCACCTCGACGGCATCTCGGACGACGACATCGCCGAACTGAACATCCCGACCGGCATCCCGCTCGTGTACGAGCTGGGCGACGACATGATGCCCACCGCACCCGGTCGGTACCTCGACCCGGAGGCCGCCGCCGCCGGCGCCGCCGCCGTCGCGAACCAGGGGAAGAAGTAACGGCCTTCCCGATCGGGTTCCGCGTCGAGGTCGACCCGGAGTTCCCGGGCGACGGCGGGGAGCCTCCCGAGCGGATCCCCGCGACTCTGACGCGCATCGCGTCGGTGCTACGGCTGTCGCCTCCCGATGCCGTTCCGTGGGACGTCGCGATCGGCGAGCCGGGCTGGGCGCGCGCGCCGATCGCCACCTGGATCGGGTTCGTATCGGAGTCGACCGGCTACCTGGCCGATGTCGTCGGTCGGCGGGTCGTGCACGAGGTGCCCGGCGCCATCCGCATCGCCGAAGACGAACTGCACGATCTGGTGCTCTTCGCCGGCGACGGCCTCACCGCCGTCGGGCCGGACGGGATCGCGTGGATGAACCCCGGACCGTGGGTCGACCTCAAGGTCGAGCGGATCGGGCCGGACGCGATCGTCTGCTCGGCGCTCACGCAACAGCCCGTGCGTCCCGAGATCCGAATCGATCCCCGCGACGGCAATCTGCTCGGATCAGCCCGACGCTAGGGCGCGACCGCCTGCTGGATCGAGTTGATCCACGCGACGAGGTCGATGATCGCCGGGGCCGCGGCCACCAGCACGGCGAGAAGGCCCGCGACGCCGGCGATGCCGCCCACCGCGACGAGCGCCCATTGCGCGCGGGTCGCGCCCGCATCCTGCTCCTCCTGCTCATCGAGCAGCTCGTCCAGGTCGACGATCGGCGGCTCCTCGTACAGGGTCATGCGGGCAGACTAACCCAGGTTCCGTCGCATGACCGATGCCGTGGTGCGGTGCTGACGGCGACGGTAGGTACATGACATTCCTGCTGATCACCATCGGCGGCCTGGCCGCCCTGTCCCTCGTCGCGACCTTCCGCGACCTGGCCCGCGACGGCTACCGCCGCGTCCCCGCCCGCATGTCCACCTCGACCCTGCGTCGCACCGAGACGGCTACGATCGCGACACCCAGGCCGCGATCTCCGCACGTCGCGACACCCCGAGTTTCGCGAGGATATGCTCCACGTGCGTCGACGCCGTCTTCGGTGCGATGACCAGGCGCTCGGCGATCTCGCGGTTCGTGGCACCTTCGGCGATGAGCTGGGCGACCTCGAACTCGCGAGCCGTCAGCGGGCCGCTCGCGGTGTCCGCTGACGGGTCGAGCCTCACCGACCCGGCCAGCTTCACCAGCAGCGTGGCCCCCGCATCCCCCGCACGCCGCCGGGCATCGGTGGCGAGGCGCGTCGCCTCGCCCGCCCGGCGCCCGCGCACCGCACAGCGCGCCAGGTCGACGAGCGCCTGCACGCCCTCCCAGAACCGCCCGCTGCGGTCCCACGCCTCGCTGGCCCTCTCGAGCAGCTCCTTCGCCTCGTTGGAGCGCCCCTCCGCCTGACGGATCAGGCCCTCCGCGTGATCGAGCGCGGCCAGCGTCCCGGGGATGCTGCGGCGGCGAAGCAGCACCGACACCTTCTCGAGCCATGCGGTGGCCCCGTCGATGTCGCGCGCGGCGATGTAGGCACGCGTCCCCGTCACCGTGAACGGGAACAGGTTGGACGCGTCCCCGATCGGCTCGGACAACGCGTAGCCACGCTCGCAGAGCGCGATCGCGTCGTCGATGCGCTCCTCGTGCAGCGCGACCTCGGCCAGCCCCCACAGCGCCGGCGACATCCGCTGCACCTCGTCCATCTGTTCGCCGAGCGCCAGCGCCCTCTCGAGCTGCGCGATCGCCTCCGGGAACTGGCCGCGCCCGAGGCGGATGAAACCCAGCACCAGGTGCGCCTGGATCTTCGTGGTGATCCCGCCCCCGTCGACGAGGGCCTGACGTGCATCGCGCTCGGCGCCGTCCGCCCCGGTCGCCCAGCGGATGTGCGCGCGGTGCGCGAGCAGGTAGTTGTAGTCGTTCCAGCGGTCGATGTCGGCGGAGAAGGCGAGGCCGTCGGCGATCCAGCGTGCGCCGCGCTCGTATTCGACGAGAACGGATGCCGAGCTGCCGAGCATGCGGCGCGCGCGCACCGACTCCGCCTCGTATCCGGCCGCCTCGGCCTCGTCGCGCACGTCCTCGAGCACCCGCCAGCCGTCGTCGTCGCCGAGGAACACCTTGGTGGCACCCAGTGTGGTGCGCACGTCGAGCCGGTCGCAGAAGCCGCGTTCCTCGTCGTGCACGAGGGCGGCGGCCCGCTCGGCGGTCTCGAGGGCCTCCTCCAGATGATCGCTCACCAGGTAGGCCGCGGCGACCGCGCCGAGCACACTGGCTCGGGCCAGAGCGCTGCCGCCGTCCGGGCGTCCGTCGAGCCAGGCGAGTGCCTGGTCGGCGAGGGCGATGCGGGTCTCGAGGTCGGCGCCGACCTGGTGGCGCGAGTTCATCAGATTCGCGGTCAGCTCGGCCGCACGGTCGATGTCGCCCGTCTCGCGGTACCTCTCGATCGCGGTCTCGAAGCACACGGCGGCGCGGTCGTTCCGGTCGATCGCGGCGAGCTCGATGCCGAGCCGCTCGTTCAGGGACGCGAGCTGCGCGGGGGTGACGCTCTCCGAGACGGTGCGGAGCGCGCGTTCGTAGAGCTCGGCGGCCTCCCGGTGCGCCGAGATGGCGGCGGCGGCCTGCGCGGCGGCGATCGCGTGCACGTGCGCCTGCTCGGGCAGCTGCGCGAGCTCGAACTGCTCGGACAGGTACGACCGGCGGATTCCGGCGCGTTCCGACGCCTCCGCGACCTGGGCGTGCATCGAGCGCTTCCGGAACGGGGCCACCTCCTCATACAGCGCATCGCGGATGAGGGCGTGCCGGAAGTCGAACTTGGTGTCGCTGAGGGCGACCATCAGGTGCTGCTCGACCAGCACGCGCGGAGCGCGGTCGACCTCGCTCTCCGGCTCGCCGGTGATGTCGGCGAGCAGGTCGAACTCGAAGGAGCATCCAATGACCGCCGCGGCGCTCGCGATGTCGCTCACCGACTCCTCCAGCCGGCGGGTGCGTTCCCGCACCGCTTCGGCGACCGTGTCGGGCACGGCGTGCTCGCCGCCCGCCGCGATGAGCTCCTCGATGTGCAGCGGGATGCCGTTGCTGCGCTCGTGCAGCACCTCGACGAAGTCCGACGGCGGCACCCGGCCGACCAGCGACTCCGCGAGCCGCGCGGTCCCCTCCAGGCTGAGGCGCTCGAGATGCACCTCCTCCGCCTGACGCTGCTGCAGCAGCCGGGTGCGCCACGAGGTCAGGGCGCTGCCCCCGACGAGCTCGTCGCTGCGGTAGGTGGCCAGCAGCAGGCTCGGGGTGAGCCGCACCATCGGAGCCAGGCGCTCCAAGATCTCCAGGCTCAGCTCGTCGGCCCAGTGGAGGTCTTCGATGCGCAGCAGGGTCGGGCAGCGGCTCAGGCGGTCGGCCACCATGTCGGCGACGTCGCTGACCATCAGGCGGTGGCGCCGGGCGGGGTCGCCGGCGGTCTCGTCGCGCACCAAGCGCTCTGTCAGCACGTCGGCCGACTCCTCGTCGCCGAGCCGGCGCAGCTCACGTGCCATCTCGAAGAGGACGGCGCCGGGGAATTCGGCGTCGCGCGGCCAGGCGCGCGTGGTGAAGGTGGGGACATCGAGTGCCCCGGCGACCTCGTCGAGGACCCGGGTCTTGCCGATCCCGGCCTCACCGGCCACCAGCAGCAGCTGCCCGGAGCCGTCAGCGGATTCCGCCCAGCGCCGGGTGGCCAGGGCGAGCACGTCCGCCCGGTCCACGAGCACGCCGGAGACGCGCGACCCGATCACGGGCATGCTCTCCGTCGGCGTGCTCTCCCAATTCACGTGGGCAGTTTAGGAGCGTCGGCATTCCCTCTCCTATAGGTCATCCGACCCATTCGCCATGATCGGTCGGATGACCGATGAGCCGCATCCCGCCCGCGTCGGATCCTGGGGTCACCAGACGAAAGGAGCGCCGCCCATGGCGCGATTCATGGATGTCCACGACGGATTCGTGGGTGTCACCCATCAGCAGTTGCAGGAGGCGCACGCGCGTGACCTGGCGAACCAGGATGCCGAAGGCATGTCCTTCGAGACCGCCTGGCTCGATCCGGAGTCGGGCAAGGTGTTCTGCCTGTCCCACGGTCCCTCGAAGGAGGCGCTGATGCGCGTCCACGAGGCCTCCGGCCACCCCTGCTCGGAGGTCTACGAGATCCCGGTCGAGGTGGTCTGACCATGAGCGCCACCGGAGAGATCACGATCATCCGCAGGGGAGGGTGGGCCGAGGCGATCGGCTTCGCCCTCGTGCGCTGGGGTCGCCGGCGTTCGGTGCGCGCTCGACTCGCCGCCGAGCAGCGCGCCCTCGTGGGGCGGGAGCGCCGTGCGGAGCTCGAGGAGCGGATGCTCCTGGAGCGCGAACTGCAGCAGTGGAAGCGCGAGCTGGACCGCGCGAACGCGCTCCACCGCCTGTACCGCGGCGTGTGAGGCGGAACCCGGTCGGCGCCGAGTCCGCAGAAGCTCAGGCGTCGACCGGGATCCAGTCGCCGGTCGCGAGATACTGCACCTTCTTGGCGATCGAGACCGCGTGGTCGGCGAACCGCTCGTGATAGCGGGAGGCGAGCGTGGCATCCACCGTGTCGGCCGCCTCGCCCTTCCATTTCTCGCCGAGGACCTTGTCGAACACGCTCACGTGCAGCTCGTCGACCTTGTCGTCCTCGTTGCGGATGTACTCGGCGATCGACAGGTCTTCGGTCTTCAGCAGCTCGGTCAGCTTGCGGGCGATCTCGACGTCGAGCCGGCCCATCTCGACGAACGTGGGCCGCAGCGACTTCGGCACCACCTTCTCGGGGAAACGGTAGCGGGCGAGCTGGGCGATGTGCTCGGCCATGTCGCCCATCCGCTCGAGCGAGGCGCTGATGCGCAGTGCGCTCACCACGATGCGCAGGTCGCGTGCCACCGGCTGCTGGCGGGCCAGGATCTGGATGGCGAGCTCGTCCAGCTCGAGGGCGAGCGCGTCGATCTTGGTGTCGTCTTCGATCACCGTCTCGGCGAGTGCGACGTCTGATTCGTTGAAGGCGCTGGTGGCGTTCTCGATCGAGACGGCGACGAGGCCGGAGATCTCGACGAGGCGATCCTGCACCTCTCGAAGCTCCTGCTGGAACACCTCGCGCATTCTCGGTCCTCTCGGTTTTCGGGCAGCGGCAGGCGTGCCCTGCATCTCGACCGTTCCGTGCGGAGGTTAACGCGCGGTATCCGCCGTCTGAACATCTCGCGAAGGCGGCGGCGGATCGCTGTTCCGAGCCGGTCGGGTCCCGATGCTGCGCCCTAATCTAGTCGTATGGACTCGGCCTGGCTCGTGCCCGTGGCACTCGCCTTCGGTCTCCTGGTCGGGGTCGCAGGCACGGTGACGGTCTACACGGCTCATCACCGCGGCCAGCGCGCCGTCGCAGTCGTGAACCCCGGGCTTCCGGATGGGGTCGACGAGGTCATCGACTCGCTGGAGGCTGCGGGCGTCGTCCTCGATGCCTCGAACAACGTGGTGAAGGCCTCGACGGGTGCACTCGCGTTCGGGCTGGTCTGGAATCACGCCCTCGTCCACCCGCAGGTCATCGCGCTCGTCGACCAGGTCCGCCGCGACGGCGTGCCGGTCACCCAGGAGCTCCAGCTGCCGCGCGGCCCGTTCGGCGAGGCGCACCTGCACCTGATGGTGCGGGTCTCCCGGCTCGGCTCCCGCTTCGTGCTGCTGCTGGCCGACGACCGCACCGACGCCTATCGGCTCGACGAGGTGAGGCGCGACTTCGTCGCGAACGTCAGTCACGAGCTGAAGACCCCGATCGGCGCGGTCAGCCTACTGGCGGAGGCGTTGCAGAGCGCCGCCGACGATCCGGAGGCGGTGAAGCGGTTCGCGAAGCGCCTCACCCAGGAGTCGAATCGGCTCGCCGGCATCACGTCGGAGATCATCGAGCTGAGCCGGCTGCAGGCGAAGGACCCGCTCACCGCGGCGTCACGGGTGAGCATCGAGTCGGTGATCACGCAGGCGGTCGATCGCAACCGGGTGGCGGCCGAGTCGCACCGGATCTCGATCGTGCGGCCCGGCCGCATCGCGGCGGAGGTGTTCGGCGACGAGCAGCTGCTGGTGACCGCCGTCGACAATCTCATCTCCAACGCCGTGCAGTACTCGCCCGACGGCTCCCGGGTGGGTGTCGGGGTGACGGTCGGCGACGGGGTGGTCGAGATCGCGGTCACCGATCAGGGTGTCGGCATCCCCGATGACGAGAAGGACCGGGTGTTCGAGCGCTTCTTCCGGGTGGATGCCGCCCGCAGCCGCCACACCGGCGGCAGCGGCCTCGGCCTCAGCATCGTGAAGCACGTCGTCCAGAACCACGGGGGAGACGTCCGCGTCTGGTCGCAGCAGGGGCGCGGCTCCACCTTCACCATCCGCCTCCCCGAGGCCTCTCACGAGACAGCGGCCCAGCTGGGGGTCCCGCACGAGGAGAGCACGCCATGACCCGCATCCTGATCGTCGAGGACGAGCCGTCGCTCGCCGAGCCGCTCGCGTTCCTGCTGCAGCGCGAAGGCTACGAGACCGAGATCGTCGCGGACGGTCTCGCCGCCGTGACCGTCTTCGATCGCGCGGGTGCGGATCTGGTGCTGCTCGACCTCATGCTGCCCGGCCTGCCCGGCACTGAGGTCTGCCGCGAGCTGCGTTCGCGCTCGACGGTGCCGATCATCATGCTCACCGCGAAGGACACCGAGGTCGACATCGTGGTCGGTCTGGAGCTCGGGGCGGACGACTACGTCACGAAGCCGTACTCCTCCCGCGAACTGCTCGCCCGCATCCGTGCGGTGCTGCGCCGCCGGATCGACGTCGACGGCCTGGATGACGGGGTCGTCGAGGTGGGCGCGGTGCGCATGGACGTGGAGCGGCATTCCGTCTCGGTCGACGGCCGCGAGGTGAACATGCCGCTGAAGGAGTTCGAGCTGCTCGAACTGCTGATGCGGAACGCCGGCCGGGTGCTGACCCGCGGCCAGCTGATCGACAGGGTGTGGGGATCCGACTACTTCGGTGACACCAAGACGCTCGACGTGCACATCAAGCGCATCCGCTCGAAGGTCGAGCGGAACCCGTCCGAGCCGGAGCGCCTGGTGACGGTGCGCGGGCTCGGGTACCGTTTCGAGGCTTAAGCTGCGGGTTCCCCGGTCGGGGTCGCGGTGGGCGTCGGTGTCGGGGTGGGCGTCGGGGTCGGCGTCTGCGGCAGGAACGGCGAGTACTGCTCGAGCGAGCCGTCGAGCACCGGGACCATGAGTTCGCGGCCCTGCGCGGTGCCGTACTGGAAGTAGATCGGCAGCACGCTGCCCGGCTTGGCGTCGATCGAGGTGAGGAACACCTGCTCGCCCTCGGCGAAGCCGAAGTCGGAGAGCTGTCCAGCGGGGAGGTCGAACGAGACGTTCTGCTTCTTGCCGTCGGAGAGGTACTGCGCCGACAGTTCGACGTCGTCGGTGCCGGTGTTGTAGGCGCTGAAGATCAGGTTGCCGCTGACGCCGTCGTCGCTGAGGACCATGACGTTGAGCACGTCGACGTCGCCGACGCGGGTGCTGACCCCGTCGCTCGGGTCGTAGGGCTTCAGCGCCGCGTTCGGGGTGACGAAGTTGCAGCCGGCCAGGGCGATCGCCACCACGGCGGCCAGGGCGGCGGATGCGACGACGCGTGCTCTCACGGGGACCCTCCAGGTGGATGAGCGGACTCAGGTGCCAGCCTACCGGCCCCCGAAGTTGGGGGTTCGCTGTGATAAACTAGCGGGTCTGCGGAAGGAACAACTCCATGCTCTTCGAGGTCGGCGAAACCGTCGTTTACCCCCACCACGGCGCTGCAACCATCACCGAGGTCAAGAAGCGAACCATCAAGGGCGAAGAGAAGCTCTACCTCAAGCTGAACGTCACGCAGGGCGACCTGACGATCGAGGTCCCGGCCGAGAACGTCGACCTGGTGGGCGTCCGCGATGTGATCGGCAAAGAGGGGCTCGACCGCGTGTTCGAGGTGCTGCGTGCGCCGTTCACCGAAGAGCCCACCAACTGGAGCCGCCGCTACAAGGCCAACCTCGAGAAGCTCGCCTCCGGCGACGTCATCAAGGTCTCCGAGGTCGTGCGCGACCTCTGGCGCCGCGACCAGGACCGCGGGCTCTCCGCCGGTGAGAAGCGCATGCTCGCCAAGGCGCGCCAGATCCTGATCAGCGAGCTGGCGCTGGCCGAGAAGACCGACGAAGAGAAGGCCTCCACGGTCCTCGACGAGGTCCTGGCGTCCTGACCGCCCGGTGGTCGAGTAGCGCGAAGCGCGTGTCGAGACCATGACCGCCGTCGCGATCATCGTGGTCGCTGCGGGCAGCGGCACCCGCCTCGGGCATTCCGAGCCGAAGGCGTTCGTCGACCTGCGGGGGAAGCCGATCCTCGAGCACGCGCTCGACGGGGTGTTCGACTCGATCGAGCCCGCTCAGGTCGTGGTGGTCGCGCCGCGCGCGAAGCTGGCCGTGGCGTCCGCCATCGCGCGTCGTGCCGCGGGGGCTGCCGCGGCATCCATCTCGGTCGTCGCGGGCGGTGACACCCGCCAGGCATCGGTGGCCGCCGGTCTCGCGGCCCTTGCCGACGACGTCGAGGTGGTGCTCGTGCACGATGCCGCCCGCGCTCTCACGCCCGGCGCCCTCTTCGACCGCGTCATCAGCGCGGTGCGTGCCGGCGGAGGCGTCGTCCCCGCACTCCCGGTGAGTGACACCATCAAGCGCATCGGCCGCGACGAGACGGTGGTCGCCACCGTCGACCGGCGCGACCTGGTGCACGTGCAGACTCCCCAGGGCTTCCCGCGCGCCGAGCTGGTCGCCGCGTACGCCGCCGCGACCGCCGACTTCACCGACGACGCCGCGCTGTTCCAGGATGCCGGCGGTGCCGTCGCGATCGTCGAGGGCGAGGCTCGCGCGTTCAAGATCACCACCCCCTGGGACCTGCGACGCGCAGAGAGCGTGCTCGGCGTGACGAGCGGACTCCGCACCGGCATCGGCGTCGACGTGCACGCCTACGACGATGCGGCGCCGCTGTGGCTCGGCGGCGTGTACTGGCCCGACGAGCCGGGGCTCGCCGGGCACAGCGACGGCGATGCAGTGATCCACGCGATCTGCGACGCACTGCTGTCCGCCGCGGGGCTCGGCGACCTCGGCACCCGGTTCGGCGTCTCCGACCCCCGCTTCGCGGATGCGCGCAGCGAGGTGTTCCTGCGCGAGACGCTGGCGCTCGTGTCGGGCTCGGGGTACCGGGTCGGCAACGTGGCCGTGCAGGTGATCGGAACCCGCCCGCGGGTGGCGCCGCGTCGCGACGAGGTGGAGAGCCGGCTGACCGCGCTGGTCGGCGCGCCGGTGAGCCTCTCGGCCACGACCAGCGACGGGCTCGGGTTCACGGGCCGCGGCGAAGGCCTGACCGCGATCGCGACCGCCCTGCTCACCAGCTAGCCCGGCCGCCCGGAGTCACCGACCCCGGCGGCCTCTAAACTCGACAGGTGACCGTCCGCCTCTACGACACCCGCACCCAGGGGCTGCGCGACTTCGAGCCGCTGCAGCCCGGCACGGTCGGCATGTACGTCTGCGGACCCACCGTCCAGTCGTCGCCCCACATCGGGCACCTCCGCAGCGCGCTCGCCTACGACCTGTGGAGGCGGTGGCTGAGTCACCGGGGCTACGACGTCACCTTCGTGCGCAACGTCACCGACATCGACGACAAGGTGCTCGTCAACGCCAGCGACGCCGAGCCGTGGTGGGCGGTCGCCTACCGCGTCGAGCTCGAGTTCACCGCCGGGTACAACACGCTCGGGATGCTGCCCCCCACCTACGAGCCGCGCGCCACCGCCAGCGTGCCGCAGATGCAGGACATCATCGCGGTCCTGATCGAGAAGGGTCACGCCTACGCCGCCGACGACGGCAGCGGGGACGTGTACTTCGACGTGAAGACCTGGCCGGCCTACGGCGAGCTCACCAACCAGAAGCTCGAGGACATGGCCGATTCGCCCGACGCGCCCAGCCGAGGCAAGCGCGACCCGCGGGACTTCGCCCTCTGGAAGGGCACCAAGCAGGGTGAGCCGGAGTCGGCATCCTGGGCCTCGCCGTGGGGCGCGGGCCGCCCCGGCTGGCACATCGAGTGCTCCGCGATGTCGAAGCGCTACCTGGGGGCCGCGTTCGACATCCACGGCGGCGGGCTCGACCTGCGCTTCCCGCACCACGAGAACGAGCTTGCGCAGACCACAGCGGCGGGTGACGCGTTCGCGACCTACTGGGTGCACAACGGCCTGGTGAACGTCGAGGGCCAGAAGATGTCGAAGTCGCTCGGCAACTCCGTGTATGCGAGCGAGCTTCTCGCGGACGCCCGGCCGGTGGTCGTGCGCTACTACCTCGCGTCGGCGCACTACCGCTCGAACATGGACTATCACCGGGGGGCGCTCGCGGAGGCGGAGGCGGCGTTCTCGCGCATCGAGGGCTTTCTCGACCGGGCGTCCGAGGCGCTCGAGGGCTCGCCCGGCGCGACCCCGGGTCTCATCCCCGACGCATTCGCCGCGGCCATGGACGACGACCTCGGCGTGCCCCAGGCACTCGCCGTGCTGCACGAGACCGTCCGGGCGGGCAACGTCGCCCTCGAGGGCGGCGACCTGGTGACGGCGGCGCAGCACCGCGAGGCGGTGCTGGCGATGACCGGCGTGCTCGGCATCAACCCGCATGACCCGTTCTGGGCGACAGCGGGAGGCGGCGCCTCGGAGGCGGCCCTCGGCACGCTCGTCCAGCGGCTGCTCGACGACCGGGCACGGGCGCGCGAGGCGAAGGATTTCGCGGCCGCGGACCGTATCCGCGACGAGCTGACCGCCGCCGGCATCGTGATCGACGACACCCCCGGCGGCGCGAGATGGAGTCTCGATGGCTAAGCCCGGCCGGCCCGGAGCCGGCAAGCCGAAGAAGAAGGGCCCCTCGGTGGGCACCGGCGGCCACGGCCGCCAGAAGCTCGAGGGCAAGGGCCCCACCCCGAAGGCGACCGACCGCAGCTGGCATGTGGCCGGCAAGCGCAAGGCGGCCCAGGAACGGCTGGAGGCGGCGCGCGCCAAGCACGGACGCGCCCCGTCGAGCGGCGGGGAGCCCGGCTCGAGCCAGGGCAAGCGCCCCGGCCGGCCCAAGAAGTCGGATGACAGCGAGATGGTGACCGGCCGCAACTCCGTCGTCGAGGCGCTGCGAGCCAAGATCCCGGCGACGGCGCTGTATATCGCGGCGCGGATCGAGTACGACGACCGCGTGAAAGAGGCCCTGTCGCTCGCCACCAAGCGCGGCCTGCCCGTGCTCGAGGTGATGCGCCCCGAGCTGGACCGCCTGAGCGGGCCCGACTCCGTGCACCAGGGCCTCGCCCTCAAGGTGCCGCCCTACGAGTACGCCTTCGCGGGCGACATCGTCGACCAGGCTGTCTCCCGCGGCAAGGTGCCGCTGCTCGTCGCCCTCGACGGGGTCACCGACCCGCGCAACCTCGGCGCCATCGTGCGCTCGGTCGCCGCGTTCGGCGGGCAGGGGGTGATCGTCCCCCAGCGTCGCTCGGTCGGCATGACCGCGTCCGCCTGGAAGACGTCCGCCGGTGCCGCGTCACGCATCCCCGTCGCCATGGCGTCGAACCTGACGAACACGCTGAAGGACCTGAAATCGCGGGGCATCTTCGTGCTCGGGCTCGATGGCGGCGGCTCGGTGTCGCTGCCCGGGCTGGAGCTCGCGACCCGGCCGCTCGTCCTCGTGGTCGGCAGCGAGGGCAAGGGCCTGTCCCGCCTGGTCACCGAGACCTGCGACGCCGTGGTCAGCATCCCGATCGAGTCGTCGACCGAATCGCTGAATGCCGGGATCGCGGTGAGCGTCGCGCTGTACGAGGTGTCGAAGCTGCGCGCACGGTGAGGTTCGGCGCGCTCAGGGCCCGCTGGTACCGGGGCTACCTGACCGGCGGCAGCCTGCTGATGGCGGGCGACAACTCGGAGCACGCGATCACCTACTGGGTGATGTGGCAGGCGTTCCACTCGCCGCTGCTCGCCGGGTTCGCTGTCGTCAGCCACTGGCTGCCCCACCTGCTGTTCTCCGTCTTCTTCGGCAGTCTCGCCGACCGCTTCGACTGCCGGCGGCTGATCCAGATCTCGCTCGGCCTGTTCGCGGCGGCCTCGGTCTGCTGGGGCGTGCTGTTCGCGACCGACTCGCTGCAGCCGTGGCACTGCGTCGTGCTGCTCGCCGTCCACGGGTTCGCGAGCGCCCTCTGGCACCCGGCGAGCGGGGTCATGATCTTCGACATCGTGGGAGAGAAGGATGTCGCGAGCGGCGTCCGCCTGATGGCGACCGGGCTGAGCGTCGGGCAGCTCGTGGGTCCCGCGGTGGGTGCCGCGCTGCTCTTCACGGTCGGCCCCGCGCTCGGGATGTTCCTCAACGTGCTGTTCTATCTGCCGTTCGCGATCTACCTGTTCGTGCTGCCTCTCGACGGGCACGCGCGGCGGCACGAGACCCCGCCGCGCATCGGCCTGCGGGATGTCGCACGTGTCCTGCGCGAGCTGCCCCGGTTCCCGACGATCCTGGTCGTGATCGTGCTGCAGGGCGCCGTCGCGCTGCTGATCGGCACCGCGCTGATGCCCCTCTTCCCCGAGTTCGGGGAGCTGCTGGGGCAGGACGCCTCGGGGGTGGGGTACGGCGTGCTGATCATGGCCATGTCGGCCGGCGCCGTGATCGGCGGCATCGCGCTCGAGAGCGTCGGCACGTTCCGGCCGAGCACGCGTCTCGCGATCCTGAGCACGCTGATCTTCGCCGTCGCCGTCGGGGTGTTCGCGATCTCGCGCTCGTACCCGCTCTCGGTGGCGATGCTCGTGATCGCGGGGGTGGCGACGATCGCGTCGGGTTCGATCTCCCAGACGGTGGTGCAGCTCGATGCGCCGCCCGAGCGCCGGGGCAGGTTCCTCGGCGCGTTCGGGATGACGAGCATGGGGCTCCGGGTCGGGAGCGGCGTGCTGTTCGGTGTGCTCGGCGCGGCCATCGGCGTGCCGCAGGCGGTGCTGCTCGACGCCGGGATCCTGGCCGTGGTGGCGCTGGTGCTGCTCGCGGTGGTCGCCGCCTACGTGAGACGCCAGCCGCGGTCGACGTAGAGCTGGGTACCCGAGACGCCGCGGTTGCGCAGCAGGAACAGGGTGGCGTCGACGACATCGGTCATGGTGGCGAGCTGGCCTCCCGGGGTGCGCGACTTGTACCCGTCGAGCACCTCTGCCGGCTTCGACGCCCAGAACGGGCTGTCGCCGATGATGCCGGGGTGGAGGGCGTTGACGCGGATCGGCGCGAGCTCCAGCGCGAGGGTGTTGGTGAGCCCTTCGACGCCGCCGTTGATGGTGGAGACGGTGGTGGAGCCGGGGTAGGGCATGTCTTTGGCGCGACCGCCGAACAGCACGATGCCGGTGTCGACGGTCGGGGTGAGCCGGTCGGAGAGGGCGTGGATGGTCTCGGTGTAGCCGACCAGCTTCAGCACGACGAGCCGGCGGGCGCGCGCGACGTCGTACTCGCGGAGGGTGTTGGCGTCGCGTTCGATCGCCGCCAGGACGAGCCCGTCGACGTGGCCGATCGATGCGAGGGAGCCCGCGATGGTCTCGGGCTCGGAGATGTCCACGGCGACGGCGCTCGCCGCCGTGCCGATCGACGCGGCGATCTCCTGGGTCTTCGCCAGGTCGCGGCCCGTGATCACCACGCTGTCGCCGTCGGCGACGATCCGCTTCGCCAGCTCCAGCCCGATGCCGGAGGTGCCCCCGACGACGACGATGTTCTTGCCGGTCATACCTTCTCCTCCACACGAAGCAGCAGTTCCAGGTTCTGGGGTCCGCGCTCCAGTTCGCCCGCCTCGATGCGTTCGGCCAGCGCGACGGTGTGCGCGTTGTGCGGAGCGTTCTCCGCCCCGAGCACGTCGACGACGAGGCCGTTGACCTCGCGGTACTCGGAGTGCCGGCCCTTCATCCAGTCGTGCAGCACCGTCGTGCGGGTGTCGGGCAGCGAGTACTTGTCGAGCACCTCGCCGAGCAGGTCCGCCGCGTACTGGTCGGGGCCGGTGACCTGCGCATCGGTGAGGCCGAAGATGGGCACGAGACGACTGCCGTCCGCGACGGCGGCGCGCGCGGCCTCGATGCCGCACCGGACCATGAACTCGTGGACGCCCGGCATCCGGACCGCCTCGTAGAGTGCGACGTCGAGGATCGCGGACGGCACCAGCTCGCCGGCGTTGGCGACGAGCTTCATCCACTTGGAGGACCGGATGTCGTCGCTCACCTCGACGGTGCCGGCGTGGCGCAGGGCGTCCTGCACGGCGGCCGCGCGGTGCTGCGTCGCGGAGTCGATCGCGCCGACCGCGAACCAGGAGTTCGCCGGCGCGTTCTGGCGGGTCACGATCCCCGGCTCGAACATGTTGGATGCCATCTCGATGACGGCGCCCATGGTGCGGTGGGCGCCGACGCCGGCCGCGATGTCGTCCACCGACATCCCGTTCTGCAGCCCGACGACGACCCCATCGTCGGCGAGGTAGGGCGCGATCAGGGTCGACGCCCACTTCGCGTCGTAGGCCTTCATCACGAGGAAGACGATGTCGAACCTCTCGCGCAGGGTGGCGACCTCGCAGAGGTGCAGCGCGACCGGGACGGGGGTGATCACCGTCTCGGTGGGCAGCCGCACCTCGATGCCGCGGGCGCGCATGGCCTCGACGTGCGCGGGCCACTGCTCGATGAAGGTGACGTCCAGCCCGGCGCGGATCAGGTCGGCGCCGATGCCGGCGCCCTGCGCACCGGTGCCCAGGAATGCGATCTTGGGGGACAACGCGGCCTCCTCGCCGTCAGGTTGTGTGCAGTCAGACTACACAACGTCAAGTAAGACGCAACAGCTCGTCCACGTTGGCGGTGCCCGGCTGCAGGTCGCCGCGCTCGATGCGGTGCGCCACCTCGACGACTGCCGCGTTCACCGGTGTCGCGACGCCGAGGCGCGCGCCGTCGGCCACCACGGTGCCGTTGATGTCGTCGACCTCGCTGTGGCGCCCCTTCGTCCAGTCCTGCAGCACCGTGGTCGTCGCACCCGGGATCACGAACGCCGTGTAGAGCTTCTCCAGCAGGGTGTCGACCACCGTCTCGGGCTGCGAGATCTCGTCGGCCGACAGCCCGAAGATCGGCAGCAGGGGATAGCCGTTCGCGGCGCCCACGTCGCGCGCCTCGCGCCCGGCGCGCAGCATGAGCTCGCGCAGCCCCGGATGGTCGATCGCCTCCGCCATCGAGAGCCCCGCGATCGCGGTCGGCACCAGCACCGTCGCGTTGCTGATCAGCTTCATCCACTTCGTGGCGCGGATGTTGTCGACGACCGCCACGGTGCCCGAGTGACCGAGCAGGCGGGCGATGTCCTCCCGGCGCGACTCGGCGCCTGGGTCGATGCTGCCGACCGCGAACCAGGAGCGGTCGTGCCCCACATGCCGGGTCACCCGGCCGGGGTCGTACATGGTGGACGAGATCTCGATGACCGTGCCCATCGTGCGCTCGGCGCCCACGACATCCGCGATCGTGTCGGTGCTCATGCCGTTCTGCACGCCCGCCAGGATGCCGTCGCCGGCCAGGTGGGGCTCGATCAGCTGGGCGGCCCAGCGCGAGTCGTACGCCTTCATCAGCATGAGGACCACGTCGAACCGCTCGCGCAGGGTCGCCACCTCGCACAGGTGCATCGTGCGCGGCTCGACATGCAGCGTGGTGTCGGGCATCTCGATGGTCAGGCCGGAGGCGCGCATCGCCTCGACGTGGGCGGGCCACTGCTCGATGAGGGTGACATCCTCACCCGCTGCGATCAGGTCGGCCCCGATGGAGGCGCCGTTCGCGCCCGAGCCGAGAACGGCGATCTTCATGGCTCGAATTGAAGCACAAATGAACACGCGCGCCATATGGGCCCCAGAAATTCAGGGTGGACAGACATCATCCCGAGCGTTGTAAAGTGTCACTGAATTTCTCGACGAGGAGGAAACGCATGACCCACCCCACCCCCGACTTCTCCGCAGGACGCTCCGTCGTCTTCCGAAACGCGACGGTCATCACCGTCGACAAGCAGGGGATCATCCCGAACGGCGACGTCCTGGTCACCGGCGACACCATCGCCGAGGTCGGGACCAAGCTCCAGGTGCCGGAGGGCACCATCGAGGTCGACGCGACCGGCGGCATCCTGACCCCCGGCTTCGTGGACACCCACCGGCACATGTGGCAGACCGCGCTGCGCGGATACGGCGGCGACTGGGCGCTCAGCCAGTACTTCGTCTTCTACTACCTGCAGCACGGCGAGGTGTTCCGCCCGGAGGACATCTACGCGGGCAACCTGCTCAGCGCCCTCGAGTCGGTCGACACCGGCGTCACCACCACGCTCGACTGGTCGCACGCGCTGCGCACCCCCGAGTACGCGGATGCGGCGGTCAAGGCGTTCGAGGAGATCCCCGGCCGGTTCGTGCTCGGCTATGGCAACTACCTCGGAGCCCCGTGGGAGTGGACCGCCGACAAGGCCTTCCAGAGCTGGGTCAAGAACTTCAAGAGCTCCGACATGCTGTCGCTCGAGATCGCGTTCGACGTGCCCGACTCCGAGGACTTCCCCGAGAAGGCGGCGTTCCAGTACGCGCGGGACAACGGCCTGCGGGTCACGACCCACGCGGGCGTCTGGGGCGCCACCACCGACGTCGGCATCGGCCACATGTACGACGCGGGCATGATGGATGACACGGTCACCTACGTGCACGCCGCCAGCCTCAGCCCCGACAGCTACCAGAAGATCGCCGCCACCGGGGGCACCGTCTCGGTCGCCACCGAGAGCGAGCAGAGCGCCGGGCAGGGCTATCCGTCGACGTGGGAGATCCGCAAGTACGGCATCCCCGCCTCGCTCTCGATGGACACCAGCGTCTGGTGGAGCGCCGACTTCTTCTCGGCGATGCGCGCGACGCTCAGCTCCGACCGCTCGCGCGACCACCTCGAGGCTCACCGCAACGGCGACACCGTCGCGGTGAACAAGATGCGCGCGGACGACGTGATCTGGATGGCCACCCAGGGCGGTGCGAACGCGATCGGCATGGGCGACAAGATCGGCTCCATCACCAAGGGCAAGAAGGCCGACCTGGTGCTGCTGAAGAACGACCAGTCGCCGGCCATGACGCCGATCCTCAACCCGGCGGTCCACGTGGTCTACCAGGCCAACACCGCCGACGTGCACTCGGTGATGGTGAACGGCCGCATGCTGAAGTACGACGGCCACCGTATCGGTCTCGACATCGCACCGGCACGGGATGCCGTGGCCGCGTCGGTCGAGTACGTGCGCGGCAAGCTCGGCGCGGCCACCTGGGAAGAGGGCATGCACCCGCCGCTCGAGCCGAACGAAGAGATCGACAACCCGTACAAGTACGCCGACTGAGAGAGCCGCCTTGATCCTCCACATCGCCTCCTTCCGCTGGAAGGACGAGGTCACCCCCGAGAACATCTCCGACCTGACGGACGCGCTGCGTTCGATGGCCGCGGGCATCCCCGAACTGCGCAGCTACGTCTGCGGGGAGAACCTGCGCCTGCGGCCGGGGGCCGACTACGGGGTGGCGGCGATCGTGGAGGACGAGGCGGCGCTCGGCGCGTACCTCGACTCGCCGGCGCACAAGGCGGTCTACGAGCAGTACCTCGGCTGGATGATCGCCGAGCGCTCGGCCGCCCAGCTGCCCGTCGGCGACGGCGCGCAGCTGTGACCGGGATGCGCGCCGGGGTGCTCCACGCCCCCGGCGACCTGCGGGTCGAGCAGCGCGACGTCCCGGTGCCCGGGCCGGGTGAGGCGCTCGTGCGCGTCGCCGTCTGCGGCGTCTGCGGCAGCGACGCCACCGAGTACAGCAGCGGTCCCGTGCTGACGGTGATGCCGGTCACGCTCGGCCACGAGTTCGCCGGCATCGTCGAATCCGTCGGCGAGGGTGTCACCGAGGTGGCGGCCGGGGCGACCGTCGTCTGCGGCGCCGGCATCTCGTGCGGAGAGTGCAAACCGTGCCGCGAGGGGCGCACCAACCTGTGCCGGAAGTACCGGACCGCCGGGCTCCAGGTCGACGGCGGCCTGGCCGGATACGTGGTGGTCCCCGCCGCGACGCTCATCGACGTCAGCGACAGCGGCCTGGCCCTCGACACGCTCGGCCTGGCGCAGCCGATGTCGATCGCGGTGCACGCCGTGCGGCGCAGCGGGCTGCGTTCCGGGCAGGAGGCGGTCATCGTGGGGGTCGGCGGCATCGGCGCCTTCATCACGGTGGCCGCGGCCGCGACCGGCGCCCGCGTGCTGGTGGTCGACCTGAATCAGGACCGGCTCGAGCTCGCCCGTGCGCTCGGCGCGTCGGAGACCCTTCTCGCGACCGAGCAGCCCCTGCCCGACCGCCTGGCCGAGCTCGGGATGGATCCCGACGTCTTCTTCGAGGTCAGCGGCTCCGCGCCCGGACTCGCCTCGGTGCTGTCGGCGGCGCAACCCGGCGCGACCATCGTGCCCCTCGGCATCCAGAAGGGCGACGTGCCGGTGGCACTCGGCCAGTGGACGCTGCGCGAGTACACGATCATCGGCTCGGTCGCGCACGTGCTCGCCACCGACATGCCCGAGGCGGTGCGGCTGCTCGGCACGCGCCCGGACTGGTCGGACCTCGCCCACGAGGTGCTGCCGCTCGACCAGGTGGTCGACGGCGCGCTCGTCCCGCTCTCGACCGGCAAGCCCGGCCAGATCAAGACCCTCATCGATCCGTGGATCGACGCCCCGCGGCCGGCGGTGCACCGATGAGCGCCCGGATCCTGATCAAGGGTGCCGCCGTCGTCACCATGGACGACACGCTGGGCGACCTGGAGCGCGCCGACATCCTGATCGAGGACGGCGTGATCGTGCGGGTGGCACCGGGCATCGAGGCGGACGCGGAGGTGATCGACGCCTCGCGCATGATCGCCATGCCCGGCATGGTCGACACGCACCGGCACACCTGGCAGACGGCGCTGCGCGGGATCCTCGCCGACGGCAACATCCCCGACTACCTCCGCGGCATCCGGCTGCAGATGGCACCCCGCTACCGCGCGGAGGACATGTACGTCGGCAACTACCTGGGCGCGCTGGACGCGCTGAACTCTGGCGTGACGAGCCTCGTCGACTACTGCCACAACATCCTCGACCCCGACTGCGCCCACGGCGCGGTGACCGGGTTGCTCGATGCCGGCATCCGCGGGCTCTACGGCCACGGCATGACCCCGATCCTCGAGAACACCTGGAGCGAGAGCAAGGGCGGCACCGAGGGGTCGGCCGAGTCGGAGAGCTACACCCGTCGTGCCGCGCTGGCGACCGAGATCAAGTCGCAGTACTTCTCGTCGGACGCGCAGCCGCTGCGGTTCGGCCTGGTGCCGCAGGAGCTGGCGATCACGCCCGCCGCCGAGGTGGTGCGCGAGTTCGCGTTCGCCCGCGAGCTCGGTGCACGCATGACGCAGCACGCGAACCAGGTGATCGTGCGGCAGCTGTTCAAAGACGTCGAGGTGATGCATCAGCACGACCTGCTCGGCGACGACCTGCTGCTCGTGCACTGCACATTCAACACGCCCGAGGAGTGGAAGTTGCTCGAGGGCACCGGCACCATGGTGTCGGTCTGCGCCGAGACCGAGATGCAGATGGGCATGGGCTACCCGGCGATCGCGGAGGTGACGGCGCACACGCCGGGGCCGTCGCTCGGGATCGACTGCGTCTCCGGCGACTCGGGCGACATGATCTCGCACGCCCGTCTGGTGCTGCAGGCCACCCGGTACCGGGCGGACGAACCCGGCTACCAGCGCATGGTCGCGCCGCAGGAGATGTCGTGGACCACCCGGGACGCCCTGCGTTGGCTCACGGTGAACGGCGCGAAGGCGGCAGGGGTGGATGACGTGGTCGGCTCCCTGACGCCGGGCAAGCGCGCCGACGTGGTGCTTCTCGACATGGGCGGGGTGAGCCAGGCCGGCTGGAACCGGCGCGATCCGGCGGGGGCGATCATCGCGCAGGCGCACGCCGGGCTGGTGGACACGGTGCTCGTCGACGGGCGGATCGTGAAGCGCGGCGGGCGTCTGGTGCATGTCGATGTCGACGCGGCGATGCGCCGCATGGAGGCGTCGCAGACCTACCTCTACGAGCAGATGGACGCCAATGGGGGCTTCATCCCGCAGCCGCCGATCGATATCCCGCTGTATCGCGAGCGGGCCTAAGCCGAGTCTCATTCACTCGCATAGAACGGTTTGTTAACCGTTACTTGACACTTGTGCAGTCACGCTATTAGCGTGGCGGCAGCACACCACCCCCGTTCCCTGGAGTCAACGACGACCATGAGCACACGAACCCTGCTGCGCGGCGGCACCGTGATCACCTCCGCCAAGACCGGCGAGGTCCTCCCCGCCACCGACATCCTGATCGGCGCCGACGGCACGATCGAGGCGATCGGCCCGAACCTGGATGCCGCCGGAGCCGACATCGTCGACGTCACCGGACGCATCGTCCTCCCCGGCTTCGTCGACACCCACCGGCACACCTGGCAGTCCGTGGTGCGGAACGTCGCATCCGACTGGTCGCTCACCGAGTACCTGGCAGGCCTGCACTCCGGACTCAGCAAGCACTTCCGTCCCGAAGACACCTACGCCGGCAACTACCTCGGCGCGCTCGAAGCCCTCGACGCCGGGATCACCACCCTCGTCGACTGGTCGCACAACCTGGCGACCCCCGCCCACGCCGACGCCGCCGTCCAGGCCCTGAAGGACACCGGGATGCGCGCGGTCTTCGCCCACGGCGGCGGCAACAAGCAGTGGGGCGCCCCGCTGCCGTCGCCCAACAACCACCCCGCCGAGGACGCCAAGCGCGTGTACGCCGAGCACTTCGGCAACAACGACGGCCTCGTCACCATGGCCCTCGCCCTGCGCGGTCCGCAGTTCACCACCCCCGAGGTCAACCTGCACGACTTCAAGCTGGCCGAGGAGATGGGCCTGCGGGTCACCGTCCACGTCGGCGACGGATACTGGGGCAAGTCCGGCCCGATCCGCAAGATGAAGGACGACGGCCTCCTCAGCGACAAGATCACCTACGTGCACTGCTGCACGCTCGGCGACGACGAGCTGCAGATGATCGCCGACTCCGGCGGCTCCGCCTCCTGCGCGCCCGACGTCGAGATGCAGATGGGGCACGGCTACCCGGCCACCGGTCGCCTGCTCACGCACGGCATCCGGCCCACCTTCTCGATCGACGTGTGCAGCAGCAACGGCGGCGACATGTTCGGCACCATGCGCACCGCCATCGGCATGCAGCGTGCCCTCGACAACGCACCCGCCGTCGAGACCGGCGAGGTCGTCGAGCGCATCGGGCTGAGCGTCAACGACGTCATCCAGTTCGCCACCATCGACGGCGCCAACGCCGCCGGACTCGGCTCCGTCACCGGCTCGCTCGAGGTCGGCAAGGCCGCCGACATCGTCGTGCTCGACGACCGGTCGCTGGCGATGACCCCGCTCAACAACCCGATCGGCGCCGTCGTCTACAACGCCCACCCGGGCCTGGTGCGCGACGTGTTCGTGCAGGGCAACCGCGTCAAGAAAGACGGCGTGCTGGTCGGCGTCGACTTCGACAAGCTCCGCGCGCAGGCTGTCGCCTCCCGGGACTACATCGTCGGCGAGATGCCCGAGGCGCACCTCGACGGCTCCTGGCACCCGGACCTGTCCGTCCAGACGGCGTGACCACGATGAGCGAGCGCACCGCACCCGAGCGGACGGCTCCGGCCGACCGGCGTTCGCTGGCGGCCGAGATCCTCTCCTGGCCGGGCACCCGCGCGCTGATCGCGGTCGCCGCGCTGTTCGCGGTCAGCCCCCTGATCGCGATCGGCAGCGTCAGTCCCACCGCGATCGTCTCGATGCTGCCGTTCGCCGCGCTCATCGCGGTGGTCGCGATCGGCCAGACCCTCGTCATCCAGCAGGGCGGACTCGACCTGTCGATCCCCGGCGCGGTCACCCTCGGCGCCCTGATCGCCGCCAAGTTCGGCACCGAATGGGACCTGACCACGGCGATCATCGTCGCGGTGCTCGGCACCTCGCTGTTCGGGGTGCTCAACGGCGTGGTCATCGCCTACTTCGGGCTGCCGCCGCTCGTCGTGACGATCGCCGGCAACGCGCTGATGGTCGGGGCCGTACAGGCCATCTCCGGCGGGTTCAGCGAGCAGACGGCGAAGGCGCTCAGCGACTTCGCTCTCAGCCGGATGTGGGGCCTCCCGGTGCTCGCCTACATCGCCGTGGCCATCGTGATCGTGGTGCACGTCATCCTGAAGCTGACGCGTCTCGGCCGGCGCTTCGAGCTCGTCGGCGAGAACCCGCGCAGCGCCGCCAACATCGGCATCGGCACCCGCGGCTACGTGATCTCGGCGTACTGGCTCTCGACCTTGCTCGCCGCGACCACGGGCGTGCTGCTTGCCGGCCTGCTGCGCCTGCCCACCCTGACGGCGGGCAACGAGTACCTGCTGCCGTCGATCGCCGCCGTCGTCCTCGGCGGAACGGCGCTCACCGGCGGCAAGGGCAGCCTCGTCGGCACCGCCCTCGGCGCGCTGTTCCTGGCTCAGCTGGGTCAGCTCGTCGCCACCTTCACGCAGGCCACGGCCGTGCAGAACATCGTCCAGGCGCTGATCATCGGCGTCGGGATCGTCGCCCAGCTCCAGCTGGGCGGCTCCTCCGCGAGGCTGCGACGCCTCGTGCGGAGGACCGCAGTAGATACAGCAATATCCACCCCAACCCCACCACCAGACTCAACGAGGAGTGAGAAGTGATCCGAATCACGAAGCAGAACCGATGGGCCGTGCTGGCCGCGTCGGTCGCGCTGAGCGCGGTCGCGCTCGCCGGCTGTTCGTCCACCAACGGCGGAGGCGGCGGTAGCGACACCGGAGAGGGCAACAACCTCACGGGCGACATCGCCGCGGGCTCGGTCGGCACCGTCGACCAGTTCGCCGACATGGCCGACATCTGCCCCGCCGACGCGGAGGCCGGCAGCATCAGCCTCGGCGTCGTCGACGGCGGCGGCACCAACAGCTGGTCGAAGACCGTGCTGGCCGAGATCGAGAGCGAGGCGGCGAAGTGCGCCGCGCTCGGCACGGTCGACTACGTGGCCGGCAGTTTCGACCTCGAGACCACCACCTCGGGCATCACCAGCCTCGCGGCCAAGGGCACCGACCTCATCCTGGTCATCCCGGACGCCGGACCCGGTGAGGCGCACCTCTCCGCGATCCGCCAGGCCACCCAGGCCGGCTCGACCGTCGTGAACTTCGCGTCGGACCCGCAGGGCACCGCGGGCACCGACTACCTGGACTACACCGACCAGTCGCCGAAGTTCGTCGGCAAGACCAAGGGCGAGTGGCTGGTCAACCTGCTCGGAGACGCCGGCGGCAACGTCGTGTTCTTCGGCGGCCCGGCCGGTGCGCTCGTGTCGACCCAGGAGTTCGCGGGTCTGCAGGAGGTGCTGGCGGACAACCCGCAGGTGACCCTGATCAACAGCGAGCCCATCGCCACCAACTGGGACCCGGCGCAGGCGCAGCAGGCCATGGCCGGTCTGCTCTCCGGCGGCGACAAGATCGACGCGGTGATCGCCGACTACGGCGCCGTCGCGTCGGGCATCATCCGCGCCTACGAGGCCGCGGGCATCCCGCTGCCTCCGATCACGACCACCGATGACAACTCGCTGAGCTGTGGCTTCGCCGATCTGAAGGCCGCGAACCCCAGCTACGAGCTCGCCACCGTGTCGTCGCGCACCTGGAACGGGCGCGTCGCTCTCCGCATGGCGCTGGCGGCGTTCACGGGCGGGTCCGACCCGGAGCCGTCGATCTACAACCTGGCCCTCTTCGAGGACTCGACCGGCGCCACCGC
>JBFWWZ010000010.1:0-72373 GCA_050245915.1 Microbacteriaceae bacterium
GTCGACACGGATGGCGGCGAACTCGATGTCGTTGCGTTCCTGGCCGATGACCTTCTGCAGGTTGCGGAGGGCGAGGCCCGGGCGCAGGGTCTCCCACAGGAGCATGAAGCGCGCGGTACCTGGCCACGCGGTGACGGTCAGGTCGCCGGGCTGTCCGGGCAGGGCGGGATGCGGGTCGCCGGGCGCCGATTCCCAGGCCACGACGAGGGGTTCACCGGTTCCCATCGAGTCGATGACCTCGGTGTGCTCGCCACCGGCGCCGATCACGCCGACGGGGTGGTCATGGCCGGCGATGGTCACCGGGATGCCCTCGGGGAGGCCGCTCCACTCCGAGCCCTGCTTCGTCACCCTGCCGAGCGATGTGCCCGCGACCCGCGAGGGCGCCCACGTGATGTGGTCGAGCCCGACGGCCTCGAGGATGTCGCGGTCATAGCGTGCGGAGACCGGATCGTAGGCCCCACTGGTTGCCGCCAGCGAGTGCTCCTGACCCAGGGCGCCGGTGAGCCGCCACAGGGTGAGGCCGGCAACACCGGTCCAGGTGCCGGAGACGTCGTGGCCGTGCTGCTTGAGCCAGCCGACCTTGGCGATGCTCGTCACGTTGCGGGGACGGCGACCGGTGCGCTGGAGGATCTCCTGCTCGCCGAACACGCGGACCAGCTCGTCGACGATCTCGTCGCCGCGCGAGTCGTGCCAGGCGACGAGGGGCAGGTCGCTCGGCCCGTCGGAGCGGATGACGGTGCCGGTCTCCCCCATGCTGGCGATTCCGATTCCGGCGACGCGTGAGCGCAACTCGCCGAGATCGACGATGGCCGCGCGGATCGCGTCGAAGAGCGCCGTGTGGCTCATCTCCACCCCGTGGTGCCCACCGGCGAACGGCGTGGGAACGGTGCCCATTCCGCGCGAGCGCCCGTGGCGGTCGACCACGTTCGCCTTGATCGACGACGTTCCGAGGTCGATGCCGAGCAGCAGCTCGTCTCGCATGGGGGCTCTCGTCTCCTTCGACGCCGGGGGTTTCTGACCAACGATGGACAAAGTAGCACCGCGTGCGTATTCTGTCCACCGTTGTCAGAAACTACGAAAGGCTCATCGTGCCCCTCATCACTCTCCGCCAGGCCCTCGACGCCGCACGGGACGGCGGCTACGGCGTCGGCGCGTTCAACGTGACCGACCTCGCACAGGTGGAAGCGGTACTCGATGCGGCGCGTGAGACCGATTCCCCCGTCATCGTCCAGACGATCGTCGGATCGTCGGTCCATGGCTCCGATGAGGCCTTCTGGGATGCGATGAAGGGCATGATCGCGCGCTACCCCGACGTGCCGGTGGTGCTGCACCTCGACCACGGCGCGAGCTACCAGGACTGCGTCCGCGCGATCGACGCCGGATTCACCAGCGTGATGATCGACGGCAGCCTGCAGGAGGACCATGTCACGCCGGCGACGTTCGAGCAGAACACCGAGGTGACCAAGCGCGTCGTCGAGTACGCCCGCCAGCGCGGAGTCTCGGTCGAGGGCGAGCTGGGCACGATCGGCGGCTCCGAGGACGGCGGCGCGACAGTCAAGGAGATCATCCTGGCCGACCCCGACGAGGCCGAGGCGTTCGTCGCGGCGACCGGCGTGGACGCGCTCGCGGTCGCTATCGGCACCTCTCATGGCGCGTACAAGTTCACTAGCCCGCCGGACGGCAACGTCCTGCACATGGACTTGATCAGCGAGATCGCCGCCCGCATCCCCGACACCCACTTGGTCATGCACGGGTCGTCATCGCTGCCCGCGGATCTGCGCGAGATCATCAACGCGCACGGCGGCAGCCTCCCGGAGTCGTGGGGCGTCCCGGAGGACGAGAAGGCGCGCTCGACCCTGCTCGGCGTGCGCAAGATCAACCAGGGGATGGATTCGCACATGGCCTATTCCGCGACCTTGCGCACCGTTCTCGCGGAAGACGGCCTGACCATGGATCCCGCGCCTTCGCAGCGCCAGGCGCGGCTCGCGATGCAGAAGATGGTCGCCGAGCGCATGCACGTCTTCGGACAGGCGGGGCAGGCATACCGCCACCGATGACCCAGGTTCGGAATCGTCCTTCCCAGCCGATCACGCGGGTTCGATTCCCGTCATCCCCTCAGTCACCGCGATACGCGGTCATCATCACCGACACCAGCACGCCCGGCAGCTCGGGCCCGAGTCGGGTCACCGCGCGCGCCGGCGGGCGGGACGGGAAGAACGCGCCGTAAGCCTCGTTCATCCCGGCGAAGTCCTCCGGGTGCGCGAGGAGCACGGTGACGTGGGCGATGTCGGCACGCGTCCCGCCGTCGGCCTCGACGACGGCGAGAGCGTTCCTGAGCGCCTGCGTGGTCTGCTGCTGGATGGTCGGGCCCGCCTGCTGGCCCGTCGCGGTGTCGATGCCGGTCATGCCCGATACGAACAGCAGCTGTCCCGCCCTCACACCCTGGCTGTACAGCGGCGACGACGGCGCGTCCGGCGTGCTCACGATCGTGATCATGCTGACAGGCTAAACCGGCGTTCATGCCGCATGATGAGAAGACATCATGACCTGGAACAATCGCGACACCGACGGGGTCTCGCAGCTCACGGAGCTGATGAGCCACGAGCAGACCTACGAGCCGGAGGCCGTCGCGCCCGAGGTGCGGCGCTCACGCCGCAGGCGCGGGCTGATCGTCACCGCGGTGGTGGTGGTCGCGGTACTCGGCCTCACCACCGGGTATGTCGCGTGGGCATCGAACGCGGCGGTCGGCGCCGCCTCCTCCACCTCCGAGGTTCCGCAGGTCGCCCCCGGTCCACCGGCCGCGATCGCGATGTCGCCCGAGGGCGCATCGATGATCAGCGTCTCAGGTGCCGAGGAGTATCTGCCTGCCGAGACATCCGGCAACTGGATGGCGAGCGGCGGCGACGAGCCCCGGTCGATCGCGAGCATCACGAAACTCATCACGGCGATGGTGATCCTGAGCGTGAAGCCGCTGTCCGGCGCGGACGACCCCGGCCCGAACATCACGTTCAGCAAGGCGGACCACGCGCTGTACGACAAGTACTACGTGCTCGGCGCCACCATCGCGCCGATGCCCACCGGCATCACCATGTCGCAGCATCAGGCCCTGGAAGCGATGCTGATCCCGTCTGCATCGAACTACGCCGAGGCGATGGCGAACTGGGCGTTCGGGTCGCAGAGCGCATTCCGGGCGGCGGCGCGCGACTGGCTGGCGGCGAACGGGATGACGAGCACCACCATCGTCGACCCGACAGGCATCGACCCCGCCAACACGAGCACGCCGACGGACATGATGACGCTCGCCCGGCTGGCCGTCGCAAACCCGGCGATCGTGCAGATCGTCGCGAAGCCGACGCTCGCGATCCCCGGCATCGATCAACTGGCGAACACCAACGATCTGCTCGGCACCGGCGGCGTCGACGGACTGAAGACCGGCACGCTGAACGATTCGTCCAACCTGCTCTTCACGGCGAAGCTGCCTGTCGGGCTCGACGAGCCGCTCAGCGTCACCGGGGTCGTGCTCGGCGGCTTCTCGCACGAATCGGTGAACCTCGATGTGACGGCGCTGCTGTCGAGCATCGCGGTCGGCTTCCACGACGTCCCGGTCGCGACCGACGGTCAGGTGATCGGCGAGTACACGACGCCGTGGGGAGAATCCGCGCAGATGGTGGTGAACGGCGACGCGTCGATCTTCACGTGGTCCGACACCCCCATCACGGCCGACCTCGAGACGGTGCCTCTCACGACCGGCAAGAAGGGCGACGAGGTCGGGTCGCTCACGTTCACCGCCGGGCCGCAGACGACGACGGTGCCGGTCGTGCTCGACGGGAGCATCAGCCCGCCCCACCAGTGGTGGCGGCTGACGCACCCGTTCGAGCTGGGCGAGTAGCTATTCCGCGAGCCGCAGCCCCTCGGCGTGCAGCCGGTCGGTGAAGTACGTCGCGTACCACTCCGGCCACTGCTCGTCGAAGACGCCGTTCAACTCGGTCTTCTCGAACTCGCCGTGCGCGGCGGCCGTCTCTCTCAGCAGCCGCAGCACGACATCCCGATCGCTCTCGCTCATCGTCCCGGCGCCTTCTCGGTGACCTCCTGCACGATCCAGCCGTTGCCGTCCGGGTCCTCGAACGACAGGAACGACCCGTACGACCCGCGGTTCTCGGCCGGCCCGCTGACCCGGCCGGCGGTCCCCGCGTGGTGGAAGATGCCGGTCTCGTCGTGGAAGACCTCACTCACCTCTATACCCGCGTTCGCGAGCTCGTCTCGGGTGGCGAGGATGTCGCGGGTCACCAGCTGCAGGCCGTCATACGATCCGGGGGCCGCGTTCGTGATGCCGGTGCCGATGATGATCGACGCCTGCGAGCCGGGAGGGGTGAACTGCACCACCCGGTACTCGGGACTGTGCACGAAATCGATGTCCTCGCGCCAGCCGAGCTTCGTGTAGAACGCCTTCGCCCGATCCACATCCGACACGGGGACGACGACGACTTCCAGCTTCAGATCCATTTCCGTTCGCTTCTTTCGAGCGTGTGAGCCGGATGGCGACCGCCGGGATTCGGTGGGGTCACCGGTTCTGTTGCCCCATTCAACACTGGCGAGCGGAATTCATTCCCCGCGGAGCACGCCGACGGTCTCGCGCGCGATCTGCAACTCCTCGTTGGTCGGGACAACGAGCACCGGCACGGCTCCTCGGGATATGACCCGCGGCTCCGCCGACCGGGTCTCGTTGATTGCCGGGTCGAGTTCCAGTCCGAGGAACCCGAGCCCGTCGACGGCCCGCTCGCGGATGACCGCCGAGTTCTCCCCGACGCCGGCGGTGAAGACCAGGGCGTCCAGTCCCCCGAGCTCCGCGGCGTAGGCGCCGATGTAGCGCTTCAGCCGGTGCACGTAGACGTCCGCCGCGAGCTTCGCCGCGGGCGACGGGTCGGCGAGCAGATCGCGCATGTCCGAGTGCCCGCCGAGGCCGAGCAGCCCGCTGCGGCGGTTCAGCAACTCATCGAGCCCCGCGGCGTCGAACGCTCCGATCCGCTGCAGGTGCAGCAGCACCGCCGGGTCGATGTCTCCCGAGCGCGTGCCCATCACGAGCCCCTCGAGCGGCGTCATCCCCATCGACGTGTCGACCGAGCGCCCGCCCGCGATCGCGGCCGCCGAGGCGCCGTTGCCGAGGTGCAGCACCACCATCCGGGCGTCGGGGTTCCCGAGCATCTCCGCGGCCGTCGCCGACACGTACCGGTACGAGGTGCCGTGGAACCCGAAGCGCCGGATGCCGTGCTCGGCCGCCACACCCGCGTCCAGCGCATACGTGTAGGCCTCGGGCGCCAGCGTCGCGTGGAACGCGGTGTCGAACACCGCGACGTGCGGGATGAACGGCAGCGCCGCCCGCGCCGCACGGATTCCCAGCAGCCCCGGCGGGTTGTGCAGGGGTGCCAGCACGGCGAGGCGATCGATCTGCTCCTCCACGGCGTCGTCGATCAGGGTCGCATCGACGAACACCGAGCCGCCGTGCACGATGCGGTGGCCGACCGCGTCGATGCTCTCGGCATCCAGCTCCGCCAGCACATCCGCCATCGCGGCGGCGTAGTCGGTGACCCGCTCGACGAGGCCGGAGGTGACCTCGGAGCCGGCCTCGGCATCCACCACCTCGTACTTCAGCGACGAGGAGCCGGCGTTGACGACGAAGACCCGGGTCATGCCTCGCCCTGCGCCTGGATGGCGGTGATCGCGATCGTGTTCACGATGTCGCGCACGAGCGCTCCGCGTGAGAGGTCGTTGATCGGCTTCGCCAGACCCTGCAGGACCGGTCCGATCGCCACCGCGCCGGCCGAGCGCTGCACCGCCTTGTACGTGTTGTTGCCGGTGTTGAGGTCGGGGAAGATGAACACGGTCGCGCGGCCGGCGACGTCGGACCCGGGCATCTTCGACTCCCCCACGGTCGGATCGGCGGCCGCGTCGTACTGGATCGGGCCCGCGACCGGCAGCGACGGCTCCCGCTGCTTCACCAGCTCGGTCGCGGCGCGCACCCGGTCGACGTCGGCGCCGGTGCCCGACTCCCCCGTCGAATAGCTGAGCATCGCGACGCGCGGCTCGATATCGAACCTGCGGGCCGTCGCCGCGGACGAGATCGCGATGTCGGCCAGCTGCTCGACCGTCGGCTCCGGGATGACGGCGCAGTCCCCGTAGACCAGCACGCGATCCGCGAGCGCCATGAGGAACACGCTCGACACCACCGAGACGCCGGGCGAGGTCTTCACGATCTCGAACCCCGGCCGGATCGTGTGCGCGGTGGTGTGCTTCGCCCCCGACACCATCCCGTCGGCCAGGCCGAGATGCACCATCAGGGTGCCGAAGTACGAGACGTCGGTGACGGTGTCGGCGGCCGCCTGCCGCGAGATGCCCTTGTGCTTGCGCGCCTCGGCGTACACGTCGGTGAAGCGCTCATGCAGCTCGGGGTCCATCGTCGACAGCACCCGGGCGGATGCGATGTCGACCCCCAGCTGCGACGCACGACCGCGCACCGCGGCCTCGTCGCCGAGGATCGTCAGCTCGGCGATGCCGCGCTGCAGCACGATCCCCGCGGCCTGCAGCACCCGGTCGTCGTCGCCCTCCGGCAGCACGATGTGCTTCACGTCGGAACGCGCCCGCTCGATCAGCATGTGCTCGAACCGCAGCGGCGTCATCACCGGGGAGGACGGCAGGCTCAGCCGGCGCACCAGCTCTGTGGCATCGACGTGCTGCTCGAAGAGCGCGAGCGCGGTCGCGTACTTCTGGGGAGAGTCCGCCGCGAGACGGCTGCGGGCGTGTGTGATGCGGACGGCGGTGTCGAACGTGCCGAGCGCGTTCGTGGCGATCGGCAGGGTGGCGCCGAGGCCGTCGATCAGGGTCTGCACCGCGGGGGCGACCGGGAACCCGCCATTCAGGATGATGCCGGTCAGCGTGGGGAACGTCTGCGACAGGTGCGCCATCACCGCACCCAGCACCACATCGGAGCGGTCGGCCGGCACCACCACGACGGCGCCCTCCGTCAGCCGCGGCAGCACGTTGTCGACGGACATCGCGGCGACCACCGTGTCCCGCACGGGCCGGTCGAGCAGGGCGTCGTCCCCCGAGATGAGCGTGGCATCGGCCGCCTCGAGCACCCGGCGCAGCAGGGGCGCGGTGAGCTCGGCATCCTCGGGGATCGCCCACCCCCCGACCGCCGCGGCGATCTCGCTCAGCGCGTCCGGGTCGGCGCGGTTCACGATCGTCGCGAGCGGGGAGGCGTGCTCCACTGTGAGCTCGCTCTGCGAGATCTTCGCCAGGCCCGCCAGGTCGGAGGCGGCGAGGAAGGCACCCGACTCGGTGCGTCCCCCGAGCACCAGCAGCACGGGGGCGGCGAGGTTCGCGGCGATCCGCGCGTTCGTCGCCAGCTCGGTCGGCGACCCGACATCCGTGTAGTCGGAGCCGAGGATCACGACCGCATCGCACGCCCCCTCAATGTCGCCGAAGCGGTCGATGATCCGGGCGAGCGCGGCATCCGGGTCCTCGTGCAGCTCCGGATAGGTGGTGCCGACGCATGCGTCGTAGTCGAGTGTCGCGCTCGCGTGCTCGAGCAGCATCTCGAGCACATAGTCGCGATCCGGGCCGGTGCGCGAGATGGGGCGGAACACGCCGACCCGCCCGACCGAGCCCTTCAGGCTCTCGAGCAGGCCGACCGCGATCGTCGACTTGCCTGTGCCGCCCTCGGCCGAGGTCACGTAGATGCGGGTCGCCACACCCCCACGCTAGACGGACAAGCTGCTCGGGTGGTTCCTCTCCCCAGAGACCACCCGAGCGTCCCCCCGGACATGCCTGTTTCCTCTTACGAGAAGAGACGGCCGATCCGGCCGGCTATGACGCCGGATGGGCGGGTTAAGGCGGATTTCACCCGCTCAGACCCCCCGTATGGGGGACCCATGTCCCCCTTTATGCGGACTACTCTCCCCATAGGCGCATGGCGACCCCCAACGGCCATGTACCCCGAACCCGGGATCCTCCCACGGACCCACCCACAACCACACCCGATCAGAAACCCCCACGGAGTCACCCCCATGACTGTCAACCCGACCGCATCAGCCGCGCCCGCAGGCTGGTACCGCGACCCGCTCGGCATCCCGCAGCTGCGCTGGTGGAACGGCATCGGCTGGACGAACCACATCCAGGAGGAGCGCGCCGAGCTGCACTCCTGGGGCAACGACGCGCCCGCGCTGTCGCTGAGCGCCTAGGTTTCGATACGCCGCTTCGCGGCTACTCAACCAGCAGAGCGCGCCGCTTCGCGGCTACTCAACCGGCACTAGCGCTGCATCCAGGCGAGAACGGCGAGCACCCGACGGTGGTCGCTGCCCGAATCCTCGAGCCCGAGCTTGCCGAAGATCGACGTGACGTTCTTCTCCACCGCTCCGACCCCGATGAACAGCTGCTGACCGATCGCGGCGTTCGTGCGCCCCTCGGCCATCAGCTGCAGCACCTCCCGTTCGCGCGGGGTCAGTGACGCGAGCGGATCGTTCCGCCGGCCGAGCAGCTGCGTGACCACCTCGGGATCGAGAACCGTACCCCCGTGGGCGATGCGGTCGATCGCGTCCTCCAGGTCGCGCAGCGAGGCGACGCGGTCTTTCAGCAGGTAGCCGACGCCGCCGCTGCCCGAGCCCAGCAGCTCCTGCGCATACGCGACCTCTACATACTGCGACAGCAGCAGGATGCCGGTGCCGGGCAGCTCGGATCGCAACCGGATCGCGGCACGCACCCCCTCATCCCGGAACGTCGGGGGCATGCGCACATCGAGCACGGCGAGATCGGGCGACAGCTTCGGAGCTTCGACGAGCAGCTCGTCGGCGGTGCCGAACGCGCCGACGACCTCGTGCCCCGCCTCGACGAGCACCCGGACGAGGCCTTCGCGGAGGAGCACGGAGTCGTCGGCGACGACGACGCGGAGGTGGTGGGTCACGCCTCCAAGAATGGCAGGTGCGCGGTGACCACGGTGGGCCCGCCGGCCGGGCTCGACACCTCGAGGGTGCCGCCGAGGCCGTGGACGCGTTCCGACAGCCCGGCGATCCCGTGCCCGTCGACCGAGATCGCGCCGCCGCGGCCGTCGTCCGAGATCACCAGCCGCAGACCGTCATCCACCGAGACGGTGACCGTCGCCGCGGACGCCTGCGCGTGCTTCGCCGTGTTCGTGAGGGCCTCCGCCGCGAGGAAGTAGGCGTTGCGCTCCAGCTCGGCGGGCAGAGTCGTATCCTTCGGCAGCTCGTCGACGATCGTGGTCGGGACGGTGGAGCGCACCGCCAGCGACTCCAGCGCCGCCACCAGTCCGCGGTCGAGCAGGATCGGCGGGGCGAAACCGCGCGACAGCGCGCGCAGCTCCTCCAGCGCGTCCTTCGACTGCTGCAACGCCTCCTCCAGAAGGATGCGCGCCGCGGCCGGGTCGTTGTCGAGCTGACGGTCGGCGGCGGCCAGATCCATCTGCAGGCGCACCAGACGCTGCTGCGGCCCGTCGTGGATGTCGCGCTCCAGCCTCCGGAGAGCGGTGCCCTCCGCTGCGACCGCAGCGCTGCGCGACGATGCGAGCCCGGTGACCTGCTGCCGCAGCGCCTCGCTGAGGAAGGCGGACAGCATCCCGCGCGCGATGCCGTAGTGCACCCAGGTGAGACCGCGCGTGACGAACGGGAGGGTGAGGGTGAAGATCACCCCGATGACCAGGAAGAAGATGCTGTCGTTCGTCCGCGCGGTCGCCTCGTCGACGGCGCCCGCGACATCGCCGGTCGTGACGCCCCAGAACGTCCATTCGCGATCGTGGTAGGGGAGGTAGCGCTGCCAGAACCAGTAGCTGATCCCGCCGAGGGCGGTGCTCGTCCAGACGATCGTGATCGTCCAGCTGATGATGCCGACGATCGGGTTCACGATCATCGTGTGCAGCAGGTACAGCCAGTAGTGGCCGTCGACCACCGGCGCGATCGCCTTGCCGAACCATCCCGCCCGCGGCGCGACCCGGTCCCACTTGGGAGGCGTGATCTTCGGGAAGCCGGCGCCGCGCAGGCGGATCAGCTCGAACATCCCGAACCCGCGGGCGGTGAAGAGGGCGGCGAGCACGATGAAGATGCCGACGACGATGAAGATCATGCCCACACCGGTGAAGAACACCGACGCGGTGACCGACAAGCCGACGACGACGATCGGCAGGAGGGGAAGCAGGAAGCCCAGCTCGCGGGGAACGCCGCGCCACAGGCCTGCGTACCCCTTCGACGTGCGCGCCTTCGGCTCGCTGCTCAGGGACCGCGGCTCTGTCGTCATCTCGGTGCTCATGTTCCCAGGGTTCCGGCGCCGCCGCGCGCACGGGATGATGCGATCCCCCCGCGGTGCGGGTGTTAACCCCCGCTTAGCCCAGCCTCAGCTTCCTTGCGACGCCGGGAGTGATGAGTACCGTTGACGACATGACCGATGTGAAAGCCGTCCCCCAGAGCTCGATCGACCCCGACGTCACGTCCGGCGTCGCCCAGTTCCTCGCCCCGGTGGTCGTCGACCTGCAGGCGCTCGCCGTCGACGGCAAGCAGGCGCATTGGCACGTGCGCGGCGCCAACTTCCAGGCGGTGCACGAACTGCTCGACATGGTCGTCGCACACGCCCAGGACTACGCCGACACCGCCGCCGAGCGCGTCGTCGCCCTCGGCCTGCCGATCGATGCCCGCATCGCCACCGTCGCCGCGAAGACCTCCACCCCCGCGCTGAAAGAGGGGTTCCAGCAGTCGGACGTCACGATCGCGGCCGTCATCGCCCAGATCGACGCGGTGCTGAAGAACGTGCGCACCGCCATCGACGAGCTCGGCGACCTCGATGCGGCCTCGCAGGATGTCGTGATCGAGATCGCGCGCGGGCTCGAGAAGGACCGCTGGTTCCTGTTCGCGCACATCGCGACGAAGTAGGGGTTTCGATACGCGTCCGCTTCGCGGGCGCTACTCAACCAGCAGTAACTACTCAATCAGCGCGGTAGGTGAACTCGCCGGCGAGCATCGTCGCGTACACGGGCATACCGCGGAGCTCCGCGGTGAGCGGATCGGCGTCGGTGACGACGAGATCGGCGGGTGCGCCCTCCGCGAGCTCGCTCACCCCTCCCTGGCTGGCGGCGAGAGCCGCGGCAACCGGGACGCCCTCCGCCGGGTTCCACGGTTCGCGGCCGTCGCGCGACCGCGTGACGGCCGCCGCCATCGTGATCCACGGATCCAGCGGAGCCACCGGCGCGTCGCTGCCGAACTCCAGTTGCGCCCCCGCGTCGAGCAGCGTGCGGAACGCGTAGGCCCGCTCCGTGCGGCCCGCCCAGTAGTGGTCGGTGACATCGCGATCGTCCATCGCGTGCTCCGGCTGCACGCTCGCCCGCACGCCGAGCGCCCGGAACCGCGGCGCGTCCTCCAGCCGGATCAGCTGCGCGTGCTGGATCGACCCGCCGCTGCCGAGCTGCTCGAATACATCGAGGGCCGCCGAGGTCGCCCGGTCGCCGATCGCGTGGATCGTCGGCACCAGTCCCGCATCGAGTCCGGCACGCGCCGTCGCGAGCAGCTCACCGTCCGCATAGGTCGGGATGCCGTGGGCGCCCGGCCCCGTGAGGCCCGGGTATGCGTCATCGCACCACGCGGTGCGGGTGTTGAGCGACCCGTCGGTGAAGAGCTTGAACTCCCCCGCCGTCAGCAGCCCGTCCGAGTCGCCGAGCACCGCGCCGGTGCGGAGCCCGCGTTCCCGCGCCGCCTCCAGCTGCTGCGGGTACACCTGCGCCCGCACCCGCAGGCCCCGGAATCCGCCGGCGAACCGCCGCATCCAGGCGCCCGGAGCATCGTCGAACTCGAAGTCGCCGATGCCGACGACGCCGCGCTGGGCGGCGCGCCGTGCGCTGTCGAGCACCCAGGCATCCAGTTGCGCGGTCGGGACATCGCTCAGCCGCACGTTGACGTCGAACGCCGGCTGCTCGCGCAGCCACCAATCCGACGCAGGAAGCCCGAGCATGCGCAGCGCGGACGCGTTGAGCCATACGGTGTGCACGTCCCCGCTCACCAGGGCGACCGGAACATCCACCTCCTCCAACGTCCGGTCTGTGGGCGCGTCGGGCCAGAGCCCGTCGCGGAAGCCGGCGCCGACGAGGATCGTTCCGGGGGTCTGCGGTCCCGCGGACACATGCCGCCGCACCAGCTCCACGGCTTCCGCCGCCGACGTCGCGCCTGACACGTCGAGCCGCGAACCGGCGAGCGCCCACTGCCCGACGTGCACGTGCTGATCCCAGAGGCCGGGGCCGACGTGCCGGCCGTCGACGTCGACGGTCTCGAGGTTCGGGATCCCCATCAGGTCGTGGCGGGCGACGGAGAGGGAGCGGATCACGCCGTCGGCGACGAGAACGTCGCTGGGGCGGTCGCTGCCGCGCAGCCGCGCGTTGCGCAGGAGGGTGGCCGTCACTCCAGGTTCTCCGCCGGGTGGTTGCCTTCGGTGCGAACCATCTCGCCGGCGAGCCCGTGGTGGCTGTACCGGCCGTCACCCGACAGGTGCTCGATGATGGCGTCGCGGTCGGTATCGGTGCGGTTCTGGCTCAGCTTCTTGCGGGCGTCGATCCGGCTGACCGGGATCCGCAGGCCCACGGTGCCTTTCGCGATCCGGCGCGCCGTGGGCGGGTCGATGCGCAGCGAACGCGCCCCCGGCATCCCGGCCTCGAAATGGTCGACGAGCTTCTCGAGCACCACCAGGTTCTCGTCCTCGGTCAGCACCTCGGGGACGCCGTACAGGTGCGCGGTCACGTGGTTCCAGGTGGGGACCATGTCGGCGGGGTCGGAGTACCAGCTCGGCGAGACGTAGCCGTGCGCGCCCTGCACGATGACGAGCATCTCGCGTCCGCTGCCGACCTGGTGCAGCTGCTCGTCGGGTCGCCCGAAATGCGTCAGCAGCACGATGCCGTCGGCATCGTCGTCGAGCAGGGTCGGGTAGTGCGAGGCCACCATTCCGTCGTCTGTCTGCGACACGAAGGTGATCCACGGGTTCTCGTGGATGAGGCGCTTCACCTCGGCCACGTCGTCGAGCATGTAGTGGGGCGTGCGGCGCATGGGTCGACTATGCCGGATCGTTCACGCCTGATCGACGGGGCACCAGTAGAGCTTTCGTCCACCGAGCTCTTGCATCTGGATCGTCGCACCGCACACGCGGCACGGTTCGCCGGTGCGCTGGTACACCCAGTGCTCGGGTTTGGGGTCGCCGGTCGCCTCGTCGTCCATCGTGTACATCAGCCCGGTGCCGAAGCCGATCGCCAGCAGGTGCACCCAGTCGCGCCAGAGGGCCCGCACCACCGGCTCGAGCACGTCGCGGCCGGGCGTGAACGGGTTCTGACGTGCACGGAACAGCATCTCGGCCCGGTAGACGTTGCCGATGCCGCTGATCACCGCCTGGTCCATCAGCAGCAGCGCGATGGGGGTCGGCTTCTTGCGCACGATGGCGACGAACCGCTCCTCGCCCGCCGCGAGATCGTCGACGAGCGGATCGGGTCCGAGCCGGTCGATGACCGCCTGCACCTGCTCGGCGGTCTCGACCACGCACGCGGTGGGGCCGCGGAGGTCGGCCACCACGGTGTCGGTCAGCAGCCGGACCCGCACCTGCCCGACGGGGTCGGGCGGGAAGGCGCCGGTCAGCTCGCCCTCCGCCTCCTGCTCCGACATGCGCAGCCGGGTCAGCCGCGGCGCGCCGATCGACGACAGCGATGCCTCGCCCTCGCCGCCGCCGGAGATTTCTCACCGGCGAAATCCCACGCCCCGTAGAGCCCGAGGTGCACCCGTAGGTACAGGCCGTTGTCGAACTCGAGGAACATCTGCTTGCCGACGGCGCGGGCCTCGACGATGCGGTGACCGTCGAGCAGGGCGGCGTCCGCCGCGAACCTTCCCTGCGGTGAGCTCACCGCCACGGGGGTCCCGGTGAAGTGCCGCGCGAACTGACGCGCGATGCGGTGGACGGAGTGACCTTCGGGCATGTGACGAGCGCGGCTCAGTCGATCTGGTGCCCGGCGATCGCGCCGGTGGTCTCGTACTCCGCCAGCTGTGCGATGCGGCGGGCGTGACGCTCCTCGCCGCTGAACGGCGTCGTCAGGAAGGTGTCGATGAACCCGATCGCCTCGTCGAGCGAATGCTGGCGCGCCCCGATCGCGATGACGTTGGCGTCGTTGTGCTCGCGCGCCAGTTCGGCGGTGGCGATGCTCCAGACCAGCGCGGCGCGGATGCCGTGGACCTTGTTGGCCGCCATCTGCTCGCCGTTGCCCGACCCGCCGAAGACGATGCCGAGCGCGTCGACCCCCGCCTGCTGGTCGCGCACCACGGCGCGGGCCGCGTTGATGCAGAAGCTCGGGTAGTCGTCGAGCGGGTCGTAGTCGGCCGGCCCGTGATCGACGACCTCGTAGCCCTGCTCGGCGAGGTGGTGCTGAAGGTCGGTGCTGAACTCGAGTCCGGCGTGGTCGGTCGCGATGTGGATGCGCACGCGGCCAGTCTAGGGACGACCTCTGACCCTTCGTTCACACCGGCGAAACCCCCCTTGTATGGGGGTAGAACGGGGAGGATGATCGACCTACCGTCACCGCCAGATGAGGGTTCGCTCATGAAGGACCAAAGGCCTTGTCCAGGGGTGAGGCCGGAGAGAAGATCAGAGCAGCAGACAGGGAGGTCTACCGATGTCAGGGATTGGTATTCCGGATTTCATGCCGCACCTCGGGGCGGGCGCGCATCGCACCCCGCGCCGCGGGGCCTGCTTCATGGAATTCGCCTCCTACCTCGCCGGGGAGCGCTGGAGCGATCACCCCGAATGCACCGACCCGGTGCTCGCCGCACTGGCGCGCGGAGTGAACGACGGGGTCTCGGATGCACGGCGCGATGAGCTCGTACTGCAGATCCCGCGGGTGATCGGGCTGCGAGGCGACGACACCGAGATCGGCATGATCGTCGCCCTCCGGGCCGCGGCGGCGGCGCTGCCCGTCGCCAGCATGGACCGGCAGCACTCGCTCGCCGTCGGCATCCTGACCCTCTGCGCGGAACTCGACGCACGTGGCATCGAGGCGCCCGGACTGCGGCTCGCGGCGCGGCACGCGCTCGACGACGTGCCCGGCGCACGCGCCTGGGCCGAGAACCACCTGGCGTCAGTGCGGCGTCCCTCGCGGCAGATGCACCCGTCAGCCCCGCTCGCGATCGCCCGCATCTCCGCCGCCGGCATCGCCCAGGCGTGCATCGACGACCCCGACTCGCTGCTGATCGCGACGCTCGACCTCGCGATCAGCGACGTCGAGGCGCGGCTGGCCGTGCGCGACCGCCACCTGGAGGCCGTCCCCGCCTAGGCTGGAGAGCGTGCCAGGAGAGAACCTCACCCGCTCAGAAGCCCAGGAACGCGCCGCCCTGATCGCGGTCGACGCGTACGCCATCGCCCTCGACCTCACCACGGGTCCCGAGACGTTCCGGTCGACGACGACCGTGACCTTCGCCGCGACCGGCGGCAGTTCGACGTTCATCGACGCGATCACCGCCCAGGTGCATGCCGTCACCCTGAACGGCGCCGAGCTCGACCCCGGCCGGGTCAGCGACGGCGTGCGCATCCAGCTCGACGACCTGCAGGAGCAGAACGAGCTCACCGTCGTCGCCGACTTCTCGTACACCAACACGGGTGAGGGGCTGCACCGCTTCGTCGACCCCGTCGACCAGGAGGTGTATCTCTACACGCAGTTCGAGGTCCCCGACAGCCGGCGCGTGTTCGCCGTCTTCGAGCAGCCCGACCTGAAGGCGACGTTCCGGTTCACGGTGACCGCGCCATCCCGGTGGGCCGTCGTCAGCAACTCGCCGGCACCCGAGCCGACCACCGACGGGGACACCGCGACGTGGGCATTCGAGCCGACGCCCCGCATCTCCAGCTACATCACCGCCCTCATCGCCGGACCGTACGAGTCGGTGCACAGCGAGCTGACCAGCTCGAGCGGCCGCGTCATCCCGCTCGGCGTGTTCGCCCGCAAGTCGCTGATGCAGTACCTCGACGCCGACTACATCTTCGACATCACCCGCAAAGGCTTCGCGTATTACGAGCAGAAGTTCGGCTACCCGTACCCGTTCGCCAAGTACGACCAGCTGTTCGTGCCCGAGTTCAACGCCGGCGCCATGGAGAACGCGGGCGCGGTGACGTTCACCGAGACCTACGTGTTCCGGTCGAAGGTGACCGACGCGATCAAGGAGCGCCGCGTCGTCACCATCCTGCACGAGCTCGCCCACATGTGGTTCGGCGATCTCGTGACCATGCGCTGGTGGAACGACCTGTGGCTGAACGAGTCGTTCGCCGAATGGGCGTCCACCATCGCGACCGCCGAAGCCACCGAATGGACCGAGGCCTGGGCGACGTTCCAGTCGATGGAGAAGAGCTGGGCGTACCGGCAGGACCAGCTGCCGTCGACCCACCCCATCGTCGCCACCATCAACGACCTCGAAGACGTGCAGGTCAACTTCGACGGCATCACCTACGCCAAAGGCGGATCGGTGCTGAAGCAGCTCGCGGCCTGGGTGGGCATCGACGCGTTCTTCGCCGGCGTCGGCCAGTACTTCCAGAAGCACGAGTACGGCAACACCGAGCTGAACGACCTGCTCGCCGAGCTCGAGGCCACCTCCGGCCGTGACCTCACCACCTGGGGCAAGCTCTGGCTCGAGACGGCGGGCGTCAACACGCTGAAGCCCGAGATCGAGACCGGCGACGACGGCACCATCACCGCGTTCCGCATCCAGCAGTACGCGCCCGCCGACTACGCGACGATCCGGCCGCACCGCCTCGCGGTCGGGTTCTACTCGTTCGACCACGCCGACGACGACCAGACCCTGGCCCCGCGTCTCGTGCGAACCCACCGGGTCGAGCTCGACATCGACGGCGAGACCACACAGGTGCAGGATCTCGTCGGCCTCCCGAAGCCCGACCTGGTGCTGCTGAACGACGACGACCTCGCCTACGCGAAGATCCGCATGGATGACGCCAGCTGGCAGGTCGCCATCGACCACCTCGCCGACATCCACGACCCGCTCGCACGCGCGCTCGTCTGGGGCGCCGCCTGGGACGCCACGCGTGACGCTGAGGTCGCCCCGAGCGACTACGTCGACCTGGTGCTCGGCAACATCGCCACCGAGACGGAGTCCACCACCATCCGCCTCTCGCTGACCCAGCTCACCCAGGTGGCCCGCACCTATGTGGCGCCGGCCAAGCAGGACGAGACGATCCGCCGCGTCGGCGACGCCCTCTGGCAGCTGGCCCAGGATGCCGCCCCCGGCTCGGACGCGCAGTTCCAGTTCGTGAAATTCTTCGCCAACATCGCGTCGACGTCGGCGCACGGCGACGTGCTGTCCGGCCTGCGTGCGGGCTCGATCACCTTGTCGGGGCTCGAGATCGACACCGACCTCTCGTGGGAGCTGCTCGAGGGCCTCGTGCTCGTCGGCCAGGCCGGCGAGGCGGAGATCGATGCGGCGCTCGCCGACGACAACACCGCGAACGGCCAGCAGGCGGCAGCCCGGGCGAAGGCGACCATCCCGACGCCGGACGGCAAGCTGGCCGCGCTGAACGCCGCGCTCACCGACGACACGATCACCAACGTGGTGCTGCGCAACATGGGGCTCGGATTCCAGCACGTCAACGAGCCCGGTTCGCTGTCCGGGACTGTCGCCCCGTACTTCGACGCCATCGCCCGCATCTGGAAGGAGCGCAGCTACTCCATCGCGAGCTACGTGCTGCAGTTCTTCTACGCCGGACCGCTGGCATCGCAGCAGCTCGTCGACGCCACCAACGCGTGGCTCGACGCCAACCCCGACGTGCCCGCGCTGCGGCGCCTCGTGATCGAGAACCTGGCCGGCGTCGAGCGCGCGCTCGCCGCGCAGGCCCGCGACCGCAAGGGGTAGCCCTCCCATGGATCTCGACGCCTTCTTCGCGACCGTCCAGGGGTTCCTCGACGGTCCGTGGGGCATCCCGATCCAGATCGCCGCGATCATCGTCATCTCGGTGATCCTGCGGGTGGTGCTGCAGTTCGTGATCCGCCGGGTCGTGAACCGCGTCGTCAGCGGCGTGAAGAAGAAGCAGAACGTCGACGACACGCAGGCGCTGCAGCACTCCCCCATCCACGCGGCGCGCATCGTGCAGCGCACCCGCGCGCTCGGAGGAGTGTTCAGCAGCGTGGTGACGACGGTCGTGGTGATCAGCGCCGTCATCCTGGTCATCTCGGTGGCGGCGCCGCAGGCAACCGCCGCGTTCTCGCTCATCACCGCTGCGCTCGGCGCCGGGCTCGGCTTCGGTGCGCAGAACGTGGTGAAAGACGTGCTGAACGGCCTGTTCATGGTCAGCGAAGACCAGCTGGGCGTCGGGGATGTCGTCGACCTCGGACCCGCGACCGGCGTGGTCGAGGCGGTCGGCATCCGGATCACGCAGATCCGCGACGTCAACGGGACGCTGTGGTTCGTGCGCAACGGCGAGATCCTGCGGGTCGGCAACCTGTCGCAGGGCTGGGCGCGGGTGATCATCGATCTCGCCGTGCCGTACGAGGCCGACACCGAGAGCGTGCAGGCGACGATGCTCGACACCGCGACCCGACTCCGCGACGAGCCGAAGTGGAAGAAGCTGATCCTCGAACGCCCCGAGATCTGGGGCATCGAATCGGTGTCGGCCGAGGCGGTCGTCATCCGGCTCGTGGTGAAGGTGCGCGCCGGCTCGAAAGACGATGTCGCGCGCGAGCTGCGGGCCCGGCTCAAGAAGGCGCTCGACGACCTCGGCGTGAAACTGCCGAAGCTGAACTCCATCGTGCTCAGCGGATACGAGGGGGCCGGGTCGGTGAACGGCGCCCGGCCGCCGAAGACCGCGAACCTGCCGGTGGCGCTGAAACCGGCGAAGGATGTCGCGAAGACCCGACAGGGACCCGCCGATGGCTGACCTCACCCTGCGCATGGGGGCGGGCGGCGACCCCGTCGGCGGTTCCTTCTGGGCCGCGGTAGGCGGGCGCCCCACGTTCGAGACGCTGGTGCGCGCGTTCTACGACGGCGTCCGCACCGACGAGGTGCTGCTGCCGATGTATCCGGAACAGCCCGACCTCGAGGGCGCGATCCAGCGGCTCACCGGCTTCCTCGAGCAGTATTGGGGTGGACCGGGCACGTACTCCGAGGAGCGCGGTCACCCCCGGCTGCGGATGCGGCACATGCCGTTCGCCGTGACACCGGACGCCCGCGACCGCTGGCTGCGCCACATGCGCGCCGCCGTCGACACCCTCGACCTGTCGCCGCTGCACGAGTCGATGCTCTGGGACTATCTGGAACGCGCGGCCCACGCGATGGTGAACAGCGCGGAAGAGGCACGCTAACCTCGCATTTATGCCTCAGAACGCCGATGTCATCGTCGTGGGTGCCGGCCTGTCCGGCCTCGTCGCGGTCGCCGAACTCGTCGAAGCCGGACAGCACGTCATCGTGCTCGATCAGGAGCCGGAGGCCAGCCTCGGAGGCCAGGCGTGGTGGTCGTTCGGCGGGCTGTTCCTGGTCGACTCCCCCGAGCAGCGGCGGCTGCGGGTGAAAGACAGCCACGACCTCGCGCGCCAGGACTGGTACGCCAGCGCCGAATGGGACCGCGAAGAGGACGAGAACGGCCGCGAATGGGCAGAGGCCTACCTCGCCTGGGCCGCCGGCGAGAAGCGCGAATGGCTTCACTCCAAGGGGATCTCGTTCTTCCCCGTCGTCGGCTGGGCGGAACGCGGCGGCTACACCGCGACCGGTCACGGCAACTCGGTGCCCCGGTTCCACATCGTCTGGGGTACCGGCCCCGGCATCCTGGAGCCGTTCATCAAGACCCTGCGCGACGGCGTGCAGCAGGGGCTCGTCGAGCTGAAGTTCCGCCACCGCGCGGACGAGCTGATCGTGCGCGATGGCGCCGTGGTCGGCGTGAAAGGCAAAGTGCTCGCGGGCGACGACGCCCAGCGCGGTGAGCCCAGCAACCGGGATGAGGAGGGCGACTTCTCCTACGAGGCTCCCGCCGTGATCGTGGCCAGCGGCGGCATCGGCGGCAACCACGATCTGGTGCGCAAACAGTGGCCCGAATGGCTCGGCACCCCGCCGGAGACCATGCTCAGCGGCGTCCCCGCCCACGTCGACGGCAGGATGCTGGGGATCGCCGAGAAGGCGGGCGCCCACCTGGTAAACGGCGACCGCATGTGGCACTACACGGAGGGCATCGAGAACTTCGCCCCCGTCTGGGACAAGCACGGCATCCGCATCCTGCCGGGGCCGTCGAGCCTGTGGTTCGACGCGACCGGCAAGCGCCTGCCGGTGCCGCTGTTCCCCGGGTTCGACACCCTCGGAACCCTGTCGTACCTGCGCTCCCTCGGGCACGACCACTCGTGGTTCGTGCTGACGCAGGCGGTGCTGGAGAAGGAGTTCGCGCTCTCGGGCAGCGAGCAGAACCCCGATCTGACCGGCAAGAGCATCCGCGAGCTCGTCAGGCAGCGCCTGTCGAAGGGCGCCACCGAGCCGGTGGAGGCGTTCAAGCAGAAGGGCGCCGACTTCGTCGTCGCCGACACCCTCGACGAACTTTTCAAGGGGATGAAGAAGCTGCAGCCGAAGGGCGTGAAGCTCGACACCCAGGAGCTGCGCCGCGAGATCGAGGCCCGCGACCGGGAGCTCGACAACGACTTCACGAAGGATGCGCAGGTGACCGCCCTGCGCGGCGCGCGCAAGTACCTGGGCGACCGGCTCATCCGGGTGGCGAAGCCTCACAAGTTCCTCGACCCCGAGCACCGGCCCCTGATCGCGGTGAAGCTGCATGTGCTCACCCGCAAGACGCTGGGCGGCATCCGCACCGACCTCAACTCGCAGGCGCTCGCGCCCGACGGCACGCCGATCCCCGGCCTGTACGCGGTCGGCGAGGCCGCGGGGTTCGGCGGCGGCGGCGTCCACGGTTACCGGGCGCTCGAGGGGACCTTCCTCGGCGGCTGCCTGTTCACGGGCCGTCAGGCCGGCCGGGCGATCGCCGGCACGCTGTAGCGCCCTCCGCTCGTTGAGTAGCCCGCGCAGCGGGCGTGTCGAAACGCGCGAGTCGTGTTTTCGACACGCGGCTGCGCCGCTACCCAACCAGCGGGGGCAATCAGCGCGCGAGCGTCCAGGCCTTGCGCTTCACCAGCACATGGCCGCGCTGCGTGGTGAGCCGCGTCCAGGGGCCCGACTCGAACACGCGCACCTCGTCGTCGCCGAGGAACCCCAGCCCGAGGGCGGCGAACCCCGCGCCGGCGGGAACGTGCTCCAGCTGCGGGATGGGGCGGGACCAGACCTCGGATCGCACCCGCCGCACGATCTGCTCGCCGGCGCCGGTGGGGACCGCCGAGGCGACCTCGTCGATGCCCGAGCGGGCGGCGGCATCCAGCACATGCGCGGTGGATGACGCACTGCCCACCCAGCCGCCGCGCGGGGGCGAAATGGCGGCCCACGTCGCCGTGTTGACCTCCATCGGCAGCGACACCGTCGTGCTCTTCGCTGCGACGGCCGTCTCGATGCGCCCCAGCAGCGAGCGCACCGGCACGACGGCGTCGAAGGTGTCGGGCGTTCCATCGGCGTTGGGGACGAGGGCGACGGTGCGAAGCCCCAGCACCGTGGGGCTCTCGTCGAGCAACCCGACCGGGTAGAGCACCGCGACGTACACCGCGAGCACCCCGCTGCCGGCGATCAAGCGGACGGAGCCTTCTTCGATCCTGGCGGCGCGCGCAAGGTAGACCTGCAGATCTTCGAGTGTCTGAGAGTCGGCGAGAGTGAAGGAGGCGCCCATGTGCCCTTTAAACTACATCGCATGAGCGACCCCCTCGCAGGACTGCTGGCGACGCTCGATCTCACCGACACGGGCGCCCGCACCAGCGAGGACATCTTCACCGGCCCCAGCCAGTACATGCCCGGCGGACGCATCTACGGCGGCCAGGTGCTGGCGCAGTCGCTGGTCGCGGCGATCCGCACCGTCTCCGACGACCGCTTCGTGCACTCGATGCACGGCTACTTCCTGCGGCCGGGTGACGTCGAGCATCCGATCACATTCTCCGTCGACCGGATCCACGATGGCCGGTCGTTCTCGACGCGGCGCACGCAGGCGTATCAGAAGGGCGAGCCGATCCTGTCGATGATCGCCTCCTTCCAGGACGTCGACGCCGGGGTCGAGCATTTCGCCCCGCCGCCGATGGAGGTGCCGGAGCCCGATTCGCTGCCGTCGACCGCCGACCTGCTCGCCGGCATCGATCACCCGGTGGCGCAGTTCTGGGCGACGCAGCGCGCGTTCGACATCCGGCACATCGACAGGCCGCTCTACCTCACCCCGGACCAGGACCGGCAGCCGGTCTCCGCGGTGTGGATGAAGGCGGTCGGCACCCTGCCCGACGACCCCAACCTGCACCGGGCCGCCATCGCCTACGCGAGTGACCACACCATCCTGGAACCGGTTCTGCGCGGCCACGGGATCGCCTGGGTGACCCCCGGCTTGAAGGTCGCGAGCCTCGATCACGCGATGTGGTGGCACCGGGACGGACGCGCCGACGAGTGGCTGCTCTACGTGCAGGAGTCGCCGAACGCGATCGGCGGGCGGGGGCTCTCGTTCGGCCGCGTGTACGACAGGGCGGGCAACCTGCTGGCGAGCATCGCGCAGGAGGGCATGATCCGGGTTCCCGCCTGATCAGAGGAACTTCCGCGCCTGCAGCGCGAAGGCGAGCGACAACCGCTTGCGCGGGTCGTCGAGCACCGGGCCGAGCAGCTCTTCGATGCGACCCAGCCGGTGCTTCATCGTGTTGTAGTGGATGAACAGCCGGCGCGACGCCTCGGCTGCATTGCCGGTACCCAGGTGCATCTCGAGCGTCCCGCAGAGCTGGCCGTCGGATGCTGCATCGGCCCTGATGAGCGCGCCCAGTTCGTGCTCCACCAGCTCCGTCACCTGCTCGCGGGGCAGAGCGAGGATGGCGCGCTCGATCGCCAGCAACTCGTGTCTCACGACCGGCTGCCCGGTCGCCTCGGCGATGGTGAGTGACTCGCGGGCAGCAGCGTGCGACCGCGCGAGTCCGTCGAGGTCGTCGCTCGGCGGACCGACGGCCACGATCACGTTGCCGCCGCCCGCGGCGCGCAACCCGTCCCGCCACGCGGCCGCCGCATCCATGTGGGTCACCAGGGCGACGATCTCGGTGCCACGGGACCACACCAGCGAGCCAACGGGGAGTCCCTCGTCGAGACGCCCCTCCCCCGGCTCGGCCGTGCAGCGGGCGATCATCACCGTCCGCCGGACATCGGGAGCGATGCCGAACAGCCGCGAGCGCTGCCGCAGCATGTCGGCGTCCGTGGACCTGCCACTCACCAGCTCCTCGAGGAGCAGGACGCGCATGCGGCGGTCCAGCTCGAGCCCCGCGACCGCCTGCGCGATGTGCATCCCCGCAGCGAAGCATGCCTGCCGGATCAGGCGGCGCTGGCCGAGGGTCGGCTCGTCCCTGCCGTGCACGAGCAGCCGGCCGCGCTCCGTCCCGGCCACGCTGATCGGGAACTCCCAGGGGGCGTCCTCGGGTTGCTCCGGCGATTCGTGCCCGCCGTGCACAAGCGGCATGCCGGCGTCATCGATGATGCGCACCTGGCGGTCGAGCGCCCCGGCCAGAGCACGGGCGATCTCGTCGAGGCCGCCGCCCGACAGCGCGACCCCGGTGAGCCGCTCACGGATCGCTTCCGCCCCCGCGGGATCCGGCCCGTACTCGCTGAGCACGACCGCGAGCACCGCACCGATCACATCGTTGAACGAGGTGTTGGCGGTGAGCGCGATGAGCGGGAAGTCGAGCTCGTCGGCAGCCTCGATCATCGCCCGCGGGACCCCGTCGAGGTAGCGGCCGGATTTCACGGCCAGCGCCGCCAGCCCCGTCCGTGCAAGCGTGCGGACCAGGTGCCCGAGATCCTCCGGGTGATCGCGCAGCGGGTACGCCGTCGTGAGCATCAGCTCGCCCGCGCGGACGAAGGACTCGATGTCCGGGACCTCCATGACGTTGACGCCCGAGACCGACCGGCCGAGCCCGTCCGCGCCGGCGAGGACCACGCTGCCGTCGAGGACAGGCAGGGTCAGGATCTCGCGGACCGTGACCACCGTCATTTGCGCCTCCATTGGCCGATTCGGACAGTGCATGCGCCGGATTGCCGTCCGATGCGGACTTACCCGGCCCGCCGCCGCGCTCCCTACCATTCCCAGTATGACCCCGCCACCGGTTATCGCCAGCCCGGGCCGGGTGCGTGTGGATGCGGCGAAACCCGCACCCTGGCGATCGGACGGCCCCGCGAGCATCGTCCATCTTGGACAGTCCGCCCTCGTGCTGCGGACACCCTCCGGCCAGCTGATCATCACCTCGGGCGTATTCGGCCTGGTTCCGGGTGGAATCGAGGTCGCGCCCGCGGAACTCTCCCGGCTGCGCCACGAGCTGGGCGTGGGCGGCACCATCGGCGACTGGCGGCCCGCGATCGTCGAGCCCGTCGACCTCAGCATGCGGCCGGTGTCCGTGGACGCCGCCGCTCTCGAACTGCTCGACGGAGCCCTCCGCACCTGCCGTCCCATCGGATCCTTCGACCCGTCCCGTCAAGGCGCCCAGGCAGCCGCACTCACCCAGGCTGCAGTGTCCGGCGTCCCGGTGATGGGCACCCTGCTCCGGCTCATCGGGGCGGGACCCGGCAGCACGCCGGCCGGCGACGACGTCGTGGCCGGCGTGCTCGCGGGACTCCGAGCCACGGGGAACGCGGCCGCGGCGACCGCCCTCGGCATGCAGGTTCTGCCCATGCTCACCCGCACCACCTCGGCCTCGGCGCACTACCTCGCGGCTGCCGCCGACGGCCGGTTCGCGGATCGTGTACACCAGCTGGTCGCCGGCCTCGCGGACGTGCGCGCCGCGGCCCGCGCCGTCGGGGCCGCGTCGACCTTCGGCGCGAGCTCGGGAACCGACCTGCTCGCCGGGATCGTCGCAGCCGCACGCAGCGCCCACCTCACCAGAAAGTCCGCATGACCTCCCTGAACTCCCGCGTCTTCCCCCGCCTCTACCGCGACTCGGTGGCCCTGATGGCCATCGCATCGTCGACCGAGGCGCGCGACGGTGTCGACCGCGTCGGGGCGGTGATGGCCACCCCCGCGAACATCGCGATCCTGAACGAGTCGGCGATGCTGCCGGCCGGGTTGAGCGCCGCGCCCGACGATCTCGTGATCGTGGTGCGCGGAGACACCGACGAGATCGTCGCGGAGGCCCTCGACGCCGCCGAGGCCGCCCTCACCAGCGTCGAATCGGCGCGCAGGAACGAGGAACGGCCCGCCGCGACGATCGGCGAGGGCATCGCGGCGATGGCCGCCGAGGACGCCGCGCACCCGGCCACGATGGCCGCGATCTCGATCCCCGGAACCTACGCCGCCGTGGTCGCCGAGCGCGCACTGCGCGACGGGCTGCACGTCTTCTGCTTCTCGGACAACGTGCCCCTCGAGGATGAGGTGCGCGTGAAGCGCCTCGCCCGCGACCGCGGTCTGCTGCACATGGGCCCCGACTGCGGAACCGCGATCATCGACGGCGTGCCGCTCGGCTTCGCCAACGTGGTGCGCCGTGGCGACGTCGGCATCGTCGCCGCGAGCGGCACCGGTGCGCAGGAGGTCTCCCGCCTGCTCGACCTCGCGGGGGCGGGGGTCTCGCAGCTGATCGGCGTCGGGGGCCGCGATCTCTCCGAGGAGGTCGACGGCATCATGACCGAGCTCGCCCTCGACCTGCTCGAGGCCGACCCGCCCACGAAGGTCATCGCGATCGTGTCGAAACCCCCCGCCGGTGCGGTGGCCGAGCGCCTGCTGACGCGGCTGTCCGCGATCGCCAAGGGCGGCATCCCGGCGATCGCCTGCTTCCTCGGTGCCGAGGATGCCGATGGCGAGGTGATCGTGCGCGGCACCCTCGAGGGCGGCGCGATCGCCGCCGCCGCGGCCGCCGGACATCACCTCGATGTGGAGGCCGGGGACGCCTCCCCCGTGCAGGCCCCGCCGGGTCGCGTGCTGGGCCTCTACACCGGCGGAACCCTCGCCTCCGAGGCAAAGCTGATCCTCAAGCGCGGTGGCGTGACCGAGATCGAGGTGCTGGACCTCGGCGACGACGAGTACACCGCCGGCAAACCGCACCCGATGATCGACCCGGAGGCGCGGGCGACCCGCATCGAGGCGGCGGGGTCGGATGCGACGGTCGGCATCCTGCTGCTGGATCTCGTGATCGGGTACGGGGCCTCGCCCGACCCGGCGACGCCGGTGGTCGAGGCGGTCGCGGCCGCGCGCGCCGCCGCGGCCGACGACGGGCGCGAACTGCTCGTCATCGGCTCGGTCTGCGGAACCCCCGCCGACCCTCAGGGGCTCGACCGCCAGCGCGGCCTGCTCGAAAGCGCGGGCATCGTGCTCGCGCCCACCAATGCGGCGGCGGCACGGCTTGCCGCGACCCTCGCGACGGGAGCACGGGCATGATCGACGGCGGGCTGCGCATCCTCAACGCGGGGCTGCCCCTCATCGTCGAGGCGGTTCCGCCCGCCGATGTGCTGCAGCTGGACTGGCGGCCGCCGGGCTTCGGCGACCCCGAGACCGCGCGGCTCGGGCTCGCGCTCGACGACGAGGTCACGGCGGCGGCGAACGCGGCGGCCATCGAACTGGTGCATGCGTCTCGGCCCCTGGTGACCGGCATCCGCCCCGCCAGCGAGGTGGTCCCGGGCATCAGCGAGGGCCGCACGCTGCTGCACGCCGGCCCGCCGATCGAGTTCGCGCGCATGTGCGGCCCGATGCGCGGCGCGCTCATCGGCGCGACCCTGTTCGAGGGCTGGGCCGACGACCCCGAGGCCGCTCTGAGGCTGCTCGAGTCGGGCGCGATCACCCTCGACCCCTGTCACCACCACGACGCGGTCGGTCCGATGGCCGGCGTGCTCGCGCCGTCGATGCCGGTGTTCGTCGCCGAGGAGTCGACCGACGACAGCGGCCGCCGCGCCTACTCCTCGCTCAACGAGGGACTCGGCAAGGTGCTGCGGTTCGGTGCGTACGACTCCGAGGTGCTCACGCGGCTCGCCTGGATGCGCGACGTGCTCGGACCGACCGTCAACGCCGCGATCGAGGCGGCGGGTCCCATCGACACCACGTCGCTCATCAGCCAGGCGCTGGCGATGGGCGACGAGGGCCACAACCGCAATCTGGCCTCCACCTCGTTGCTCACCCGCCGGCTGGCGCCCTTCATCGCGGCGCAGGCCGATGCGGCGGCGGTCCGCTCGACGCTGGACTTCCTGGCCGGCAACGACCACTTCGCCCTCAACATCTCGATGGCGGGCGCGAAGCTGGCGATGGATGCGGCGGTCGGCATCCCGGACTCGACCCTGGTCACGACCATGGCCCGCAACGGCGTCGAGTTCGGCCTGCGGGTCGCGGCGACCGGGACGGAGTGGTTCACCACCCCGGTCGGACCGGCCGACGGGCTGTTCTTCCCCGGATACGGACCCGAGGACGCCAACCCCGACCTCGGCGATTCCGCCATCACCGAGACCCTGGGGCTCGGCGGATTCGCGATGGCGGCCTCGCCCGCCATCACCCGGTTCGTCGGCGGCACCCCCGACGACGCGCTCGAGGCCACCCGTTCGATGCGGCGCATCACCCTCGCGCCGCATCCGGCGTTCCCACTGCCGCCGCTGAACTTCGCCGGGACCCCGTCGGGCATCGACGTACTCGCCGTGATCGAGACCGGAGAGCTGCCGATGATCAACACGGGCATCGCGCACAAAGAGGCCGGCATCGGGCAGATCGGGGCGGGCATCGTCCGGGCGCCCTCGGGTGTGTTCGCCCAGGCGGTGCGCCGCATCGCCGAACTGCGGGGCGTGGCATGAGCACCGTGCTGATCGCCATCGGGGGCAACGCCCTCGTGCTCGACGGCGAGCCCGGCTCGGTCGAGCGCCAGCTCGAGCGCGCTGCCAGCTTCGCCGACAACGTGGCCGAACTGGTGAAGGACGGCTGGATCGTCGTCGTGACGCATGGCAACGGACCACAGGTCGGTTTCATCCTGCGCCGCGGCGAGTTGGTCGCCCCCGACGCCACCGTCGAAGGCCTGCCGGACCTGCCGCTCTGGCTGGCCGTCGCCGACTCGCAGGGCGGCATCGGCCACATGCTGGCCGTCGCCCTCGACACCGCGCTCGAACGTGCCGGGCTCAGCTCGCGCGCCGTCGCCGTGCTCACCCACGCCGAGGTCGCGCTCGACGACCCCGCATTCCAGAACCCGACCAAGCCGATCGGCGGGCAGATCGGCGCGGCGGTCGCCCGGATGCGCGTCGCCGAGGAGGGCTGGAGCGTCACCGAGGTCGAGCCGGACGTGTTCCGCCGCGTCGTGCCGAGCCCGGTGCCGAACACCATCATCGAGTCCGAGGCGATCCGCACCCTGTCGGGGTCGGGCGCCGTCGTGATCGCAGCGGGGGGCGGCGGGATCCCGGTCGTCCGCGATGGGGCGGGGTGGCATCCCGTCGATGCCGTCATCGACAAGGACCGCGCCTCGGCGCTCCTCGCCGCCGAGATCGACCTCGCCACCCTCGTGCTCGTCACCGGCGTCGACCAGGTCTACGTCGACTTCGGCAAGCCCACCCAGCGCGCGCTCGGCCGCGTCGGAACCGGCGAGATGCGCCGGCACCTCGACGACGGGCAGTTCCCGCCGGGCTCGATGGGACCCAAGGTGGATTCGGCGATCTCGTTCGTCGAATCGGGCGGCAGTTCGGCCGTGATCACCTCGCTCCCGGGCCTGCGCGACGCCCTCGCCGGAAACGGCGGAACCCACATCGTCACCGAGAAGGACATCAACGAGAAGGAACTGGCATGACCGTCACCGTCCCCGCCGAACCGTACGAGTTCACCTTCGACCCGGCTCACGCGGCCCTGGTCTGCATCGACTTCCAGCGCGACTTCATGGAGCCGGGCGGCTTCGGCGAAACCCTCGGCAACGACGTCTCCACCCTGCGCGCGACCATCGAGCCGACCAAGGCCGTGCTGGATGCCTGGCGCCAGCGCGGCTGGACCGTGATCCACACGCGTGAGGGCCATCGCGCCGACCTGGGCGACCTGTTCCCGTCGAAGGCGAACCGGGGCAAGCCCACCCTGCGCATCGGCGACGACGGGCCGATGGGCCGCATCCTGGTCCGGGGATCGGCCGGTCACGAGATCATCCCCGAGCTCGCGCCGCTGGCCGGCGAGACCGTGATCGACAAGCCGGGCAAGGGCTCGTTCTACGCCACCGACCTCGACACCGTGCTGCACGCCGCCGGCATCACGCACCTGGTCGTCACCGGTGTCACCACCGAGGTCTGCGTGCAATCCACGGTGCGCGAGGCCAACGACCGCGGCTTCGAGTGCCTCATCCTCTCCGACTGCACCGGCTCGTACTTCCCCGAGTTCAAGCAGTCGGCCCTCGACATGTTCAAGGCCCAGGGCGGAATCGTCGGCTGGGTCACCACCTCGGGCGAGCTGCTGGGCTCGCTCGGCTGAATCCCTTCAAGGAAGAAACGGAGACAGAAACCCCCATGTCCACAACAGTCACCGAAGAGAAGTTCAAGGTCCGATGGTGGGTGAAGGGCGACTGGAACGGGCTGTTCGGGCTCGGCACCAACGTCCTGCTGAACGTCATCGTGCTGACCGGGCTCGTCCTGTTCGTCGTGCAACTGCCCGACGACGTGGTCTACGCCCGGATCCTGCCCGCGCTCGGCATCGCCCTGCCCCTCGGCAACATCTGGTACGCGATTCTGGCGACGCGCCTGGCGCGACGCGAACGGCGGTCGGATGTGACGGCCCTGCCGTACGGGCCGAGCGTTCCGCACATGTTCATCGTGGTGTTCGTCGTCATGCTGCCGGTGCTCATCCAGTCGGGTGACCCGCTGAAGGCGTGGCGCGCGGGTCTGGCGTGGGCGTTCATCATCGGCGTCATCGTGCTGCTCGGGGCGGTGTTCGGCCCGTGGATCCGCAAGTGGACCCCGCGTGCCGCGATGCTCGGCGCCCTGGCGGGTATTTCGATCACCTTCATCTCGATGAGCCCCGCCGCGCAGATGTGGCAGGCGCCGTGGATCGCGTTCATCGCCCTCGCGTTCGTGCTGGTCGGCTGGCTCGGCGGCAAGAGGATGCCGTTCGGCGCCCCGGTCGGCCTTCTGGCAGTCGTGATCTCGACCGCGGTCGCCTGGATCGCGGTGGCGCTCGGCTGGTCCGACATCCTGAAGCCGAGCGCGGTGGCGGATGCGGCCTCCAACGTCTCGCTGTATCTCCCGTTCCCGTCGGGCGATGTCCTCACCGGACTGGGCGACATCGCCCCCCTGCTGGCCACCGCCATCCCGCTCGGCATCTACAACTTCACCGAGGCGATGACCAACGTGGAGTCCGCAGCCGCGGCTGGTGACCGCTACTCGGCCCGCGCGGTGCTGACCGCGGACGGCCTGGGTGCGATCGTGGGTTCGTTCCTCGGTTCGCCGTTCCCGCCCGCCGTGTACATCGGCCACCCCGGCTGGAAGCAGGCGGGCGGCCGGATCGGCTACTCGCTGGTCACCGGCATCGTGGTGGCGATCCTGTGCTTCAGCGGGCTGGTCGGCATCCTGCTCGGGATCTTCCCGATGCAGGCGCTGGTGCCGATCCTGCTCTACATCGGTCTGGTCATCGGCGCGCAGGCGTTCAACGTGAGCGCCCTGCGGTACGCCCCTGCGATCATCATCGCCATGCTGCCGAGCCTGGCGCAGTGGGCGACCGGCCTGATCGACAACTCGCTCGGCGCTGCAGGCACCAGCGCCGCGGACGTCGGCGTCGGCAACCTGATCGCGGGCGGCGTGATCTACGACGGCCTGTACCTGTTCGGTTCGGGCGCCGTGCTCGCCGGCGTGCTGCTCGGCGCCATCACCGTGTTCATCATCGACCACCGGTTCTGGGCGGCGGCGATCACCTCGGGCGTCGCGGCTGTCCTGTCGTTCTTCGGCATCATCAACGCCAACGCGGTCGGCATCAACGCCTCGTTCGGCGTGACGCTCGGCTACCTGTTCCTGGCGGCGATCATGATCGCGTTCGCGGTCGCCGGCCGGAAAGACACCGATCGGCCGCTCGATGACAGCCTGCTGTACGTGAATGGCACGCTGATGCGCGGACTCGGACTGCACGACAACCTCGCCGGGGCGGAGTTCCTCGAAGAGGTCTCGACCGCGCCGAAGTACCGCGTGCACTCGATCGGCGGGGTCCACCCCGGCATGTACCAGGTCGAGTCGGGTGGCGCAGCGGTGGCCGGCGAGCTCTACGCCGTGCCGATGAACGTGCTGCTGAAGGTCGTCGAAGGCGAGCCGCCCGGACTCTATCGCGGCCCGGTCGAGCTCTCGGACGGGCGTGTCGTGCCCGGCATCCTGTTCGACGAGGCGGCTGCCAAGAAGCACCCCGACATCACCGAGCACGGTGGCTGGCGCGGGTACCTCGCGGCGGGTTCGCCGGCCGGCAAGAGCAAGAAGAAGTAACCCGGGCCTGGTGGGGCGGGCGGCGCCGAGCGTCGTTCCGCCCCATCATGGTGTGATGAGCGCCACGCCCCCACCGCATCCGATCGTCGCCGCCTACCTGAACGCCGTCGAGGCGGGAGATGCGGATGCGATGCTCGCCCTCTTCGCGGACGGCGCCGTCGTGCATTCCCCGCTGTACGGCACCCTCCCCGCGACCGAGTTCTATCCCCTGCTCTTCGCCGACACGGGATCGTCCGTGCTGACGCTGCTCGGCACGATGCAGGGCACCTCGGTTGATGGTGCTGCGCTGCTGTCGTTCCTGTTCCATTTCGACTGGACGCTCGCGGACGGCACCCTCGCCCCGTTCGACGTGGTCGACGTCGCCGAACTGGACGACGCCGGGCTGATCTCGAGCCTCCGCATCGTGTACGACACCGTCCGGGTGCGGCCGGCGTTCGAGGCGAGCACCGGCACGAGCAGCGTCCGGTGACGGCCGCTCGGCGGGGGCTTCCGCTCGCGGCCATCGGCATCTCGGTGGTGCTGTGGTCGACGGCGTTCGCCCTGTCCAACATCGTGCTTCAGACGGGCTCACCCGCCGTGCTCAGCGTCGCCCGGTTCCTGATCGCCCTCGTGGTGCTGGTTCCGTTCGCGGCCCGCCGCAGGGGTTTCGCAGCGACGCTTCGTGCTCCCCGCACTGTGGTGCTGGGCCTCACCGGGGTGACGTTCTACTACTCGCTGACGAACATCGGACTGCTGTTCACCTCCCCGGGGACCGTGGCGTTGTCGAACGCGCTGCTGCCGGTGCTGACCACGGTGCTCGCGGTGGTCATCCTGCGTGAGCGGCCCCGTGCTCGCACGATCGTCGGTCTCATCCTGGCGACGGCGGGTGTCGTGCTGGTCGCGGCGGCGGGCCTGAGTTTCGAAGGCGGCATCGTCCTCGTCGCTCTGGGGCTGGCGTCGTATTCGCTGTACACGGTGCTGCTGAAGCAGGATGCGGACCGGGCCGGGTCGTCGGACGCGCTGGTGCTGGCGACGGCGACGGCGGTGTGGGGCACGGTGCTGATGCTGCCGTGGCTGCTGGTCGAGGTGCTGACCGGGATCGCCGCGGTGCCGTCGGGCTGGCCGGGGATCGGGTCGCTGCTCTTCCTGGGGCTGGTGGTGAGCGCCCCGACGCTGGTGCTCTGGAACTACGGGGCGGAGCGTTTGCCGGCGACCATCTCCGGGATCGCGATCGCCGGCATCCCGGCTCTGGGGTACGCGTTCGCGGTGCTCCTCGGCGAGACGCCGGTGCCGGTGAAGGTGGTCGGCGGGGTGATCGCCCTCGCGGGGATCGTGATCGCGACCCTGGCGAGCCCGCGGATCGAGCCGAGCCCGCCAGGGTCGGCGGTCATGTCCGAGCCGCGGTCTGACGCAGAGCCTTCGTGAACCCGTCGGCGGTGGCGCCTGCGACACCGACGCAGAGCATGACGATCGCGACGATGGTGACGACGCCGTCCCGTCCGAACAGTTCGTCGATGCCGGCGCGCTGCAGGAACCCGGGGTTGAACAGCTGCTGCGTCGCGATCAGGTAGATCGCGGGGATCGCGAACGCGAGCGCCAGGACCATGCTGATGACGGCGGCGGGTACGGTCCAGCGGCCGATGCGGTAGAGCACGATGCGGAATCCCAGCTCGACGGCGGCGATCACCAGGAAGAGCGGCAGCCAGAACGACCAGAGCGCGGGGTCGAGGATGGGGATGACACCGCCGTCGGCGTCGCGGAACGGTCCGAAGAACTGCGCCCAGATGATGCCGCCGACGATGAACGCGGACCACACGCCGCTGCCGATGGTGTCGGACAGCTTGATCGCGCCGGTGGATGGCAGTTGCGGCAGGGTGTCGGGGTTCCAGGCGTTGTGTTTGTAGTCCGGGGACCGCTCGATGAGGGCGAAGATCAGGGTGGTCCAGAAGCCGAGGTGGACGGCGACGGACATGGTGATGCCGAAGGTTGCGCCGATGGCGCCGCCGAACTGGCCTTGGGCGAGCAGCTGCGCGAGCAGGACCGCGGCGAAGGTGATCGGCAGCACCACCGCGTACAGCAGCTTGAGCAGCCGGATGTAGTCGGGGAACAGCGAGGGCCCGATGAGGTGCAGTGGGCGATCGGTGTATCCGGCAGCGAGGCGGTACGGGTCGCCCAGGTCGAGGATGGCGGCGCGCTCGGCGTCTGCAGGGCCGGCCCCGGCATCCTGTTTCGCGTCGATGGCGTCGGCGATGGCCCCGCGCAGTTCCCGGTCGATGTCGGCGCGTTTGGCTTCGGGCAGCGAGCGCTGCACGGCCCAGATGTAGCGGTCGGTGAGGGTGCCGGTCATTTCTTCTTCCCCTTGTCGATGTCGGTGAGGGTGCGCGTCAGGTCGCTCCAGTCCTGCATCAGGCGGGTGGCGAGCTTTTCGCCTGCCGCGCTGGTGCGATAGAACTTGCGCGGGCGCGCTTCGTCGGTGTTCCACTCGCTGGTGACGAGCTCTTGCTTTTCGAGCCGGCGCAGCAGCGGGTAGAGGGTGTTGCCGTCGGTGGCGATGCCCGCGGCCGCGAGCCTTTCGAGCAGCGCGTAGCCGTAGTCGGGCGTGCGGAGGATCAGCAGGCACGCGAGCACGACGGTTCCCCGTCGCAGCTCCTGCAGGTGCCCGCTCTCGATATCGTCCATGCGCCACACGTTACTGTGTGTCGCACACCATTGTCAATCGCACATCAGCGTGCGGGATCAGCGCCGGTTGAAGACCACCGGTTCGTCGAGGTACGGCGACCACGCCTTGCGCTCGCGATCCGAGATGCGGCGGGGTTTCAGGCTGGCAGCATCGACGAGCACGATCCCGGATGCCGCGCGCGCGTACACGACCTGCGGCTCGGTCCCCTGCGGCGCACACACCTCGTAGCAGACCTCGAGGCTCGCCCCGCCCATGCGCCCGAGCCACAGCTGGATGTCGAGCGGCTCCCGCAGGTACGGGATGGGGGCGAGGTACTCGACCTCCTGGCGTCCGATCAGGGTGAGCGTCTCGGCACCTGCGTGCGCGGTGTCGGCGACGCCGTCGACCTTCAGGTCACCGTGCCAGAACACGGAGATGCGCGACTCCTCCAGCAGGGTCAGCATCGCCGCGTTGTTGACGTGCCCGTACGCGTCGAGGTCGCTCCAGCGGAGCTTGATCGGGACGTGCAGTCGCATCAGCTGCGGGTCAGCTTGCGGTGCACGCTCGCGTGCGGCTTGGCGGCATCCGGACCGAGGCGTGCGATCTTGTTCTCCTCGTACGCCTGGAAGTTGCCTTCGAACCAGTACCAGCTCGCCGGGTTCTCCTCCGTGCCCTCATAGGCCAGGATGTGGGTCGCGATCCGGTCGAGGAACCACCGGTCGTGGGTGATCACCACCGCGCACCCGGGGAACTCGAGCAGCGCGTTCTCCAGGCTCGACAGCGTCTCGACGTCGAGGTCGTTGGTGGGCTCGTCGAGCAGCAGCAAGTTGCCGCCCTCTTTCAGCGTCAGCGCCAGGTTCAGCCGGTTGCGCTCACCGCCGGACAGGACGCCGGCCTTCTTCTGCTGGTCGGGCCCCTTGAAGCCGAACTTCGACACGTAGGCGCGCGACGGGATCTCGGTCTTGCCGACCGTCAGGATGTCGAGCCCGTCGGACACCACCTCCCACAGCGTCTTGTTGGGGTCGATGTTGGAACGGGTCTGATCGACGTAGCTGATCTTCACCGTCTCGCCGATCTTCAGGTCGCCGCCGTCGAGAGGTTCGAGGCCGACGATGGTCTTGAACAGCGTGGTCTTTCCGACGCCGTTCGGGCCGATGACGCCGACGATGCCGTTCGGCGGGAGCGTGAAGCTGAGCCCGTCGATGAGGTCGCGGCCGTCGAAGCCCTTCTCGAGGTTCTTCGCCTCGATGACGATGTTGCCGAGCCGCGGTCCCGGCGGAATCTGGATCTCGTCGAAGTCCAGCTTGCGCGTGCGATCCGCTTCGGCCGCCATCTCCTCGTACCGGGCGAGGCGCGCCTTCGACTTGGTCTGCCGGCCTTTCGCGCTGCTGCGCACCCATTCGAGCTCCTCTTTGAGGCGCTTGGCGAGCTTCTCATCCTTCTTGCCCTGGATGTCGAGACGGGCGGCCTTCTTCTCCAGGTAGGTCGAGTAGTTGCCCTCGTACGGGTACAGGTGGCCGCGGTCGACTTCGGCGATCCATTCGGCGACGTTGTCGAGGAAGTACCGGTCGTGGGTGATCGCGATCACCGCTCCGGGGTAGGACTTCAGGTGCTGCTCGAGCCACAGCACGCTCTCGGCGTCGAGGTGGTTGGTGGGCTCGTCGAGCAGCAGCAGGTCGGGCTTGCTGAGCAGCAGCTTGGTCAGCGCGACCCGGCGCTTCTCGCCCCCGGAGAGGTTCTTCACGCTCGCGTCGCCGGGCGGCGTGCGCAGCGCGTCCATCGCCTGCTCCAGCTGCGAGTCGAGGTCCCACGCGTCGGCCGCGTCGATCTCCTCCTGCAGGGTCCCCATCTCGGCGAGCAGGGTGTCGAAGTCGGCATCGGGTTCGGCCATCGCCTGCGAGATCTCGTTGAAGCGGGCGATCTTGCCCATGATCGGACCGACGCCTTCTTGCACGTTCTCGAGCACCGTCTTGTTCTCGTCGAGCTCGGGCTCCTGCATGAGGATGCCGACGGTGAAGCCGGGGGTGAGCTTCGCCTCCCCGTTGGATGGCTGGTCGAGGCCGGCCATGATCTTCAGGATCGTGGACTTGCCCGCGCCGTTGGGGCCGACCATCCCGATCTTCGCGCCCGGGAGGAACGCCATGGTGACGTCGTCCAGGATGAGCTTCTCGCCGACCGCCTTGCGGGCGCGGACCATCGAGTAAATGTATTCGGCCATGGTGTCGAGTCTACGATTTCCCACATGGGCACTTGGAGCGGTCAGCCGTTCGGCAATGACGGGGCGGCGGACTGGGGCTGGGAGCTCGACGACGCGAGCGACTGGGGGCCGGTGCGTCAGGCGCTGAACGACGCGCTGGAGGGTCCTCTCGACGGGGATGTCGCGGAGACCGCGATCGCCGCCGCCGAGGTGGTGGCGCACGGGCTCGGCCGTCCGACGCAGTCGGACGCGTACACGGTGAGCGTGTCGGCGTTCGTGGAACGGGTGGGTGCTCCCCCGGCAGATCTGGTCCCGCTCGCCGTCGCAGCGCTCGGGACGGCGACCGGCCCGGACAGCGAGCTCACGGAGCTGTGGAACGAGGCGGATCCGACGGAGTGGCGCGAGGACTGCGCGAAGCTGGATGCCGCACTCCGCGGCTAGGAGTCACCAGTCGATGGGGCGGGTGGCTCCGACGAGGCAGGTGCCGGTGGCGAGGATCGCGGTCGCCGCGCTGTTGTAGACGCCTCCGCCGTACTGGCCGACCAGGCAGGTGCCGTTGACGCGGACCGAGAACTGCAGCTGGTCGGCGTCGGCGTTCACGGTGGTGCGATCGGCGGTGACCTCCATCGCGGACTTCGAGAACCCCGCGCTCACCAGGTTGTCGATCCATGACCGGCCGTCGAACGGCCCGCCCGCGGCAACAAGCTTGTTGTTCACGAGGTCGAAGTACGGCAGGTTCTCGGTCGCCGTGCCCTCGGGGATCAGCACCGGCTCGGCCGGAGCGGTGGCGCCCGGCGATGCGCTGGGCGTCGCGATCGTGGTGTTCTCGGGCTTCACGCTCTGCGGCACACAGCCGGCGAGCGCGACGGCGACACCCGCCGCCAGGATCGCGACCCCCCACGCTCCACGCATGAGCCGATTCTAGAACGGCGTCTCGACGGGAACCGCCTCCCGTTCGCGCGTCAGCGCGTCTTCGACGGCCGCCTGCTCGGCGGTCTGCTCGAGACCGGGCTCTTCGGCGGCCTCCGCGTCAGCCTCGGCGACCTTCGTGCTGGCGGACCGGGTGAACTGCGCGGTGCCCCAGCTGAGATCGTGCCCGATCGCGTCGGCGTCGACCCCGACGCTCGTGCCGTGGTTCTCCTCCGTCGCCCAGTCGCGGATGCGCAGGCGGCCCGTGACCACGACGCGCTGCCCGCGCTGCACCGAGCTGATCACGTTGGTGGCGAGCTGCCGGAATGCCGAGACGGTGTACCAGTTGGTGTCACCGTCGACCCATTTCTGCTCGGTGCGGTCGAACCGGCGCTGCTGTGACGCCAGCCGGAACGTGGTGATGGCGAGCCCCGCAACGGTGCTGTTAGTAACAGTTAGGAGAATGCGAAATGGGCACCAAACTTCCTAGCGATCGACTGGCTCAGCCGCGCCACCCCTGGCGTGTGGCAGCGATCGTCCTGGGTGCGGTCGCGGCAACTGGCGGTACGTACGTGGTTGCCGATCAGGTGTTGAACCCGCCTCATGCCCGGACGGTAGGAGCGGTGCGTCTGGTGGGTAGCGGAACGTCAGCAGTTGCAGAGCGAGCGCCGCTTCCCGGATATCTGGTGCGGGCTGTTCGTCCTCTTTGAACTGTCGGGACGACGGGACGTAACCCATAGGGCCACCGGAGTTCACGTATTGGACCCGGTACGCGGTCGTAAGCAGGTTGTTGTAAACGCCCGTGCTGGACATGCCAGCGCTGGCGGTCACACTCCCTGTGGTCGACACGGGGCCGTACCAGGTAGCACCCGACGAAGAAACGTTCGCGATCTCCGTAGCCAGGTTCTCAACCTGGTTGCGCAACTCCACCAGGGCGTTGTAGTTCTGCATCCCATCAGCCGCCTCAAGCTCGCGCAACCTGCGCAAGACCGCCTCCAGATCATGCTTGAGCCAATCGAAATCCCCGACCTGGGGCCGTTGATAACCGGAAACCATCAGCGCACCATCACTCTCATTTTCTGGACCAGCAATTGCGTAACCGTTTCGGGATCGACGCCCAAAGCGTTGATCTCATACGTGACGTGCTGACTCGAGACCTGAGCCGGGGGCGCGGTCACATAACCGCCCGTCGCGTAGGCAGGGACCATGCCCTGGTTGTTGATGTGATCTAGGTACGCCACCCCCACGGCCCGGACAGCCGAAGCCTTCACCACGTACTCACCATTCGACAGTCGCGCCGGAATCGAATCGCTAGTACCTGTGCCGGGACCGCTGATGTAGCCACCGGTCGCCACACCCGGCCCATTGACCACGGTCCCGTTGATCCGAACCGAGCGACCATTGTTCAGGCGGATGAACTGATCGAGGTTCTGCTGCGCCGTAGTCGTATCCAGGTCGACCACCGTCGAGATGTTCGACGGGATCAGTCCCAGGTTGTCCGCGTAAGCCTCAGCCTCCGGCCCTACGATCCCGAACGCGGCGAGCTGATCGATAAGCGCCTGACGCCCATCCGTGATCGCCTGAGTCGCCAGCTCCTGAGAACCGGTCTGCTCATAAATCGCAACAGCAGCATCCTTCGACGTCTTCGCGATCTGATCCAGCGCCTTCTCATTCGCACGACCAGCCTCAGTGTTGATATCGAGAGTCGCACCGTTCTGCGCCAGCGCCGCAGTCGCATCATCAACCGCAGCCTGGAACTGCCGCTCAGCCTCACGGGTCGAGAGGGTCGCGTCCGCGAAACCTCGAATCAGGTCAGCCAGGTCGGAAACCGCTTCGCCGGCACCCTCAGCCTCACCCCGAAGATCCGCGAGCGCTTCTGAGTTGTCGTCCGTCGCGGCCTTCGAGTTCTTCCACTCTTCGACACCAGCCGCCAACTCTTCGCGGGTCTTGCGAATCGCAATCGTGGTCGCGCCGTTCTCAACCTGTACAGCCGCAGCACGCTTCTGAGTACCCGACAGCCCCTCCGAGTAAGCATCCAACTTCGCCTGCACAGCAGCGAGCGCATCCCCACCCTCGACAACCGCATCGGTGAGCTCGCGCTGAGTGATCCCGTACCGTTCGGCATCTTTGAACGCGCCCCGCTCTTCCAGGGCCTTGATAGCGACCTCGCGGCTGTACTCGGTGAGCGCCCCCGTCGTCTGGTCCAGGCTCTCCCTGAAGCTGTCAGTCCGCGCTTTGCTCGATGCCTGCTCAGCGACGAACGCCGACAGCACCAGAGTTGCAATGCCGATAGCCGCTCCCACAAGTCCGACTCCGACAGCCGTACTCCGCGCCGACACATTGATGTCTTCAAGCGCATTCTTCAGCGCAGCGAATCGAGGAATCGCGATCAGAGCAGTACCGCCAGCCAGAGCAACCGCAGCCGTCAGCGTCCCTACGGCGAGACCCGCAGTCAGCACGGGAGTCGGGAGGTTACCCACCCCGTCAACGAGGAACGTCACAGACTGGGTAATCGACCGGAGCACGTCGTTCGCGCCCGAACCCGTCTGAATCAGAGCCGTGTCCAGTGCCCCGGAAAGCTTCTCAAGATCGCCGCGCAGGTTGTTCAGACGCTCAGCAGCGACCCGAGCCGCATACCCGGCATCGTTCACCTCGCGGGTGTACTTCGCCACCTCATCGCCACCAGCAGCGAACAGAACCCGCGCAGCCGTGACCTGCTGATTGCCGAAGATGATCCCCAGGGATGCGTCACGCGATCGGTCATCGAGTCCCTGATAGGCGTCAGCGAGCCGCTGAGCAGTACCAGCCAGACCGATGAATCCGCCCTGTCCGTCGTAGAGGTTGATGTTCAGCCGTTCGATCTCTTTCGCGGCCTGAGAACTCGGAGATGTCAGCGACGACAGCACGCCACGCAGCGACGTGCCAGCCTGCTCACCAATGAGCCCCTGGTCCGCAAACAGGGCGAGTGCACCGGCGGTCTCCTCCACCGACACACCCATCGACGCCGCCACAGGGCCAACGAACTTGAGTCCCTGCGCCAGATCCTCAACCGAGCCGAGCGCTTTACCCGCCGCCGCCGACAAGATGTCCGCAACGTGGGACGCCTGATCGCCGGCAAGGTTGTACTGCTTCAGGGTTGTGGCCGTGATCTCAGCCGCACGCGCAACCTCGAGCTGACCGGACGCCGCGAGCGCCAACGCACCGTCAAGCGCGCCCCCGAGGATGTCAGCCGTCGAGAGTCCAGCTTTCCCCAGCTCCTCGATCGCGTTCGCAGCCTCAGTCGCAGTAAAGATCGTCGCACCACCCGCATCAAGGGCAGCGTCACGCAGCGCCAACATCTCGCCCGTGGTCGCCTGAGTAACCGCGTTCACGTTCGACATGGCCTGGTCGAACTCTGCGAACTTCCGCACCGCCACGGCCAGGCCAACGGCCAGGGCGATACCCGTCCCGATACCCACCCGACCCAGCGACTCGAACGCTGCACGCTGAGCAGCCAGACGCGCCGTCGAGTCATTCGAGAACTCGCGGGTCTGTCTCCGTCTCGGAGAACACCTCAGCCGACATGAGCGGGTCGGCCTCGTAGTAGGACAGCAACAGGCGCGCCACGCGGCCCTGCTGAGTCACGGTGTCGATCGCCAGCAGCGAATCGAAAGCGCCCAGATCGTCCATCACTTCACCGCCTGCAACCGGCGAACGCGATCCCGCGCCGATTCGCCCTCGATCGTGACGTGCTGCAACCACTCGTCCCCGGACGGCTTCCGCTCCCACCGACCAGCAGCACCAGCACGCGCACGGTTCGCCCTGAACCGGTCAAGCGCCCGAACGTCCTCAGGCAGCCTCAGCAGATCCGTCAACTTCCCGTAGACCAATTGCTGCTGACGGATCTCGCCCACGGCGGGATGCAACACGGTCTGACCAGCAGAACCCGCGATGGTCAAACCGTCCGCCGCGAGATGCTCAGACAGAGCGTCGATCCGGTCGAGCGTGCGGCCAGCCTCCAGCAGTAGCGACAACTGTTTAGCGTCGAACGGGACCAGCGACGTCAGGTCACGCCACAGGGCAGAGCCACGCTCGCCCAACACCTCGGGCGGGGTAGGAGTCTCATCGGACATTCGAATCTCCATTCGGAATTTCAGACTTCGGAAGCATCGACTTGCGACGGCCCTCCCGGTCCTGCGTCGTGTCACTGTTAGGGGCCGTCCCCCTGGTCAGAGCGGGGACAGAGGGACGGCCAGTCGAACACCTGTTCAGACGTGAACGAGCGTGCTGAGCTGCACAGGCTCGGGAGCAGGTAAGCGTTTCTGCTCAGGTGCGGCAGCGCGCTCCACCCGGTCTGCAGTCGCGAGCAGGTGAGCGACGGGGCCGGCGGTGTCGAGCACCAGGACGGGACCGGTCCAGCCGACCGTGTAGGACAGATCCTTGAAGTGCGGTGCGAGCTGATGCAGGGACCGGGCGGCGTTCGCAACCGAGGCGTTGGCGTCGTCGATGATGCGGCGTGCCTTCTCGATCTCGGCTTCGTATCCAGCGACGGTCTGACGGATGAATTCGGCAGCGGTCGGGATCATCTCGCGCGCGTGTGCATCGAGCGCATGACGTGTCGTTTCTGCGGCGAGAAGGTAACGCTCCTGCGCCTGGGCCGCTACCTGGTCAGCGTATGCGCGGTTGCGCTCCGCCTTCTCTGCCCGATTCGTGGTCGGTGCGCCGGAACCCTTCTCGACCGCGCTGATGAGGTCGAGCCGGTCGGCTTCCTCAGCGGCGGGGACGGCAGCCTCAGCGAGCAGCAGCTTCTCGTACGCGGCCACAAACTCTTTCTCGGCGGCGAGCTGGGCGGTGTATGCCTTCTGCACTTCGGTCGGGTACTTGATCCCGGTGGCGAGGGACGGTGCGTTGATGATGGTGCGGATCATGTCAAGGTTCCTTTACTGGGCGAACTGGGGGTGCTGGGCGGCGTCGAACGTGATCGAGCGGCGCGAGGCAGTTGTCTCCGGGTCGTCACGTTCTGCGAGAACGTCACGGAACTGACCCTGAGATGCCGCCAGCGCGATCTCATCGGCGGTCAGCAACTTGAGATCGTGCTTGCTGAGCTGCGGACGCTCAACCTCGAGCCCGATCAGGGCGAGGACGCGGTTACGGTCGTTCATGTCAGAACTGCCCTTCGTGGTATTCGTCCTCTTCGGGACGCTGAACGGTTGTGAGGTTGTTCGTGCGGGGCCGGCGCGGGGGCAGCGGTTCGTGGGCGGCCATGAAGTGCGCCAGCAACTCGCGGTTGTGGTCGGTCATCGGGTGAGGTTCCTTTCGAGTTCTCGGAGGCGTCGGCGGGTTTCGCGTTCCTCCCATTGCTTGTGCAGTTGGGTTTCGAATGCGCGCATGTAGCGGTCGCTCCACAGGACGGGCGGCAGGGGTGCGGTGTGGCGTCTAGGCAACTTCGTATCCCGTCATTCCGAGCTGCTGCTTCTCGCGCCAGAGTTGTTCACACGCCAGGTTCGGGTGCGTGTCCTGGTCGCGTCGGAGGCGGGTCATCGGCTCGCCACAGCCTTTGCAGATCGACTGTTGCGCTGTTGCGTTCGGGTAGTTAGACGCAACACTCACAACGGGCGTAACAGGGGCGTTATCGCTGTTGCGTGTGTATTTCCCGCGCCCGGAACGGATTATGCGGGCCGATCTGACCAGACGTCCCAGGTACACCCGCGCTTGGTTCTTCTGAATGTCGAACTCTTCCGAGATCGCAGCAGCGTCAACCTCAGTTGACGAACTGTTGACGTAGGCCAGGATCTCGCTCGAGAGGTCTCCCAGGTTGGCGTCATCACTTCGACGCACTAGCTCATGGACGGTCAGGGTCGTTTCTCCGATCAGTGATGCGCGCCCGACGATCGCCGCGTCACCGTTGCCGGTGGGAACGGATGCAGAGACGACTTCGAATGCGAGGGATGGGGCTTTCACGCTGTAGTTGGACTTGTCCACCGTGAGAATGCGCTGGTCGGTTTCCTCATCGACCGCGAGCAGCAAAACGCTCCTGGCGATGTCTCGGAATGCGTGAGACCCGGACACCTTGTCTGAGGCGTTGCCCTGACCCTTCCCGAAATGCATGACCAGGATCGGAGCGATGCCGAGCTCTCCCGCGAGTCCCGCAATCGGGTCAAGGTTGCGGCGCACATCAGATGCCTTTATCGAGTCGCCCGACATGAGCGAAACGATCGGATCGATGATCAGAACATGGATGCCCTGTTCGATCAGGGACGCCTTCAGTGACTTGAGGTCTTCCGCAATGGTGGGAAGCCCCGTCCATTCGTCGCCTTCGTCGGTCGTGGTCTTGACGGAAGAGAAGTCCCAGACTCGCTCCATGTCAGCGCCCGCAGCCGTGAGACGCGGGACAAGAGTCGTCGCCAGATCGTCCTCCCCCGAGATGAACCCCACGCTGGCGGGTCGTCCGTAGAGGTCGCCCGGGAACTCGCCGCGAGTGAGGCCAGCGGCGAGCCATGCGAGGATCGTTGACTTCCCGATGCCACCCCGTCCAGCGAGGATCGTCGGGACTCCGAGCGGGACAAGATCCTGGTACGCCCATTCCTGACGGCGTGCTTCAACTAGTGCGAGCGGGGTCGCCATAAGTTCGCGGGTCATGCGGCCTCCGCCCAGAGAGCGGCGGTCTGACGCCGCCGGTATTCCTCGGGCGTCCAGCCGTTTGCGTACAGGACGTACCAGTAGTCCCGTTCACGGGTGAGGCGCTCGATCTCGCCCTGGCAGCAGTTCTCCCCGTGGAGGTTCGCGCCGGCCATGTACCAGGCAGAGACCCCCGGCGACAGGTGATGAAATTCCAGCTCACCCGCGATCAGTTTCCAAAGGGTGTCCTGTAGCACCTGATCTACGGTGTGCCCGATCAGTTGCGGCATCATGCGCGCACCGCCGGGATCTTGAGCGTGGCGAGGAAGTCCACGAACGGCAGACCGCTCGCGGCCCAGGCGTCCAGCAGATGATCGGCGGTCGTCAGCTCCGCTTCGGGAGAGTCAGCGCGTACGACTTCAGCGCCGGTTTCGTCGCGCCAGTTGATCTCAGTGTCGTGAAGAGCCCACATTGGACGCACCCCCCGCAGGGGTGAGTCCGGCGAACGCGGCGAGCAGGGTGTCGCGCTGTGCGTCGGTCAGAGGCGGGTACGCGGTCATGCGCCGACCGCCTCGCGCTGGAGGGTGTCCGGGTCCACGAACATGAGTCGCGGACCGACGCGCTCGGCGTTCACGATCCCGGCGTGCGCCCAACGGCGAGCAGTCCGGGGCGTAACGCCAACGGAACGGGCGAACTCCGAGATGGGTACGGAGCAAGACATTAGATTTGGTCCCTTCGTCAATGGGACTGAGGCGGACTACCCCTGGGAGGGGTGGTGCATCGCACTCGGCAAACCCATTGCGGGACCAGCTCCTGTTTTGGCATTGCGCTACTTGCAGGAGGGGCCGGTAGCTCTCCGAACTGTTACCGCGTTGCGCGGGAGGGAATTCGGTTCGCTTCCTCAGTATGAAGTTGTGGCGGGACATAAGAGTCCCAGGAACAAGTATCGGACACTTCGGACATGAAAGTCAAGCCAGATTCGAACATCAGTACAAAATTGGCAGATAGTTGTTCTTCAACCCGAAAGCGCCATTGTTCGAGTCGGGATAGAACAATGCCCCCCGACCGAAAGCCGGGGGGCAGTTGTCCAGGTGTTCAGCGGTCCCAGGCTGGGAGCGTGTCAACCCAGGCTGACAGGTCGGAGTGCAGAACGATCGGTTCCCCCTCGGCATCCCGCGCAGGCAACACCCGACGCCGGATCGCATCGTTTACCATGTCCACTGGGACAGCCGCGACCTTAGCCGCATCCTTGGGGGTGTACGCGATCACGCGGCACCACCAATCGCGGAGAGAGCTGCGCTCAGCGCACCCACGAGTCCCCGCGCCTGCTCGGGCGTCACGTCGATGATTTCCTTGCCGACCCGCAGACAGAGCAACCGGTCGAACTCGGTCACGGTGCCCGGTGTGCGCTCATCGGGTTCACCGGGCAGCGGGTTCCCGTCCGGGTCCGCGTTCCAGTCGTCGGGCAGCGGGGCGCACAGGATCTTGGTCGCCTGCTCCACTCGGACGCTGACCCCTTCGGACGTCCAGTCTTGGCTGTAGTCCCAGATCAGGACGTCCGGTCCCTCGGCCTCCAGCTTGCGCTCGACGCCCCACGCCGGCACCGGCAGGGGACAGGCGGGGATCAGGGTGTGGAGCGCCACCCGCTCGAAGTACGTTGCACTCTTTCGCGGACTCGACATCGAAGGGGGTGAGCCCGTGATATGCCTCTGAGACCGCCTGCCAGCGGGCGTCCTCTTCGGAGAGAATCGGGCGCGAATACTCTTCGTACAGCGCGCCCACGTTGGACGCCCACGCACGAATCTCAGTACCGTTGTTGTTGCTCATTGCACAGCTCCTGTCTGTGTGTTGGGTGCGCCCCTACCCGGTTGCAACCGGGTAGGGGTTTATTTCGTCACGACCGCCATTCGATCGTCACGTCCTCAGGCTGGAACGCATTGCGCCCGCCCCGTCTAGTCGGGTGGATCGTCACCACCATGAGCGCGTCCACGATGCGACGCTTCTCGAGAATCGACATGCGGTCTCCCCAATGAGCCGCCACGTCCTTAGCGCCCGCGAGCGCGTTCACGACGGACCCGCCTTCCGCCGAGGCGATACGGACCTGTAGCGCGTCGAGCCGCTGTTGCAGTTTCTCTTTCTGAGTTCGCACAGCGGCAGCGGTCAGAGTTCCTTCCGAGTAGAGCTCCGCCAGCCCGTCCATCCGCGCCCGAATGTCCTGCGACTCCGCAGCGAGCGCCGACACGTCCTCTGACGGAGACAGCAACCGGAGAATGTCAGGCTGGGACAGTCGATCGAGAACAGCGGCCTCCACGATCGCGTCAACCCGTGCGAGGTTGCGGCGCACATCGAAGTTGCGACACTGATAGATCGGTGGGTGATCATTGCGCCCGTGGTTGTAGTCCAGCAGCACCTTCATCGTGTCGCCGCACTTCCCGCAACGGTAGATCCCGGACCCGAGATACTTCAGCTTCTTGTCCCAGTTCTGGCTCTGGGATCTGACCGCTAGCGCCGTCTGAAACCTCTCCCACGTCACCCGGTCCACGATCGGCGGCCAGTCGCCCTGTTCGGTCACCACGTCACCGAGATACGTTCTGACCCCAGCGTGGGCAGGGTTCGACACTCGAAGTCGGAGGTTCTGATAACTGAACGGGCGACCATTGAGCCCCACGATGCCGCGCCGCCCGAAGTCCTTCGCGATCCCGTACCAGGATTCGCCAGCAATGAATCGGTTGATCGCTTCCCGCACCACAGCCGCCTCAGATTCGACAATCGAGACCTTGCCGTCAATCCGGACGTAACCGTACGGTCGGGCCGCGAAATGACGGACACCCTTTCGGGCGCGTTCAAGGTTTGCGGTCTTCTGCCGCTCCCCTTTGTGTTCGACCTCGTATTGAGCCGCCTGCCCCAGCATTCCCGCCACCATGCGGCCCGAGGGGGTGGTCAGATCCAGGTCCCCCGATTTCACGGTGAAGATTCGGAGGTCGCTGGTCTTCGCCTTTTCGATCAGCCGAATCAGATCGGTCACCCGCCGATAGAGCCTGTCGGTGTGCCAGCAGATGATCGTGTCCACTTTGCCGGCCTCCACGTCTGCGACCAGCTCGAGGAACGCGGGCCGATCGCCCTTTGTGGCTGACTTGTCGTTGTCGACGTATTCGCGCTCGACTGTGAGCTCTTTTAGCTTCGCCAGCGTTCGGCAGTCTGCGAGTTGTCGGCTGACCGCGAGTGCTTCCCCGTCGCGGTCTAGGCTCTGCCGAGCGTAGATAACTGCCATGCCGTCATGGTACTAATAGAACTGGCAGCCCGTTGCCGGTGACGATCTGCTTAGGGATCGTGGCGACGAGTCCGGTGAGGGTGAGGGTGTCGGTCATGGGAGTCCTCCTGAATCGGTGTGCCTGAAAGCGATGTGCCGAGAGACAGCGAGCCCGGATGCCGGGGAGCGGCGCTCGTGCCGGGAAGCCGGCCCCGGCATCCGGAGACCCCATGCTCGCCCCGCATGCCGCACGCGGAACGCCGCCCGGCCTCCGTGGTGGAGGGGGCGGCGTTCGACCGTGGTGTGAGGGAGGACTAGTGCTCGCGGTACTCCGGCCAGTCCGACCCGGGCATCATGCTCGCGTGGAGCGCGCTCTTCGCGACCTCGAGGGTCGGATAGCTGCCCAGCACGGCATCGTCCCGCATCAGCCGCACCTCGTACCCGTCGGCGATGCGGTGGATCGAGCCGACCGCTCCGGCTGTTCCGAATGCCACCCAGCGCTGATCCGTGACGGTGTACCTGTCGCTCATCATCGAGCTCCTTTCGTGGTCTCTCCGCACGCTACGCCGCCGGGGCGACCGTGTCGATGGAACCCAGGCGAAGCTCAGGTCGCCTTCACGTACTGCGCGTAGGACTTGCGGATCTTGTTCACCTTCGGCAGGGCGACCGCCAGGCAGTATCCCTGGTTCGGATTCTTCGCGAAGAAGTCCTGGTGATACTGCTCGGCATCCCACCAGTCGCCGAGCTTCAGAATCGTCGTGACGATCCCGCCGTCCCAGTACTCCGCTGCCCGGTCGCGCGCGGCCTCGAACAGCTGCTTCTGCTCGTCATCCGCATAGAACATCGCCGAGCGGTACTGGGAGCCGACGTCGTTGCCCTGCCGGTTGAGCTGGCGCGGGTCGTGCAGTGAGAAGAAGACGTCGAGGATCACCGTCTCGGGGATCACGGTCTCGTCGAACACGACCTTGACCGCCTCGGCGTGCCCGGTCTCCCCCGTGCAGACCTCGTCGTAGGTGGGGTGGGCCGTCGACCCGCCGGTGTAGCCGGACACGACATCCTGGACCCCGTCGAGCGTTCGGTAGACGGCGTCGAGGCACCAGAAGCAGCCTCCGGCGAGAACGAATGTGCGCATGACTGAACCCTAGGCTGGCAGCATGCTCCTCCACACGCAGTACGTCGCCGCCGCCGACCGTTACGCCTCGATGCCCTATGTGCGCTCGGGCCGCAGCGGGCTGAAACTCCCCCGCATCTCGCTCGGGCTGTGGAACAACTTCGGCAGCGACCGGCCGCTCGACGTGCAGCGTGCGATCCTGCGCCGGGCGTTCGACCTCGGGGTGACGCACTTCGACCTGGCCAACAACTACGGACCCGTCAACGGCGCCGCCGAGCGCAACTTCGGCACGATCCTGCACGACGACTTCCTGCCATACCGGGACGAGCTGATCATCTCGACGAAGGCCGGCTACGACATGTGGGAGGGCCCGTACGGCGAGTGGGGGTCGCGCAAGTACCTGCTCGCATCGCTCGACCAGTCGCTGACGCGCATGGGCCTCGACTACGTCGACATCTTCTACTCGCACCGGCCCGACCCGGAGACCCCTGTCGAGGAGACGATGGGCGCCCTCGCCCATGCGGTGCGGCAGGGCAAGGCGCTCTACGCGGGCATCTCGAACTACGACCCCGACCAGACCCGCGCGGCCGCGAAGGCGCTCACGGCCGAAGGCGTGCCGCTCCTCATCCACCAGCCGCGCTACAACATGTTCGACCGCCGGATGGAGAACGGCCTGCTCGCGGCCCTCGACGAGGTGCAGGCCGGCAGCATCGTGTTCTCGCCGCTCGCCCAGGGCATGCTGACCGACCGCTACCTGAACGGCATCCCCCAGGGATCGCGGGTCGCCGAGGGCCGCTGGATGACCGAGAAGAACATCACCGAGGCCTACCTGGAGCGCGCCCGCGGCCTGAACGAGATCGCGAAGGGACGCGGCCAGACGCTCGCGCAACTCGCTCTCACCTGGGTGCTGCGGCATCCGCAGGTCACCAGCGCGCTCATCGGGGCGTCGAGCGTGGCGCAGCTGGAGGACTCGCTGAAGACCCTCGAGTTCCCGGACCTCACCGCCGACGAACTCGCCGCCATCGAGCCGTTCGCCGTCCACGGAACCGAGAACGGCTAGGTGGGCTACCTCTACGCGCTGCTGGCGGCGGCGCTGTTCGGCGCCAACGGGTCGCTCGCGAAGCTCATCATCGAGGCGGGGCTCTCGCCGATGCAGCTGACGCAGTTCCGCACGCTCGGCACCGCGGTGCTCGCCGGTGGCATCCTGCTCATCACCGACCGGCAGGCGTTCAGGATGCCGCCCCGCCGCCTGCTGATCATGGCCGTCCTCGGGGTGGTCGGCGTCGCCCTTCTGCAGTGGACGTATGCAGCGGCGATCCAGCTGCTCCCCGTCGGCATCGCCCTGCTGCTGGAGTACACCGCGGTGCTGATGGTGGCGCTGTTCGCGTTCTTCGTGTTCCGGGAGCGGGTGAAGCCGCGGATCTGGGTGGCGATCGGGCTGGTGCTCGCCGGACTCGCGGTGGTGGCGCAGATCTGGGCGAGCGACCTGAACGGTCTGGGCGTCATCCTGGCCATCGCGGCGGCGGTGACGCTGGCGTTCTACTTCCTCGTCGGCGAGCGTCAGGTCGGTGCGACCTCGCCGATGGCGGTGGCGTTCTGGACGATGACCTTCGCGACCGCGTTCTGGGCGCTGTTCAGCGGGTGGTGGACGCTCACGCCCGCGAGCTTCGCGGCGCCGGTGCAGCTCGGCGGAGCGGCGGGCGAGCTCGCGCTGCCGCTGGTGATCCCGCTGGTCGTCACGGTGGTGCTGGGGTCGTTCGCGCCGTTCCTGCTGTCGTTCAACGCACTGAAGCACCTCACGGCGACGGCGGCGGGGATCGTCGCGTCGTCGGAGGTGCTGTTCGCGTTCGTCGTGGCGTGGCTATGGCTGGGCGAGCAGCTCTCGCTGCTGCAGGTGGCGGGGGCTGCGGTGGTGCTGGCCGGCATCGTGCTGGCACAGACGGCCCGCTCCGCGAAGACGGTGGTGGACGCGGACCTCGCACTGCGATAGCGATGTCGGTGTGCGATGTCGGTGGTCGAACGTATGTTCGAATCATGGACCTCCTCGAACGACCCGCTCCCCTGCCCCTCCGGCGCACGGCGCCGCGGGGGCTCGACATCGTCCCGCGCCGCGGAGCCCTGTGGCGGATCGCGCGTGCCGACGGCGTCGTGCTCGGCTACGTCGAGCGCGTCGACGACGAGACGGGTGCCCACTACCGAAGCAAGCGCCTCGTGGCGCGCGCGGCCGCCTTCGACGTGATCGGCGAATTCGGGGTTCCCGATGATGCCGTCGAATCCCTGCGAGCCTGAGCGGCGATCCCGGGATCGCGACGTATCGTGCCCGCATGCAGTGGTGGACGAACTTCCTGACCTGGCTCCGAACCGACGACGGGCAGAGCGCGATCTTCAGCGCGGTCGTGCTGTTCGTCGCGATCCTCGTCGCGGGGGTGATCGCCGCCCTCATCGGCCGCAGCGGAACGCGCCGGCTCGTGCGGCAGCGCGACCAGGAGACCCGTGCCTCTGCGGTCGCCGCGCTCGTCACCGCAGGCAAGTCCGCAGCGACCTGGCACAGCCTGTCACCCGCCGCCAAAGAGCACTCCGAGGCTCTCGCCGCCGCCGCCGACATCCAGGTTCGGCTGCTGCCGATCTCCGGCGCCGCGCTCGCCGCGGACTGGGCGGAGTACCAGCTCGACGATATGCGCACGAACTCGGTGAACTACAGCTTCCAGGCCGATCAGACCCTCGACGAATACCGGGACCGCCTCGTGCGCTGGCTGCACAAACCGTCGAAAGCCAAGAAGCTGTTCGCCGAAGACCTCGACCGCTGGCGTTACGACACCCACCAGCCCGACCCGGTCGCGCTCGAGCAGCAGCGCTGGGCCGAAGAGCAGTTCACGGCGACGACGAACACCGAGCCGGAGCGCGCGTCCGAGTTGCCGTTGCTCGGGCCGACGTCGAAGAGCTAGGTTTCGACACGCGGCTCCGCCGCTACTCACCCAGCGCGACACGCGGCTCCGCCGCTCCTCACCCAGCGTCAGTCGATGCTGACGATCTCCGCGCTCCACGGGCAGTAGTACGGGCTCGTGACCGTGCCGTCTTCGACGTACTCCGGGAGCCCGTCGCAGACCTCGGTGGTGACGTCCGCGAACTCGAGCGAGTCGGGGTCGATGTGCCACGACCACGGCGCGTTCACCCCGGGGTCATCGCGCACGATCAGACCGTTCGGGATGCCCGCCACGTCCTCCCCATCGAGCAGCTGATGGGCGTGCTCGACGAGCTCGGGTGTGGCGAGCTCGATCTTGAAGGTCTGGTCCACGACCTGGAACGTGGCGACCGGGTTCTGCGCGGTGCAACCCGCCAGCAGCCCGCAACCCGCCATGAACATCGACGCGACGATCGCTGACGCAGCCTTCACCGGCATCCTGATCATGGCGTCACCTTAGCGGGCGGCGGGGGGCTGCAGGGAGCCGGCGCAGGTAACCTTGACGACAGCACGTCTCCCCCCGTAGCTCAGCGGATAGAGCAGGCGGTTTCTACCCGTCTTGTCGGGGGTTCAAATCCCTCCGGGGGGACTGTGGATCAAGTTGCATAACCGAGGTATACGATTCCGGGGTGCCACACAACGAGATCCTCGAATCGCTCCTCGTCACCTCGAACCGGCTGATCCGCATCGCGGCGCAGGCGACCGGCAACACGACGCCGTCCGCGGTCTGGCGCACGCTCAGCATCCTCGACAACCTCGGGCCGATGCGCGTCGGCGAACTCGCCGCCGCCAGCCGCATCAGCCAGCCCGGCATCACCCGGCTGCTGCCCACGATGATCGACGAAGGCCTGGTCTCCCGCGCCATCGACCGCGACGACTCCCGTGCCCTCGTCATCGGACTCACCCGCCTCGGACGCGAGCGGCTGGTCGCGTGGCGCCGAGAACTCTCCACCACCCTCGAACCGCTGTTCGCCGACCTCGAGCCACGCGAATGGCAGACCCTCGAGCGTGCCGCCGCCATCCTCGCCAGCCGCACCGCGGTGGGAGTCGGAGAGGCCGCCTAGACTCGGAACGTGGCTGCCGATGTCCTGGTCTGGATCGACTGCGAGATGACCGGGCTCGACCTCGCCGTCGATGAACTGGTCGAAGTCGCCGTGGTGATCACCGACTACGACCTGAACCCGCTCGACGACGGCTTCACCGTGGTCATCAAACCCGACCAGACCGCCCTCGACAGCATGGGCGACTTCGTGCGCAACATGCACGCCGAAAGCGGGCTGCTCGACGAGATCCCGAACGGCAAATCGCTCGCCGAAGCCGAATACGAGGTGCTCGAATACATTCTCCGGTTCGTGCCCGACGCCAACGTCGCCCCGCTCGCCGGCAACACGATCGGCACCGACCGCATGTTCCTGGCGAAGTTCATGCCACGCGTCGACGGCCACCTGCACTACCGCAGCGTCGACGTCTCCAGCATCAAAGAGCTGTCGCGGCGCTGGTACCCGCGCGCCTACTACCAGTCGCCGGCCAAGAACGGCGGGCATCGGGCGCTCGCCGACATCCTCGAATCGATCCGCGAACTCGAGTACTACCGTGCCGCCGTGTTCGTACCCCAGCCCGGCCCCACCAGCGAGCAGGCGCAGGCCGCCTCCGCCGCCGCCGTGGACACGTGGGCCCCCCGCGTGAAGTAACATGGCTGAGTTGCCCAGGCAACGCTTGGTGGGTGTAGCTCAGTTGGTAGAGCGCTGGCTTGTGGTGCCGGATGTCGCGGGTTCGAGTCCCGTCATCCACCCCAAATGGGTCAGGTTTGAACTTTCGACCAAGGGACCGCCCTTGGTCGAGGTTCGAGCCTGGCCCAACTTTCTTACCTCGGCGGCCCAGGTGAGGGCGTCGGCCTGCACCCCTTCGATGCTCAGCCCGTCGTACGGTGTCTTGTAGCCGACCCGAACGTCGTTGTCCTCGTCAACATAGATCGCCTTGAACAGAGCCTGGTTGCACAGCCGGCGGTTCGCGTCGTCGGCTGTCTTATAGATGTCGGCCGCGTTCGACAGCAGGGTCAGCGAGTCATCGAGGTTCGCCCGGGCGAAGGCGTACTCGCCGTGGTGGGCGTCGATCCGGTTTTGGATCATCTCTAGCGATGCTGTGATCCGATCCTGCTCCCGCTTGAGCAGCTCCAACGGGACCGCTCCTGCGTAGTGAGCACGGAGCAGCTTCTCCTGCTCGTCTTCGAGCTGGGTCCGACGCGTGGCGAGGTCCGCGAGTTCCGCGGCACCCTCGGACATCATCTCGTCGAACCGTGCGTGCAGCATGGACGAGAGCGCGAGCTTGGTCTCCGAGCTGATCTGGACGTGATCGTAGAACTGCTCGACGAGCCGCTCGACGTGCTCGATGAGCATCGCTTGGCGGGTGCAGTCGCCTCTGCCGCCGTGCCTGCTGCCGCAGACGAAGTACGGATAGATCGTGCCCTGGCTGCTCTTCGCGTTGCAGACGATCAGTCGGGAGCCGCACTGCCCGCAGAACACCGAGCCTTTCAGGTAGTGCTCGTGCACCTGCGTCGCGTCCGCCGCTGACCGGTGAGTGCCGAGCACGGTCTGGACCTGATCCCACACCTCGTTCGGGACGAGTGCTTCGTGTGCTCCGGCGTAGGTGACGCCTTGATAGCGGACGCAGCCCTTGTAGTACGGGTTCGTGAGCATCCGATGCACCGACGACTTGCCGATGGGCCGAGAAGGACGGCGCGGCGAAGGTGCGGTCGTCAGGCCGCGTGCCACCAGCTCGTGGTGGAGCTGGCTCGTCGACCAATCCCCGGACGCGAACACCTGGAACGCCCACCGAACCAGCGGTGCCCGCTCCTCGTCCAGTTCGACGGTGCGAACCTCGCGACCGAACTCGTCACGCACTCCGATGTTGCGGTAGCCGATGGGTGCCTTCGACACCGTCCCGCCCTGCGCGGCCTTCTGGGACAGGCCTTTGAAGACTTCGGTGGCCAGGTTGCGCGAGTAGAACTCGGCGATCGACGACATGATGCCGTGCAGCAGCATCCCCGAGGGCGTCTCGTCGATGTTTTCGGTCGCCGACACCAGCGTCACCCCGGCGTCCTTGAGTGCCAGGTGGATAGTCACGTCGTCGGCGCGGTTGCGAGCCAGCCGGTCAACCTTGTGGACGATGCAGTAGTTCGTCTTGTACTTCGTGACGTACTGGATCATCCGCATCAGCTCAGGGCGATCGGCCTTGCGAGCGGACTCGCCAGCATCGACGAACTCTTCGACGATGGTCGCGCCGAGTTGGTCGGCCTTGCGCTGGTTCGCTTCTCGCTGGGCTGGGATCGAGAAGCCTTCGGCGCTGCCGCCCTTCTCTGCCTGCTCCTTGGTCGAGACCCGGAGGTAGGAGACGGCGATCGTGCCGACGAAAGGCGTCGGCGCTACGAGGCTGTCTATTGCGGCGCGGTTCGCGTCGGTGGTCGTCATGGCTCTCCTCCACAGTCACTGGTCCTGCCGACGCGGACTGATGTGACGGCGGATGTTGATCGTGAGAAGAGCCCGAAGGCTGTAGGACTAGGCCGAGCCGGCCACGTTTACTTTGCCTCGCCACGAGGGACGAAGCGCTAGGACCACAACATCCGCCCTCCGCGACGGATGCGTACATTCTACGACGAGGGGTCCACCGAGGCACGGGGACGCTTCGGTGTGGTCGATCCGCCCGAGTGGCACGACCCGGACCGCTGGAGCGCGATACGGATGAGCAGCTCGCTCAGCTTGTCGAGGTCGGGCGGTTCATGAAAGTCGGCGCGGATCGTCAGCTCGCGCTCGCTCTGCTGGCGCTGGCCCGTCTTTCGCGTGTACCGCCGCGCCATGACTCACACCTCGCCAGTGTCCGGGTCGAAGGCCGCGAAGAAGGCGTCTTCGGCCTCCTGGCGCGCTGCGACCTGATCGAGCACGAACCGCACGAAGTCTTCGTCGCGATCCGTGATGGGTGAGTCCTCGACGGGCGCAGCAGGGTCTTCGCCGGGCCAGCTCGTCTGGCGGGTTGGGCGGTCCCTGTCGAGGCGTGTGCCGCACGCCGCGACCCAGTCTCGGAGTCGGGCGCGTGCGTCTGCGAAGTCGCGGTGCCACCCGAGGGGTGCTGAGCCGTCCTGCTCGGGGTCGTAGGCGGACAACCAGTGCAGGTGCAGGGCGGACAGCTCCCAGAGGAGTTCGGGGTGCCGATGCCAGTACGGCGGCACGACACTGGCCGGAAGGCCGTAGGTGTGGCGAAGCCAATCCACCCAGCGGTTGAGTTCGAGCAGCTCCGCTTCGAGATCATTGGCCGTGAGCAGATTCCAGTTGACCGGGTGCGGCGGCTCAGGAGTATCGAACCGAGGCGACCGCGGTTCTGCCTCAGGCGGCAGGTCATCGTGTTCGGGGCCGAACGAGTCAGTCATGGCTTCGCCGCTCACATTTCGATGGTCGCGGCGTTCGACGGTGCGGGACGCTGTGGCGCGGCGAATGCTGCGCCATCTCGGCCAGAGCTGCGCTCGGTTCGATCTACCTCGTAGCGCGTGCGCGCCAGGTCGTGGCCGATGCGAGTTGCGATGAACTCTTCACCTTCGTAGCGCTGTCCGTTGCGCTTGTAGGAGTACTCCCGCACCCGGCCGTCGGCGATGATGTTGTCGCCCTTGGCGATCCGCTCCGCCCCCTGCTCGGCGGCCCCGCGATATGCGATGAGGTCGTGGAAGGTGGTCTCCAACTGCGTAAAGGTGTTGTCGGGCTCCTTGCGGTAGTGCTCGATGCCGACCTTCATGTAGAGCCGCGCATCCCCGCGTTCGGTGTAGCTCAGCTGCGGCTCCGAGGCGACGAAGCCTGAAATGGACTGATGAGTGCGAATGGCCATGATGGCCTCCTCCTGATCTCAGGCGGCCAGCTCGTCGTGGCCGCTGTATCAGGCAGGTGCGCCCCGGCACCCAGACTGTGGCGTCAGGATGCGGGGCTGCGTAGGAGGGCTTCGAGTTCGGTGCGGTCGCTGCGGAGCTGGGCAGCGTCGGGGCGGCTGGGCCAGGCGCGTAGGTCGGTGACGATGGGTGGTGCGGAGCGCAGCAGGGTGATCCCGGTGCCGAAGGGCAGGGTGCGGATGCGGTCGGGTGGCAGGATCGGAACCCGCCGTACGGACCGCTGGTTCGAGCGGGTGCCGCGATCACCGAGGGTCACCGAGTCTGTGTATTCGTCACGTTCACCGATCAACGTGGAGAGGTCTTGGAGGTCGCGACTGCTGGACGCGCCGCCGAGGATGATCTTGACGATGCTGGCGTCCCAGATCGCGCTGGCCTGGTTCTCGCTCCACCGGTCGCGGGCTTGGGCGAGGGATTGCAACACCGGCATCGTGGTGATCCCGGTGCCGCCGCCTTCGGCCATCAGCATCGGCAACGACGGCAGGGGCGCGAGGTTGCCGATCTCGTCGAGCGCCAGCAGTAGGGGCGGGTCGAGTCGGGCTCCGGGTGAGCGGGCGGCGAGGCGGCGAGCGGTTTCGATGAGGTCTTCCACGAACGCGGCGACGAGCGCTGCGGACGCGCCGGCCCCTGCTCCGGTGGCGAGCAGATAGAGGCTGCCGTGCTGGGTGAGGAAGGTCTCGGGGTCGAACTGCTCGTGCGGTCCGGGTGTGACGGCATCGAGCACGCGGGGGTCGGCGAGGGCTGCGAGGGCGAGGGAGACTCCTTGCCAGATGCTGTCGCGGGTCTTGGGGTCGGCGTCGATCATCGCGCCGAGCGAGTCGCCCCACCCCATCGCGGCGTTCGGGTTCGAATTCAGGATCGCGACGGCCTCGGCCGCAGAGCTGGGATCGAGGGTCCACCGGAACAACTCAGCAGGTGGTCGTCCGTCGAGGGCGGCGGCGTGCAACAAGGCTTGGAGCGCGGTACGGGTCTTGCCTTCCCAGAACCCGCCGGACTCGACACCCCCGGAGGAGAGGCCGGTGGCGGCGGCGAGTCCGTTGGCGCGGATCATCGCGGTCAGCGGGTCCTGGCACCCGCGCACGGGCGACCAGCGCAGCCCGGCGGGGATGCCCTCAGCCAGGTGTTGCGGGTCGAACACCGCGACCGGCCCACCCGTGCGACGACGAGCGCGGAGCGTGGCGGTCAGGTTCTCTGGTCGCGTCGAGGTGGTGACGACCGCGCCGGGTGCGTCGAGGATCGCGTTGACGACGACGTGGAGGGTCTTGCCCGAGCGGGGCGGGCCGATCAGCAGGATCGAGTCCTCGACCGACGCCCAGACCCCGGTCCCTCGACTCGCGCCGAGGAGATAGCCGACATCTGCAGCTGTCGGCGTGGCCAGGGACGGGCGCAGGGTTCCGGCGCGGCGCAGGAGCGCTTTCGCGGATGCCGTGGTCTTGACCTCGTGCGCGGTGGCGATCCCGGCGAGGCGGTGCGGGTCGGTCTCGGTCTTCCGGTTGTGGCGGCGCAACAGCATCCACACCCACGCGACACCAACGACGAGCCCAGCGAGCAGCAGGATCGTGACGATCCAGTAGACGACCGGGCTGAGACCTTCCGCGTCGAGCGCCCCGGCGGGGTCGGCGGGGTTGAACAGCACCCCGAGCCCCGACGCCGGACCTGCCTGTGGTTGGGGTGTGCCGGAGAGGAACGCGGCCAATGAACCGGCGCCGCGCAGGATGAGCGCGAGTCCGAAGGCCCCGATCAGGGCGATGAGGGCGGCGTTGGTGAGTTCGTCGCCCATGCTCCCGCCCTGTCGCGGGTTCATTGCAGCCGCCGAATCGCGAGGGTGCCCGAGATGCGCCCGAACAGGATCACCTCGCCCGTCGCGTCGGGCGTGAGGTTGTCGAGATCGACCAGCATCCGAGCTGTCCCCGTTTGCGCGGCGTCGGTGTGGCTCACTATGACCGCGACGGCGACATCCTCGCCTGGCACGAAACCCTCGCCATCAACTTCCATGAGCCGCAGGGCTCGTGGCATGGCGGCGCGGCGACGTCGCCGCGTGCCCGGTACCGGTTCCTGCTCAGCGGCTCGTGCGGGTGGGGTTGGTTTGCGGGCGTGGATGATGTCGGTGAACACGCCGCCGTCGCACTCGCGGACCTCGACCCGGACTGAGACGGTGCGGTCTTTGGTGATCTGGTCCATCAGTGGCCCGAACGTCGCCCGAGTCCACGCCCCCGCCGCAGGTTGCGGGTGGGCGATGCCATCGACGGTGGCGGTCAGGGTCCCGTCGGCGGCGACGGTGACGATCACATTGGGCAGATCGACGGGCACCTCGGGTTCGTGATCGCGGGCGTGGTGTGGGCGGGAGAGGTTCATCGGTGACCCCCAGCCGCACGAGAGCTCGTATCGAACAACGCCAACTCGGCGGGGTGGAGCTGATGCTGGGTCACGAAGCTCCTGGCTTTGATCCGCCAGAGCCCTTGGCCGACGCCGAGGTTCGGCAGGAGTTGCTGTTCGGTGCCGGTCAGTCCGAGGGCTTGGGCGGTGGGGCCGAGCTGGTCGGATTCCTGCCGGTACACGATCCGCGTCTCCGCATTCGCCAGCAACGAGTTGGCGAGGGAGCGCATGGCGGAGCCTTGGTCGCCGACGTTGTCGAGGTCGGTGAGCTTGTGGAAGATCAGCATGTTCGCGATCCCGTAGTGCCGCGCGAGTCGCCAGTGCGCGTCCATCCGCCGCAGCAGCGCGGGGTGGGACATGAGACGCCAGGCCTCGTCGTAGATCACCCACCGCTGCCCACCATTCGGGTCCAACAGTGCCGATTCCATCCATGCCGACGAGCACGTCATCAACACCGAAATCAGCGTCGAGTTCTCCGTCACCCGCGACAGGTCGAGCGAGATCATCGGCAGCGTCGGATCGAACTTCACCGTGGAGGGTCCATCGAACAGTCCAGCGAGGTCACCAGCGACCAGACGCCGCAGTGCGTGGCCGACGAGGCGGCCGTCTTCGGCGAGGCGTCCGTCGGTGTCGGTGCTGGGGTTGAGGATGCGGTCAACGACCATCGGCAGGATCGGTACCTCGTTCTCGCGCACCGTCTGCGTCAGCGCCAGGTCGATCGCGGTGTGCTCCAACGGCGACAACCCCCGCGCGAGCACGGTCTCCGCGAGCGCGCCGATCAGGTCGCGCCTGCGCGCGGCGACGGTGGAGGCCCACTGTTCATCCGACAACCCGGACGGGCGGTGCCCTTCGTCCAACGGGTTCAGCCGGGTGTTGAGTCCGTGGCCGAGGACGATGGCGCGACCGCCGACGGCCTCAGCGACCGCAGTGTGCTCACCCTTCGGATCACCCGGCACATAGACCCGCCGCCCGAACGGGAGCGACCGCGTGTACAGCGACTTCGCGAGAGAGGACTTGCCCGAGCCGACGATCCCCGCCAGTACAACGTTGGGGGCGGTGATGATGCCGCGCGCGTACAGCACCCACGGGTCGTACACGAACGAACCGCCCGAGTAGAGGTCTTGCCCGACGAACACCCCATCGGCACCGAGGCCGCCTTCGGCGACGAACGGGTACGCCCCCGCCAAGGTCGCAGAGGTGTCCTGATGGCGCGGGAGCCGGAACCGCGCCGGCGTCCTGAGCTGCGCCGCACCCGCCTCGCCACTCCTCGGCAGGTAGATCGTGGCGCGTCGCTCCGCCCGCTCAGCCTCAGCCCGTGCTTTCGCGGCGGCGAGTTCGGTCTTGCGCTGCTCGGCGTGTAGCCGGGCTTCGGCGTGGCGGCGCTGTTTGCGGAGCTTGCGGCGTTCCTTCGACGGCGCGACCAGCACGGCAGTGTGCAGCCGCTCACGATCCTGGTTCACAGTTCGAGCCCCCGGGCCTGCTTGACCGCCGTGATCTTCGCTGGCTCGAACCACGACCGCCCCTGCTTCGTTGGCGGCACGTCACGACGCTGCGGAGCACCCGGAGAGGAATACGACACCAGTAGCTCCGGCCCGTCCCGTGTCGGCGACGACTCGTCGATCGGTTCTGCGCTCGCGTCGGGTTCGGGGTGGCGGCGCAGCAGTGAGACGTACCCGACGTACGGGTTGACGACCAAGGCGTAGTCACCGGAGATCAACACCCGGTCGTTGGTGCCCTCGCCGGGTTCGTCGTAGACGTACCCGTTCTCAAGTGCCGCCTGGGTGGTCTCCTCGCCGTAGTCCCACTGCGCGAGGTAGTCCACCGCATCGACATGCCCCAGCTCGCCGAGGATGCGCAACGGGCGGTCGGCCTCATCTCCTTGGAGGAACACCACGGTGATCCACCGCGACGGCGCCGCCTCTTCGACGGCGGGTTCGGGGTGCCACGCAATCCGCCCCGCCGCGATGAATCCCTCTGCGAGCCGGTCGTAGGCCTGATCCACCAGACGCGCCGAGTGTCGCAGCTCCTCGGCCGTGGTGAGAGCGTCCCGGACCCCGGCTGTGTGGTCGCCGTCGTCGTTGAACGCGTGCGCGGCTTTCCGCTCGTGCACGTCGGCGAGCTGTTCCAGCACCTGGTGGAGCGACCGCATCCCCGAGGACAGGTCACCGATCACCCCGTACATCTGAGCGGGCTGATCGAACGTACGGCTCGCGTGCGCGAGACCCCGCAGTGCCTCGGACGCCTCAGCGGCATCGGCGGTGGAGTCAAAGAACGTGGGCATCATGGACCTCCTGGCATCGTGTGCCAAGCAGGTGCGCTGAGCCGTCCTCTTCTCCGGTGGCTCACTGACCCGCCCGATAGCATGGCCGCGTGGGACGTATTCCGGGCTACTACGAGTGGGACGACGATGACCTGACGCCCGGACGCAAGAAGGAGGGCGGGCTTCATCAGAACCTGTTCGATGCCGACGGCAGCCTGAAAGGAAGCGCACGATTCGTTCCCGCAGACGAGGTTGACCCCGACCCCATCTACGTCACGGAATACGTGACAGAGCACGTCTACGTTCCGGCTGAAGAGAGGCGTCTCACGCCAGAACAGCAGGAGCTGGCCGACCTCATCGGCGAGGTCCTTGTCGCGTTCTTGGCCAAGGGAATCGATCGGGCAAAGCCGCACGTCAAGAAGTGGTGGGCGGAATCAGTTCGTCCGTTTGTGAGTGAACAACGCGCACGGTTGTTCCAGCCGCGTCCGAAGGGTGCGTCGAAGGCCAACCGTGCTCTGCTGAACGCTGACCTCCACACGGAGACCTCCGATCAGACTCCGTCTGAAGGTGCCGTATCCGTGTCTCGCCCAAAGATGTCGAGCGCCGAGGCTCAGGCTCGCTATCTCGCAGCGATGGCTGCGCGCGCATTCAGTGAGGAACAGATGCGGTTGGTTCGGAGCGCGGACATCATCAATGCAGAGGGTGTCGCTGAGGTTGAGGCTAGGCTCGCGGAGCTACCGCCCAACGAGGTGCGCGAGTTGATGTCCAGAATGGTCACCGATCCCTCGATGCTCAGCGAAGAGACCTTGGCAGAGCTGGCAAGCGTGCTCGCGAGGGTTCGCCGTCCCACCCAGGTCGAGTTCCAACAGCTACCCCGAGAACTCGACTGAACGGCTCCCGCGTACTGCTGTCTATACGCGGCGACACAGCGGCAGCGCGGCTGCGGTGAACGCGGCGGCTTGCTGTCCAACGAGCAGACGGGTCTCGCAGGAGGCCTGGATCGCGGCCTGCTCGATCGCAGCGACCGCGGCGTCGAGTTCCTCCACGGTCGGGGCGGAGATGGCGATGAGTCCGGTGTAGCGGAGGATGCCGTGGCCGGCGGTGAGGTCGGCTTCCTGTTGGAGCACGTCGTGGTACTCGGCGGTCTGTGAGGCGTCCTCGATCTGGCCGATCTTCGCTCGTTGGGCTTGGTCGGAGATGTGCTCGACCTTCTTCTTGCGGATGTCGCGGGCAGCTTGATCGGAGCGCATCGGGGTGCAGATCAGCGAGAACGACCGCTGGATACCGGTGGACAGCAGCACCGGCGACAAGAAACCCGGATACACCAGCGACCTGGGCCATTCGCTGACCCACAGCACGGCATGGTGGGCGGAGTCGGTGCGCAACCGGCCCCATGTCTCGGTTACCGCGACCGGGCCCGCCGTGGCCAGCGACTGGCCGAGTTGGCCGTGGCGCTCCAGGGTTGCCGCGATGGCGGGATCGTAGGTGGAGCGCAGCATGACGGCGATCTGCCCTGGGCTGAGCCAGCCCGAGGGTGCGAGGTCGGCGGAGCGCAGCGCCGCAACCAGCGTGTTCATCTCCTGACGCAGCACATTCGCCGCACCTCGGATGCCGCCGCCGGCGGTTCTGATCTGCCGCGCCGCAGCCCTCATATCGAGCGACAAAGACAACGTGGTGGCATGACGTTCACCGGCGGGTCCAGCACGTTCGATCAGCTCGGCGTAGGTGTCGGCCGCCCATGATCCGTCGGGCGTACCGTGCGCGGCCCACCACTCGGCCAGCCCGGTTCCGGAATCCGGCAGAGTCCGCTCCAGGACCTGCAGCGTGGCAACGCGGCCCGAGCGGCACACGGTGGCGAGCACGCGACCCCAGGAGGTGACGCGGCGTTCCTGCTCGCCGGGGTCGAGGAGCACGAACGCGGGATGGGTGACCTCACAGACCACGGTCAGAGTGCCGGCGTGGGGGTCGTGGATCATCCCGGCTCCGGTGTCAGGGTCGTTGAACTCCCGCAGGCGTGCCATGTCCCCAGGCAGCGCGAGCGTCCCGACCGGGCGGGGTGTGACGATCCTGCGCCGGTACAGGAGCTGGCCGCCGGTGGTGCGCCACAGCCACCAGCACGTCACGGGCAGCCATTCGACGATGGGCCTACCTGCAATGGGTATCCAGGTCAGCGCAGCCGAGAGCACCCAGACGGGTGCGGTGTATGCGAGCAGCATCCCGCCTCCTGCATAGAACGCGACGATCAGTGTGGCACCGCCGATAGCGAGAGTGATGAGCTGCGTCAGAGACAGCCCAAGAAGGATGCCGCGGCGGGTGAGGCGGGAGAACTTCACCGGCACGAGATCGCCCGTGCTTCGCTGGTTCTGGTTCGAGGTCACGGGTCTACTCCTTCGGCGCTCGCGGCGCAGGCGGTGTGGGCTTCGGCGCTGGTGGCGGCGGGGCGGGATCGCTCCTTGGCGCGGGCGGGGCCGGACTCGACGATGGCTGAGCGACCTGAGCAGGCGCAGCTGGGGTCTGAGCGGCAGGCGGTGGCGGTGGTGTCTGAGCGGCGGCATCCGCAGCGTGCTCGCCCTGGGTGCCCAGAGCGGTTCCGACTTTCGGCCCGGCGGTGGCGGCTCCCTTGGCGACCTGCGCCCCGACGACCACGGCGGCAGCGGCAGGTCCAGCGGCCGCAGCACCGCCACCGGACGCAGCGGCACCTCCACCCGATGCGCCAGCCCCGCTTCCGGCCGAGGATACAGGCGTCGGTTTCGGCGCGGGTGGCGCGCTCCCACCGCCTCCACGGCCCGCGCCGCCACCTCCACCGCTGTTGCCTGCACCATCGAGTACCTTCTTCGGCTCCGCGCCGCCGCCCGCGCCGCGTCCGGGGACGGGGACGGGCCGGTTGAGAGCGTGTTTGGCATCTTGTTCGGAGCCGATCGCGTGGTACATGTCGAAACCGACGAACGCAATGAACTTGTACGTCAGGTAGGGCGCGAACGCGGCCATCGCCATCAGCACGATCCCCGCGATGGGGTCGCTGATCGAGGCGAGGTCGGCGTCGATGGGTGCGGAGACTTGGGTGATCGCAACGAGGAACATTACGACGAGCACGAGCTTGGAGCAGATCAGCGCGACGACGAACATCGCCCACTTCCCGATCCAACCCCGCGAGGCGTCCCACGACGCGCCACTGAAGGCGAGTGGGGCGAACACGATCGCGACCAGCAGCAGGGCTTTGCGTACGAGGAGGGAGAGCCAGACGATGGCGGCAGCGGTGATCGCGAGGCCGGCCATGAAGATCGTGATGATCGCCCCGACACCGGGAGCGGCGATGTTGATCCCGACCAGGCCGGTCGCGAGGAGGGCGATCTTGTCGCCCATCGACTCGGTGGTCTCGCCTGCGGCTTGGACGATCCCGATACACAGCTGATCGACCACCTCCAGCAGGAGAGCCGTCAACGTGATGACGACGAACGACCCGAGCACGGACTTGGCGAGGCCGAGGGCTGCGCGGGTAAGTGCGGTGGGGTCGCGGTGGATCAGGCCGGTGATGAGTTGGAGGCAGAAGAAGATCAGCATCACGAACACCGCGACACCGAACAGCAGGTTGTAGACCGAGACGTATCCCGGCCGGGTGACATCGACGAGGGTGGTGGTGTCGAACACCGACCAGACCGCCTCGAACAACCAGCCCGCAGCAGCCCCCATGGCTTGGGCGAGCCAGTCGAACGGGGCCGCCACTAGCGTGGCAGCTCCTTCGCCTACGGCATCGCAGACCGAGGAGATCACCGGGATGTCGCACACGCTCATCACGAACCACCAACCCTCTCAGCGACATCAGGTCAGACTTGCTGGCCGACGTTCCAGAAAAAGTTGATGAGCGTCACCGACGCGCCACAGATCACCGCCGCCCCGCAGGAGACGAGGACGCCGATCTTCCCCCTGCTGGCGAGGTGCGGATTGCTGCTGTTCGCGCCGAAGCCCCACACGATCGCCGAGACGATCAGCGCGAGGACGGAGAGGATCAGACCGATGGTCATCACCGCGCCGACGATGGTGCGCAACTGGTTGATCCCCGGCAGCCCGTTGGTGTTTGGGTCGATGTTGATGTCCATCGGCACCAGGCCGACGACGGGCAGAACGGTAGTGGTGAGCAGATCGAACACGGTGGGTCTCCTTGGCGAGCGGCGGCCCGGCAGCGCGGATGCGCAGTCGGGGTACACGCCACAGGTGCGCCCTCCTACCCGAAGCGAGAGACAGCGATGCCCACGCCAGCGCGGGCGTGGGCATCGTCGGAACGGCGAGTCAGAGTTGTTGGCCGAGGTTGATGAGCGAGTTCATCCAGGCGACACCGGCTCCGGCGAGGATTGCGGCACCGACGGAGACGAGGACGCCGACGCGGCCTTTGCTTGCGGTGGAGTAGTTGCCGTGGGCGGATGCGATGGCCCACACGATCGCTGAGACGATCAGCATGAGCACCGCCACGATGAGCACGAATGTGAGGAGCGCGCCGACGACGGCGCGAAGGTCGCCGATGCCGCCGAGGCCGTCGAAGTCCGGGAAGACGCCCATTGTGGTCACCCTGCTTTCACTGTGACGTGCAGGTGATCGAAGTGACCTCCCGTGATCGAGGCGGGATCGTGCATGCCGCCGCCGTTGTAGGGTCGCCAGCCGTCGGCGTCGCGGCTGACGGACCAGATTCGGCGTTGCCAGATGAGGTATTCGACGCCGAGGACGCCTGCGTTGTCTTTCATCCAGTTCGTCACGGCCCATCCGGCGTCGAGCTGGGCGGGGTTGGGGCGTTGGCCGATCTGGTTGCCGAAGGTGATGTCACACGCCCGCCCGAGGGGGTGCTCGGACTTGGTGCCGGGGCGCGGTGAGTAGCAGCCCCAGCCGGTGTCGGGGTAGGCGGCGAGAGTCTGCTGGTAGAGGTGCAGCAGCCGGGCGGTGATCTTCCCGCCGGTGGTGGGATCGTCGACGAGCCGGTCAGGGTCGCCATCGACACCCGTTGGCGGTCCAGCGGTGCCAGCCGCACGACAGGCGGCGGGTGATCCGCTGGTCGCTTCGGGGAGGTTCGCGGCTCCGTGCTGGTTGAGCCAGGCGGCGGGGTCGACAAAGTCGCCGTTCGTTCCGCCTTGACGGACTTCGAAGTGCAGGTGCGCTCCGGTGGAGTAGCCAGAGGAGCCGACATCGCCGATGTGCTGCCCTGCGCGTACCTGGTCGCCCGCTTTGACGTGGATGCCGTGCTGCCACATGTGCGCGTACGCCGTGGCGAGCTTCTGGCCGCCTATGGTGTGCTCGATGACGATGAGGCCGCCGTATCCGCTGGTGAACTCGGCGACGGTGACGGTGCCGTCGGCGGCGGCGAGGATTGGGGTGCCGTCGGGTGCTGCGAAGTCCGCGCCGGTGTGCAGCTTGTACTCGCCGGTGATTGGATGCACGCGCATCCCGAACGGCGAGGTCGCCACCCAGGTCGCCTCCGGGAGTGGGAACACCACCCCCGACGACAAGGATGCTGGGCCAGCGGCCGCCGCCGGTGTCGTGCTGGAGCTGCCTGTGGTGAGGGTGGTGAGGATGGTGTCGGCGACGGGTGCGTAGTTGCGGTAGCGGTCGGGGTAGGCGGAGACCTCGACGGCTTGGGCGGCTTCGCCGGGGTCCATCTGCTGCCAGCCGGGGACGTCGAGCAGACCGCGCGGGCTCGGGTAGTTCGGGCCGGTCGGCCCGCCGAAGAACGCTCGCGCTTGATAGGTGGGGTCCATGAGTGCGGCGACAGTGCCCCAACCCGACTGTGGGCGCATCTGGAACAGGCCCAGGGAGTCGTGGTCGGAGCCGTTGCCGTCGTTGGGGTAGTTCGCGGACTCGGGGTAGGCGCCGGTGTTCGACAGCATTCTCAGGGTGGACTCGGTGAGTGCGGCCATGAGCGCGATCTTGATTCCCGGCCGTCCTACGCCGTCGGTGCTGTTGCCGATGGCGATGATCGTGGCGGCGTGGGTGAGCTGCTGCCGGTTCAGGGTGAACGTCTCACCGTTGGCGGTCGTCACGGTGAGCGAGTCCGGTACAGGACCGAGGTGGACGGTGCCTGTTGTGGTGGCGCAGTTTGCGGCGGCTGGGTTCATCAGTGCCCCGATCCCGAGCAGGATGACGGACGGCGAGAGGAACATGAATGCGAGGGCGGCGATGGCGGCTTTGCGGAACACGGCGGCACCTCAGCGCAGGGGGTTGTCGAGCTGGGACAGCCGCAACAGCTGGCAGGTCGGGTAAGTCGGGGCGCAGACCACGAACACGGTGAACGAGACGGGATGCGCGGAGGTGACGGGCTGGCCGTTCCAGATGCCGGAGCGGTGGCGGGTGCCCTCGATCGTGACCGCGGTCGTGCCGGGTGCGATCTGCCCCGGCTGCGCCTGCGCGACCGCGTCGGCCCACGCGTCAGGGACGAACGAGGTGTCGATGACGAGGTGCTGGGTCGTGGCGTACTGGCGTAGTTCGATCCAGGCGTCCCGGTTCGGCAGGTAGGCGGAGGTGTCGGAGGCCAGACCTGCTTGCTCGTCCCCGGAGGGGTCGCCGACGGCGAGGATCGCCGAGGTGTAGTCCAGCGGCCACAACCCCAAGCCGGTATCCCACGCGAACAAGGTGGTGGCGACACCTTCGGCGAAGGCGACGGGATCGTTCGAGCGCGGCACCGCTGGAACCTGCGGCAACGACGGCGTTGACGGCCCCGGCGACGGGGCCGTGGGCACGGTTGGCGACGGCTCGGGGCGCGGATCGTCGGCGCTGGTGATGCGGGGGCCGATGAGGAGTCCGTAGACGCCGACCCCAGCCAGGAGCAGCAGGACGATGCCAGCGGCGATGAGGGCGACGAGTCGGCGGCGGGCTCGGGGATCAGTGGGTGCAGGGCTCATGCCTGGCAGGTACACACCCGCCACCGGCAGAGTGGCGAGACCTCAGAGTGCGCGCAGGATCGGCTGTGCTCCGTGCGCGTCGCGTGCGGTGCGGAGGTCGTCGGCAAAGCGGGCGGTGGCTTCGGCGACGGTGAGGAAGTTCTCGTACTGGTCGTCGGTCAGCTCGACGGCGAGCACGTCGATGTCGTAGTGGGTCCACCAGCCTGCGAGCTCGCCCCAAGTCAGGACGAACGCCCGCACCGGATACCGCACCGGCGGCGCGTCGTCGGGCACGAGCGGCTTGGGACGGGGCTTGGGCTTCTTGCCCTTCCTCATCGCGTTGGCGCGGGCGACGGCACCCTCGGCGAGGGCGTGCATCGTCGCCTCCCGCACCTCACGCGCAGCATCGGCAGACTCGCGGATCGCCAGGTAGAGGGGATGCACCGGGTCGCCTGATTCGATCCGCTGCAACGCGGCAGCGGCTTCGGCACGCAAGGTCTCGGGTAGGGCGGGGTTGGCGGCGATCTCTTCGATGTAGCCGACCTTCTCCAACGTCTTGTACGACGCGCCGCCGGGGATCATCGCCGCCGCCTGCTCCCGCGCCTTCCCGGTAGGGCCGTTCGACGGTAGTGGAAATTTTCCACCACCGTCATCTCCCGGCTGGTTCTCGGCGCTGAACCGCGTCGAGGCTTGGCGTCGGGCGGCATCTTCGGCCATGACTTCCTTGATCTCGCGGTACAGGCCAGCCGCTTCGAGCTGGTTGTAGGGCTTGTGGAGCATGTTGTCGTCCTGCTCGGCCAGGAGTTTCCCGAGCCGGTCCGAGAGGCCGCCGCGTACCCAGACGCTGACGGTGCGCCAGCCGAGCATCTTGATCGCCGCCAGACGACGCGCCCCGCAGACGAGCACGCCGTCGATGGTGATCGTCAACGGCTGAAGCAGGCCGTCGCGGTCGATGGACGTAGCGAGCGCGTCGAGGTCTCCGAGGTCGGTGCGGTGACGGGTGCCGACGATCAGGGAATCGACGGCCCGGTCGAGCTGCACTCCCGTTTCCGTGTCGGTCATCGCGGCTCACCGCCCCGATGCCTGGGTGCGGCGAGTGCGAGGGCGAGGATCAGGTCGTCGTCGCGCAGCAGTAGTTCCAAGGTCTCGCCGAGAAGGAGCCGCAGCAGCACCCCACGACCCGCACTCGTCGCCGCGTAGGCGGGGTGCGGGTTCCCGAGCAAAGCTCTGAGCAGCGCGGTCCAGGTGCGGCGGGGCAGGTCGAGAAGCGCGCGGGCGTGCCGATCCCTACGCAGCGCCTCGTAGGCGGACTGGCGGGTTCCGGCTTTGGTGAGTGCGCCGCAGACGTGCTCGACCGAGGCCCGCGCGGTGTCGGTCGGCCAGTCGAGCAGGCACAGCAGCGCGATCGCGTCCTCTGCCGCCGACGTGGCCGACATGCAGGCCTGCGCCGAACCCAACAGATCATGCGGATCGGCCTCAAGGTCGCTGGGCAGATCGTCGGAGACGTGGAAGGCGGGGTGGTAGTCGGACAGTGCGGTGTCGCGGTCGGAGAACCGTTCGGGGTCGTGGAACGCGGAGACGTGGGAGCGGCGTGCCTGATGCACCGAGCAGAGGAGGCCTTGGGCGCGTTCTTCGTAGATGCAGGTGATCCGCACGGCGTGGGTGATGATCGCCCACGGGTCGTCGGCTTCGAGGGTGGAGCGGTTCTGCATTGCGTCGAACGCCGCCGCGACCGCCTCCCAGGTATCGAGGCGGTGTTTGCGCGCCAGTGCCTTGTACTTCTCGGCGGCGAACTCCATCAGATCGCGCGCGACCGGATCATTGACCCAGGCATCCTCACCACCGTGGTGGAGCCGGTGCAGCAAGGCGCGCAGGCCCTCGCCGGTCGTGAAATCCTCCCGCGAGGACTCGGTGCTGGGGTTGGTGGTTGTGGTCATGGTGTCGGCACCTCCTGGCAGGTAGGTGCGCGCCCGCTCCCACGAACGCGCCCATCCTGCGGTGGTTGCCGTCTGGACCATGACCTGCCACCCTCATCCGATCCCGACCCCAGGCCGTGTCGGGGCCGACGTGGTGACTGTGTGCCGGCCGAACGCCGTGATCGGTGGCAGGCGACGTGCGCGGTCGCGCGCGGCCTGCATCCCGATCCGCAAGGGTGTGCGGGTGCGGCGGGCGAGTTCGGCTTGGAAGTCCAGGCCGCGCCCGGCGACGTTCGCCGAATGCCGGGCCATCAGATCGGTCGGTCGCACCCACTCCACACCCCGACCACGAACCACGACGGCGGCGTGCTGTTTCTCGGTGCGGGCAACCTGCGCCGCACGCACCGCCTCCGACGTGGTCGAGGCCTCGACGGCAGCGTCGGGGCCGTCGCGAGGGACCGAGAGTGCCTCGTCGCCCGGGGTCGGCACGACGTGCTGCGGATCATGGCGGGGGTCGGTGTGCTGCGGGCCGTCGGTGGTGTTCATGGGGTTGTCTCCTCCCGCTCGTCGGCGGACTCGGTGATGTCAGTGGGAAGGTGTGCGGGGGCGAACCAGCGGCCCACGGTCGAGGGATGCACGCCGAGCTCGCGGGCGATCCGCTTGTTCGACCACCCCGCCTCACGCAGCTCCCGCCCCAACGCTCGGCGATCCGCCGGATCGAGGGAATCGACGTCGGTAGGCGCGGACGCCAGCTCAGGGACGGCAACGGATGCGGATGCTGCTTCCAGTTCGCCCCGCGCTGGCTCAGCTGAGGTCTCGGCGAGCACGGCGACCTCGTGTCGGTCCGGCGTCTCTGGTTCCGGTGCGGCACTTGGGGTGCGGGTGAGGATGACGGTGAGGTGGGTGATCGCGAGCAGCACGACCGGGGGTACGGCTGCGACGGAGGCGGCGAGGATGCTGGGTACGTCGGCGTCGGCGGCGACAACGGCGTGGATTGCGTTCGCGGTGACCGAGACGAGCGCGCCACCGGTCAGGAGTGCCCAGGGGTACCAGGCGGAGCGTTGCCCGGCGAGCGCGACGACGGCGACGGTCGCGACGACGATAATGCCGTCCACGATCAGCGGCCACGCCCACGCCTGCCCGGTCCCGATCCCCGAACGCGCGGCAAGATCGGCGAGTGAGGTGAACGACAGCCAGAACGCCCCAGCGGCGATGAACACCGTCCCCGCCACTGCCGTCCCCGCAGCCCACCGTCGCGGACTCGTCTCACGCATCACAGCCCCGCCCTCCCGACAGAGGCCACCGGCGATGTTGCGGAGCGGCTGCACCATCGACCCGTACTCAGTGCCCGACCGGCAGAAGTCGATTCGGGCATCGTGGCGCGGTAGGCCGAACGTACGGTCGTGGCGATCTCCCGCTCGCTGAGTCCGGCCTGCGCAGCGGCTGGGCCGAGTGCATCGAGCGTGTCGGAGGGTGGGGTGCCGTTTTCGGCGAGGCGGCACGCGGCCCAGAACAGGCCCCGGTTCCGTTCGCCCTCACCGCGCCCAGCGACCCAAGAGGCGAGCCGTTCGGCATCCACTGTCGCGGTCGCGCCGTCGCTGTTTCGCGTCGCCGGAGTCGGTCGGGGGTCGAGAAAGTCGCGGAGCCGTGCGGCATCGACGGGTCCGACGGAGTGCGCAGCGAGGTCGGCGATCTCGTAGCGCCGCACGGTGCCATCGATGGTGCGGAGCGAGGGTGGGGCGATGATGTAGCCGCCGTCGCCCCGGAAATCGACACCGGCACCTGCGGCCTGCCACGACCGCTGCTCGGTGCCTGGGGCGGCTGGGAAGTAGGCGTGCGTGCCGCCGGTCGGGGTCCGCACCAGCAGACCCGCCCCATCCACCAGCCCCTCGGACGAGGTCCGATGCCAGGCAGCGCGGCCATCGACTGGGCCGTGCACATCGACGTCCACCACGACGACACCCGACGGTGCGCCGGTGGGGAGGCCAAGGTTGGCATCCGGGGTGCGCGACCACCATTTGGCGACTTGCGCGAGGTCGCTGGTCGCGTCGAGGAACCCTCGGCGGGTGAGCGGCCGCTTCCCATCCGGTTGGCACGGGAACACGGGTACTCCGGCCGTTGCGAGACTGCGCGCTGCCGCTGCGAGGTCCGGGGTGCGGTCTACGCGGATGAGTGCGGCGAGAACGTCGAAGGGGTCAGGCATCACAGCCCCCGTCCCGCCAACACCGGTGCAGCATGTGGCCGGTCAGGCTCAACCTGCCGAGCCGCCGCGCGGGTCGGCTTCTCCGTGGTTGGGGTGTCGCGTTCGAGCCCGGGAGGGGTACCGTCGCCGAGCTGCGGGGTGTCGAGCTGATCGAGGATCGCCAGCGCCGCCTTGCGCACCCGCTCGCCGGTGGCCTGCACGATCTGCGCGGGCTCCTTGTCATCGGCGCGGGCCGCCCAGGTCGAGACGTACGGGATCGTGTAGCCGTCAGTGGTCATGCCGTGCGCGGCACCGATCATCAGCGCCACCGACTCGGCTTCGACCTCGCGGATACCGCGGTGCTGCCGCACCTCCACGTCGTCGGGATCGTGCATCATCACATGCGCGAGCTCGTGCGCCAGCGTCTTCACCTGCGCCGCAGGCGACATGTTCTCCCGTACCGACACCGTCCGGGTTTCGTGGTCGGTCATGCCGTTCGCACCCATGATCGCCATCTCGTCCAGCACCGAGACGACCTCGAACCCGGCTGCTCGAATCTGCGCGGCGAGACCGTCCCAGAGCCCTGCGGGGGCTTCGCCCTCCAACAACACCGGCGCAGGCGTCGTGGGGAGGGATTCGCCGTCGGTCTGGGAGACATC
>JBFWWZ010000011.1:0-63904 GCA_050245915.1 Microbacteriaceae bacterium
GGGAGCCTCGGTGACCGTCACGCTTGACATGTTATCAGTCGATTACTACATTCAGGTAATCATTCGATTACAACCTGTCCTCCGAGAGTCTGGAGCAACCGTGCCCACGCGCCGCATCCCCTTCGTGCTGGTGGTTCTCGCCACCGGCATCCCGATGTTCATGGCCACGCTCGACAACCTGGTCATGACCAACGCCCTCCCCGTGATCCACGAAGACCTCGGCGCCACCGTCGAAGAGCTGCAGTGGTTCATCAACGCCTACACACTGGTGTTCGCCAGCCTCATCCTGATGACCGTCGCGATCGGCGACCGTTTCGGGCGGCGCACCGTGTTCATCGCCGGGATCGCGGTCTTCACCCTCGCCTCGGTCTTCGCCGCGCTCAGCACCGACCCGACCCAGCTGATCATCGCCCGCGCCCTGCAGGGCATCGGCGGCGCCGGCATCATGCCGCTGTCGCTCGCCCTGCTCTCCGGCGCCGTCGAGTCCCGGCGCCGCCCGCTGGCCATCGGCATCTGGGGCGGCATCGCCGGCCTCGGCGTCGCCGCCGGACCGCTCATCGGCGGCGCCGTCGTCGAAGGCTGGAACTGGCAGGCGATCTTCTGGATCAACGTCCCCGTCGGCATCCTGGCGATCCCGTTCGTGCTCTGGGTGCTGCCCAACACGTTCGGCGCGAAGGTGCGCCTCGACATCCTGGGCGTGCTGCTCGCCGGCGTCGGCGTGCTCGGCCTGGTGTTCGGCATCGTCCGCGGCAACGACGCGGGCTGGGACTCGTTCGAGGTACTCGGCTCGCTGATCGGCGGTGGCGTGCTGCTCGCCGTGTTCCTCTGGTGGGAGAACCGCACCGCTGCGCCGTTGCTGCCGCTCCGGCTGTTCCGCGACCGCAGCTTCTCGATCGCGAACGTCGTCGGATTCGGGTTCAGCTTCGGCATGTTCGGCGCGGTGTTCATCCTCATCCAATACCTGCAGGTGGTGCAGGGCAGCAGCCCGCTCGAGGCGGCGATCCAGACCACCCCGTGGACCATGGCGCCGATGGTCGTCGCACCGATCGCCGGCATCCTGATGCCGCGGGTGGGCACCCGTCTGCTCATCGTGATCGGCCTCGCCCTGCAGGCGGCCGGGCTGTTCTGGCTGTCGGCGACGATGGCGGCGGACACCCCCTACACGACGATGCTGCCGGCGTTCATCGCGGCCGGACTCGGCATGTCGCTGGTGTTCGCCCCCTCGTCGACCGCGGTGCTGGCGAACCTCGCTCCGCACGATACCGCGAAAGGCTCCGGCACGAACTCGACCGTCCGCGAGATCGGCGTGGCTCTCGGCATCGCCGTGCTGACCGCCGTGTTCACCGGCGCCGGCGGAGAGCTGACCCCGACCGGCTACGTCGACGCCGCCATCCCAGCCGTCGCCGTCGGCGGAGCGGTGCTGCTCGCGACCGCGATCGCGTCGCTCTTCCTCCCCGCCGGGCGCGGCCGCCCCGCCGAGACCGGCCCGATCGAGACCGTCGAGCGGGAGTTGATCGACGCCTAGGCTCGAGCCATGCGCATCGCAGTGCTCGGAGCAGGGGCCGTCGGCGGAACGCTGGCGGCCCTTCTCGCACGCGCCGGGCACCAGGTCGAGGTCACGGCCCGCGGCGAGAACCTCGACGCGATCCGCGAACACGGGCTGCGGCTGACCGGGGGCTACGGCGAGTACACCGCGCACGTCGCGACCGGGATCTCCTCCCCCGAACTCGCCATCCTCGCGACCAAAGCCCAGGATGCCGCCGGCGCCCTCCGCGACGCCGCGACGGCCCTCCAGGGGGTCCCCCTCGTCGTCGTGCAGAACGGTCTCGGCGGACTCCGTGTCGCGCACGAACAGCTCCCCGGCTCCCCGCTCATCGGCGGGCTCGCGCTGATGGCCGCGTCCTACGTCTCCCCCGGCGTCGTCACCGTCACCGGCGGCAACCCGCTCATCCTCGGAGCAGGCCCCGGCTGCACGCCCGAGACCCTGACCGCGGTGGCGCAGGTGCTCGGCGGCGCCATCGAGGTCGAGGTGACCCCCGACATCGTGGGCGCCCAGTGGACGAAGCTGCTCATCAACCACGTCAACGCCCTCCCGGCGATCACCGGCCTCTCGGTGCAGGAGGTGGTGGCGGATCGCCGGCTGCTGCGGGTGATGACGGCGTCGATGCGGGAGACGGTGCGGATCGCGCGTGCGATCGGGGTGCACTTCGGTGCCGTGCAGGGGGTGTCGGGAGGCATCCTGAACCTGATCGGAATCGCGCCCCTCTGGCTCGGGGCGGCGTTCCCGAAGCTGCTGCGGCGACGCATGGGCGACGTGCCGAACCCGGGGTCGACGCTGCAGAGCGTTCGCCGCGGGCGGCTCACCGAGATCGACTTCCTGAACGGGGCCGTCGTCGCGGCGGCCGCCGAGCACGGGCGGGACGCGCCGGTCAACACCGCGATCGTCGAGATGGTGCACGAGGTCGAGCGGACGGGGGCCTTCCTGACGCCCGGGCAGGTGGTGGCGCGGGCGAGCGTCTAACAGGAATCGGCGAAGACCCGGCGGGGGTGCTCGGGGTCGGTGTTGTCGTACACGGCGTCGGCGAGCTGGGAGGCTTTGACCTCTTTGAGGTACAGCGTGATGCCCGCCTCGGACCGGGCGCGCGCGTCCTCGCCGTGCGCGACCGGATCGTCGGCGACGAGACGCTCCCAGGCCTCCGCGAACGGCACCTCGAGCCACACCACGTAGCTGAACAGGCCGCGCAGCTCGGGCCGTTGCAGGAACACGCCGTTCACGACCAGGATCGCGTCCTCGGGTGCGGTCAGCCACTTCGGCTCGATCGGCTGATCGCGACGCCAGTCCCAGAACGCGGTGACGAACCCCGTGCTGCCCGCCATCAGGAACGGCTCCACCAGCACGCGCCGGAACGCCGAATAGTCGTACGAGTCGTGGTACCGCCCAGGACCGGAGGCCTCGCCCCGGGCGTACCGGCGATCGCGCGGCGCATGGAAATCGTCGATGCGCGCGTGGAACGCCGCATGCCCGCGCTTCTGCAGGCGCGCGACGAGGTCGGCCGCGAAAGCCGTCGTGCCGGAGCCGTCGACGCCGTCGATCCCGACGATGACGCGACCGCGCCCGTAGTTGTGCAGGATCTCGTCGGCGAGCGAGGTGATGACGTCCCGCCGGCTCGGGGATGCCGGTGCCATGGGTCCAGCCTAGGCTCGGCAGCATGACGGAGGTACTGCTGCTGCACCACGCTCAAGGACTCACGCCGGGGGTCGTCGCACTCGCCGACCGGCTGATCGCCGCCGGGCACATCGTCCACACCCCCGACGTGTACGACGGACGCACGTTCGACGATCTCGACACCGGCATGGCCTATGCCCGCGAGATCGGATTCCAGACCGCTATGGACCGGGGCGTCGCAGCGGCAGAGGGGCTGCCGGCCGAACTGGTCTACCTCGGCATCTCCCTCGGGGTGATGCCGGCGCAGCAGCTCGCCCAGAACCGGCCCGGGGCGCTCGGCGCGATCCTCGTCGGCAGCGCGGTGCCCCCCGAGGAGTTCGGCGGGACGTGGCCGGCGGGGGTTCCGCTGCAGATCGACGGCACCGAAGGCGACCCGGTGTTCGTCGGCGAGGGTGATATCGACGCCGCTCGCGACCTGGTGCGCGACGCCGGCGCCGAGCTGTTCCTGTATCCGGGCGACGGCCACCTGTTCGTCGACAACAGCCTCGGCGACTACGACGAAGACGCCACCGAACTGTTCCTCGAGCGCGTGCTCGGGCTGCTGCAGCGCGTGGAGTGACGATCGCCGACACGATCGCGGACTGGTACGACCGCGGTCACCGCGACCTCCCCTGGCGGGCCGAGGGCTACCCGGCCTGGGGCATCCTGATCTCCGAGTTCATGCTGCAGCAGACCCCGGTGGCGCGGGTCATCCCGCGGCTCGCCGAATGGCTGGCACGCTGGCCCACCCCGGCCGACCTGGCCGCGGTGCCGCCGGGTGAGGCGGTGCGCGCATGGGACCGGCTCGGCTACCCGCGGCGTGCCCTCGCCCTGCACGCCGCAGCCACGGCGATCGCCGCCGAGCACGGCAACGTCGTCCCGCGCGAGGTGGCCGCGCTGCTCGCCCTGCCCGGCGTCGGGCCGTACACGGCGCGCGCCGTCGCCGCCTTCGCCTACGGGGTGCGGGTGCCCGTCGTCGACGTCAACGCCCGGCGGGTGCTGGCCCGCGGGGTCGAAGGCCACGGGGAACCCGGGCCGGCCCAGACCCGACGCGAGCTGCAGCTGATGGAATCGCTGCTCCCCCGCGACGAGCACCGCGCGCGGCTCGCCAACGCCGGGGTCATGGAACTCGGGCAGACCGTCTGCACGGCGCGAGCACCCCGCTGCGACACCTGCCCGATCGCCGGCGAGTGCGCCTGGCGCGCCGCGGGCTACCCGCCCTACGAGGGTCCGCCGGCACCCCGGCAGAAGAGGTACGAGGGCAGCGACCGGCAGGTGCGCGGCCTCATCCTGCGCGAACTGCGCGCCAGCGACACCGCGGTGCCCGTCGGCGTGATCCAGGCGCTGTGGCCGGATGCCGTGCAGCGCGAGCGGGCGCTCGACGGCCTCCTGCGCGACGGTCTCGTGACCGGCGACCCCGCCCGCGGCTACGCGCTGCCGGACGGGACGTAGCGACGCGCCACCACCCCGGACGCGAACTCGGTGGCCCCCACCTGCTCCAGCCGGAGCGGCTCCGCCAGTCCGGCGAACAGCGTCGGCCCGCGGCCGGCCACCACCGGGTGCACGACGAACTCGAACTCGTCGATCAGTCCGGCGTCCGCGAGCGCCAGCGGCAGCCGGACACCGCCCACCAGCAGGTCCCCGCCCGGCTGCTGCTTCAGCGACCTCACCGCCTCGACGGGGTCGCCGCGCAGATTCTCGGTGTTCCAGTCGGTCGCGGTGCGGGTGGTGGAGACGAGGTACTTCTTCTGCGGCCCGATCGCCTCGGCGAACGGCAGCGTCCAGCTCGGCACGTCGCCAGGTGAGCGCCAGAACTCCATCAGCTCGAAGGTGGTGCGGCCGAAGATCAGTGCGTCGACCTCGGCGACCGTGCGCGCGGCGTGCCGATGCACGTCCTCGTACACGCCGAATGCCGGGGCGGCGTGATCCACGCATCCGTCGAGGCTGACGTTGATCGAGTAGCGCAGGCGTCGCATGGGGGCAGCCTAGGCTGACCTGGTGTCCACACCGCTGAAGCTGACGACAGAGGCGGCCCACAACGAACTCTCCGCCCGGCTGCGCACGCTCCCCGAGGAGCTCGAGCTCTCGCGCACCTTCCCCCCCGATGTCCGCGCCGAGGCGGACGCGGCCGTCGCCTCCCACCGTCTCCCCGAGAACGACCGCACCGACCTGGAGTTCGTCACCATCGACCCGGCGGGCTCCACCGACCTCGACCAGGCCCTCACCATCGCGAAAGAGGGGGACGGCTGGCGGGTCTTCTACGCCATCGCCGACGTCGCCGCCTTCGTGGCCCCCGGCGGCGCGATCGATGCCGAGGCGCACCTCCGCGGGCAGACGATCTACGCGGCCGACGGTCGCATCCCGCTGCACCCGACGGCGATCAGCGAAGACGCGGCGTCGCTGCTGCCCGGTCAGGTGCGAAGCGCCTACCTCTGGGAGCACGTGCTCGACGCCCGTGGCGAGTTCATCCGCTCGAGCGTCGCGCGCGCGCGGGTGCGCAGCAGGCGGCAGCTCGACTACACGTCCGCCCAGTCCGACCTCGAGGCGCGACGCGGCCCCGACGCCGGGGTGCTCGGGATGCTGCGCGACGTCGGCGAGGCACGCGCGGCACTCGAAGCGGCACGCGGCGGCGCGAGCCTCGCGACCCCCGAGGTGCTGGTGTCGATGACGGACGGCAGGTACGCGCTCGACCGTCGCGAGATGCTTCCCGTGGAGGCGTGGAACGCGCAGCTGTCGCTGATGACCGGCATGGCCGCCGCCACCCTCATGCGGGAAGGCGGGGTCGGCATCCTGCGCACCATGCCGCCGGCGCAACCGGATGCGATCGCCAAGTTCCGCCGCCAGGCTCGCGCGCTCGGCACCCCCTGGCCGGAGGACGAGCGCTACGGCGACTACCTGCGCCGCCTCGACGGCACCGACCCGAAGCACCTGGCGATCATGCACGCCGCCTCCTCGTTGTTCCGCGGGGCGGGCTACACGCCGTTCGACGGCGGCGAACCCGAGGAGACCATGCAGGCCGCCGTCGGCGCACCGTACGCCCACGTGACCGCGCCCCTCCGGCGGCTCGTCGACCGCTACGGGCTTGCGATCTGCGCCGCGCTGTCCACCGGCGCCCCCGTGCCCGAGTGGGCCCGTACGGCGCTGCCGGAGCTGCCGAAAGAGATGGCGCGCTCGAACAACGTGGCGAACCGGCTCGACAGGATGACCCTCGATGCCGTCGAGGCGGCGGTGCTCGCGCCGCACATCGGCGAGGTCTTCGACGCGGTCGTGCTCTCCGCGGGCGGGATGTCGGGAACGCAGAAGAGGGACGGTGGCACCGTGCAGCTGACCGAGCCGGCCGTCGAGGCGGTCTGCGACGGTCATCTCGAACCCGGAGCCGACGTGCGAGTACGACTCGCCGAAGCCGATATCGCCTCGGGCAGCGTGAGATTCACCCTGGCAGACTGAGGGCATGCCGGAGCTCCCCGAGGTGCAGGCGCTGGTCGCCGATCTCCGCGCGCGCCTGATCGGGCGGACCATCGGGCGCGTCGACGTCACCGCCTTCTCGGCGCTGAAGACCTACGACCCGCCGCCCGCGGTGTTCGCCGGGGCGGCCTTCACCGCCGTCGACCGGCATGGCAAGTTCCTGGACCTGACGGCGGAGGGTCCGGAGACGGGCGGCACGCCCGTGCACCTGGTCGTGCACCTCGCGCGGGCCGGATGGATCCGGTGGCGTGACAACGCCCCCAGCCCCGGCGCCGGACGCGGCAAAGGACCCATCGCGGCGCGGCTCGTCCTCGACGACGGGTCCGGTTTCGACATCACCGAGGCGGGCACCAAGAAGAGCCTCGCCGTCTATGTCGTGCGTGAACCGCAGGAGGTGCCGGGGATCGCGCGACTCGGACCCGACCCGCTGGAACCGGGGTTCACGGTCGACGTGCTCGCCGGCATCCTGAAGCAGGCGGGCCGCTCGCAGCTGAAAGGGGTGCTGCGCAACCAGGCGACCATCGCGGGGATCGGGAACGCCTACTCCGACGAGATCCTGCATGTCGCGAAGATGTCGCCGTTCAAACCGGCGGCCATGACCGCGGACGAGGTCGAGGTGCTGTACGACGCGATGCAGACCACCCTGCGCGATGCGGTCGCGCGCGCCGACGGCGTCTCGGCGAGCGAGCTGAAGGCGGAGAAGAAATCCGGTCTGCGGGTGCACGGGCGCAACGGCGAGCCGTGCCCCGTCTGCGGAGACACCGTGCGCCAGGTGATCTTCAGCGACTCGACGTTCCAGTACTGCCCCACCTGCCAGACCGGTGGCAAACCGCTCGCCGACCGTGTGCTCTCCAGACTGCTGAAGTAGGTTGGGCCCCGTGAACGCGCGTCTTACCATGGGAGCCGTCATCCTCGGCGGAACGCTCGCGCTCACCGGATGCGGTGGCCCTGACGGCGAGGCGGGTGAGAGTCCCAGCTCCGCGCCGAAGCCGACCCGGACCGCGACCGCAGCCCCGACCCCGACCCCGAGCTCCGCGCCGTCAGGCGGTCCCGTCGCACCCGCCGGCACACCGCTCGCCGGCCAGGACGCCTACGTGCGCTGCGTGGCGCTCGTCACGCAGTCGCTCTACGCCGACCGGCCGGTCACGCCCGCACCGTACGGCAGCGCCGACGTGATCGCCCGCACCGACGGCCTGGTCTACGTCTACACCGAGGTCACCGTCGAGGATGCCCCCGACGCGGCCCAGCGCGACATCGCGTTCGAGTGCGTGCACGGCGGCACCCTGGAGGAGCCGGTGGACTACCTGTACGGCGCCGTGACCCGCAGCCCGCTGTCGCAGCGCGACCCGAACATGTCCATCTCCTTCGAGGACTGACGCATCCCGTCCCGTCAGGGCACGCGCAACTCGGTCAGCGGGTCGCGCCGGGCCGCGACCACCGCGGGGATGAGTGCGGCGATCACCGCCGTCGCGACCGCGATCGTGGCAACGCCCGCCGCATAGCCGACCCCCGGGAGCGGGTCGCCGCCCACACCGAGGAAGATCAGCGCGGCTCCGACGCCGATCAACGCGCCGATCACCGCCAGGACGGCGGTCTGCGTCAGCAGCAGCGCGACGATCAGGCCGCGGGTGGCGCCGAGCGCGCGCCGGCGTCCGAAGTCCTTTCGACGGAGCAGGACCAGCCCCGCCAGGACGGCAGCGACGAGCAGGCCCATCAGGGCGAAGATCGACAAAGTCAGGGTGCGGCCGAACGCCCCCAGCTGCCCGTCGACGAGGCCGCGCAGTCGCGCCAGCTGCTCACTCGTCTGCACCTCGATGCCCGACGGATCGGCGACGTCGAGCATCGGCATCAGGATGTCGGACAGCGGGGCGACCAGACCCGGGCGCTCCGCCACGACCACGAGGTACGACACCGCTCCGACGTCCGACGCGTCCGCCGGGACGAACAGCAGCGGCTCCAGCAGCTCGAGGCTGGCGAACGTCGTGCCCGAGCCGGTCACGACGACACTGCTGCCGACGGCATCGACGGCGGAACCGGACCCCTCCGGCATGCCGAGCACCTCGAGCGCCGCGGGAGACGCCCACGCGGCGCCCAGCTGCCCCGCACCGCCCACGGCCGCCGGATCCGGCGACCACAGCCGCCTCAGAGCGACCGGTGCGCCGCCCTCGACGGCCGCATTGCGCACATCGACGCCGGGGCCGAACGCGCCAACCCATTCGACGCCGGCGAGGGTCGAGATCCGCTCGACCACACTCGAGTCCAGGCCGGCCTCGGGTGCGGCCCGGACCACGATCGACCGGGTGCCCGCCGAATCGAGGGTGTCGAGCACGGCCTGCTGGGCTCCGACGGCGCGGCCCGTCGTCAGGACGACGGCGAGGCACATCCCGGCCACCACGATCACGGTGGCGACGGACGCGACCCGCTGCGCCACGGCCGATGCGAGCGCCTCGGCGAGCAGCTCCCTCATCGCGATCACAACTCCACGACCCGGTGGCATTGCCCCGCGAGCGCCAGGTCGTGGGTGACCACGATCACCACTGCGCCCGACTGCGCCTGATCGTGCAAAGCCTCCGTCACGACCGCCGCCGACGCCGCGTCCAGGTTGCCCGTCGGCTCGTCGGCGAGCAGCACCCGCGGATCGTTCAGGAGCGCACGGCAGAGCGCGATGCGCTGAGCCTGGCCGCCGGATACCTGCCCCGGTCTCGCCTCGGCGCGCACCTCGACGTCGAAGCGGTCGAGCAGCTGCCGTGCACGTGCGACCATGGCCGATCTCGGGACGCCCCGGTACAGGCTGGTCTCCAGCACGTTGTCGACGACGCTGCGGGTCGCGTCGAGCGCCGCATCCTGGAAGACGAACCCGAACCGGTGAGCGCGCAGGCGCGCCCGCGGCGCATCGCCGAGCTCGCTGGAGTTCTCGCCATCGAGCAGCAGCCGGCCCTCGCGCGCCCGGTGCATGAGACCGAGGATGTAGAGCAGAGTCGACTTGCCGCGACCCGACGGGCCGGTGATGGCGACCACCTCTCCCCCGTGGAAGACCTCGGACCACCCCTCGAGCAGCGGTGGCTGGTCGCTGTAGCCGACGGTGAGCTCCTCGGCACGCAGCACCGTCACTGCTCGGCGCCGAGCACTCGCACGGACAGGCCGGACCGGACCCCCTCGACGATGCTCATCCCCCGCGCGCTCGCGATCACGACGACGTCGTGGTCGGCGCCGGCGGCGTCGGTCACGAATGTCGACTGGTCGGCTCGGGTCTGCACCGCGGCGGTCGGGATGCGAAGGCCGTCGACGGGCTCGACCACGATCACCTGCGAGGTGAGCAGTGTCTCGTCGACGGGCGACAGGATGCCGCACTCGGTACCGCAGATGGTGCCGCCGTCACCCGCGGCGAGCCGGGCGATCGTCTGGCCCTCGTCGTCCACCGTGACCTCGCCGACCACCGCTGACCAGGTGACGCCGTCACCGGCCGCGATCTCGACACGCATGCCGGGGTCGAAGAGGACGGCCTGCGCAGCGGTGGCCGGGATCGTGAACGCGGGCTCTGGTGACAGCGCGGACACCACGGTTTCGCCGCCCGCGAGCGAGCCGCCCACGACGAGCAGGTCGCGGTCGAGCACGATCCGGGTCGGCAGCGTCGGCAGATAGACGAGGTCGCCGGCCGGCACGACACCGTCGGCCGCCACCCCGGATGCGCGCTGCCATGACATGACGGCGCGTGCCGTCGACCAGCGGAACCGTCCGTCCGCGGGGCCCGTGAAGTATCCCGAGTCGATCAGGAACTGCTGCAGCTGTGCGACATCGGCGCCCGTCGTGCCGCTCGCCAGGTCGCGGAACGACGGAATCGCACCAGTCGCGACGATCACGGGGCGCAGGTCGACCGAGTACAGCACCGCCCCCGCCGCGACCTCGTCGCCATCGGCGACGGCGATCGACGTCACCACGCCCGCCCGCCGGTTGACGCCGACGGGGAGCGCCTCCCAGGACGCGACCGTGTTCAGGGTGAGCGCCGACCCCACTTCGCCGGGGGCCACCGTCGCCGTGACGACATCCGCTCCCGGGTCGGCGGTCCGTTCCGGGGCGAAGACGGCGAAGCCCGCCGCCCCCAGCGCCGCCCCGCCGAGCAGCGCCGCGACGCTCGCGACGCCGATCGTCATCGTGCGCATGACACCCGTTCCCTTGCTTGATCTTTCCTCCGTTAACGATACTCTTAAGTAGCATTGCCAGCCTGAGAATCGCCCCCCGACAGAGACGGAGTCTCACCATGCCGATCACACGCACCCGGGCGCGCACGCCGCTGCTCGCCACTCTCGGAATCACCGCTGTCGCCCTGCTGGTGTCCGTCGGCGGCGTCGCCTACGCCGCCCAGACGGGCGGGTCGCGCTCGTGCACGGGCATCCGCGGCATCTACATCACGAGCAGCGTCAGTGCGAGTGCCGGGCTGAACGGTCACATCTACCAGGGCACCGGCCAGAGCGGCGGCGGGTACGTCTGGGCGACGAGCACCTACGGCACCGGCTCCCGAACGACCTACTCGAGCATGAAGTCGGGCACGTGGACGGTGTGGACCACCGCCGGGTCGATCAACTCCGCCGGATCGGGCTGCTACTACCTGTGAGGCGGGGCGCGCCGGTCCTCACGCTGATCGCGACAGGCGTGCTGCTGGCGGGGTGCGCGGCCTCGGAACCGGGACCGGGGCCGTCGCATCCCCTCGCCGAGTACGCGGAACGGGTGGCCGCCTGCCTCCAGGACCGCGGCTGGGATGCGGTGGCCACATTCGACAACATGGTGACGAGCGGCGACCAGAAGACCGGGATCCCGCCCGAGCAGCTCTCCGCCTACCAGGCGGCCGAGCAGGAGTGCGTCGACGAACTGGGGTACGGCGAGCCGCGTACGCCGACGACCGAGCAATTGCGCGAGATGTATCAGCTCGACATCGCCGAGCGCGAATGCATGATCGACCTGGGGTTCGATGTCGCCGAGCTGCCGTCCGAGCAGGTCTACATCGAGACGTTCGGCTCCGCGGACGGGTGGGACATCGGGCAGCAGGTCCCGGTCTTCACGACGCAGAGCGAATACGAGAGGGTGTGGACCGCGTGCCCGCCACCCCAGTGGTTCCCGGTGTGGTGAGCGGTGCGACGGGGCGACTCAGTCGTCCTCGTCATCCTCGATCTCGCGCGGCTTGACGTACGGGTCGGCGTCGCCCGCATACTGGGCGGATGCCGCAGAGGCGTGCGCTTCCGCGTCGCGCTGAGCGGCCTCCCGCAGGAGCGAATCGATCGCGGCCGCGTTCTCGGGGATCGCGTCGGCGATGAACTCCAGCGTCGGCGTCAGCCGCGCCGTGATGTTCTTGCCGACCTCCGTCCGGAACATGCCGGTCGCCGCCTTGAGGGCCGCCGCGGAGTCGGCGCGCTCCTCGTCGGTGCCGTACACCGTGTAGAAGATGCTGGCGTGCTGCAGGTCGCCCGTCATCCGCACGTCGGTGATGGTGACGAAGCCCAGGCGGGGATCGCGCAGCCCGCGCTCGATCCGCTTCGCGACGATCTCGCGAATGCGGTCGGCCATCTTGGCCGCGCGATCTCCCTGGCCTGGCATGCTTCGTCTGCGGTCCCCGCCTTAGGCGCGGACCTTCTCCTTCATCTCGATGGTCTCGATCTCGTCGCCCACCTGGATGTCGTTGAACTTGCCGAGACCGATACCGGCCTCGAAGTCCGTGCGCACCTCGGTGACGTCGTCCTTGAAGCGACGGAGCGAGTCGATCTGCAGGTTGTCGCCCACCACGACGCCGTCACGGATGACGCGCGCCTTCGCGTTGCGGGTGATCGTTCCGCTGCGGACGATGACACCGGCGATGTTGCCGGCCTTCGACGAGCGGAAGATCTCGCGGATCTCGGCGACACCCGACTGCACCTCTTCGAACTCCGGCTTGAGCATGCCCTTGAGGGACTGCTCGATGTCCTCGAGTGCCGCGTAGATGACCGAGTAGAAACGCACGTCGATGCCTTCGCGAGCGGCCCGCTCGCGCGCCTTCACATCCGGGCGCACGTTGAAGCCGATGACGATCGCGTTGTCGATGGTCGCCAGGTCGATGTCCGACTCGGTGACCGCACCCACACCGCGATGCAGGATGCGCAGCTGGACGCTGTCGTCGACCTCGATCTTGAGCAGCGCCTCCTCCAGTGCCTCGACGGCACCGGAGACGTCACCCTTGATGATGAGGTTGAGCGAGTCGACCTTGCCTTCGGCGAGCGAGCGGGTGAAGTCCTCGAGCGAGATGCGCTTGCGGGCCTTGGCCAGCTGGGCGTTGCGCTCGACGGCTTCGCGCTTCTCGGCGATCTGTCGGGCCGTGCGGTCCTCTTCGGTCACCAGGAAGGTGTCGCCGGCGCGGGGCACGGTCGACAGACCCTGCACCTGCACCGGACGCGACGGCCACGCCTCATCCACCGGCTCGCCGTTCTCGTCGACCATGGCACGGACGCGTCCGTACGCCATGCCCGCGACGATCGCGTCGCCGACGCGCAGCGTTCCCGACTGGATGAGCACCGTGGCAACGGCACCGCGACCCTTGTCGAGCTTCGCCTCGATGGCGACACCGCGGGCATCCTTGTTCGGGTTCGCCCGCAGGTCCAGCCCGGCGTCCGCGGTCAGCAGCACGGCATCCAGAAGCTCGGTGATGCCCTTGTTCTGCAGGGCGCTCACGTCCACGAACAGGGTGTCGCCGCCGAACTCCTCGGCCACGAGGCCGAACTCGGTCAGCTGCTGGCGCACCTTCGCGGGGTTCGCACCCTCTTTGTCGACCTTGTTCACCGCGACCACGATCGGCACCTCGGCCGCCTGCATGTGGTTCAAGGCCTCCACGGTCTGCGGCATGATGCCGTCGTCCGCCGCGACCACGAGGATCGCGATGTCCGAGACCTTCGCACCACGGGCACGCATGGCGGTGAACGCCTCGTGACCGGGGGTGTCGATGAAGGTGATGGCGCGTTCGATGCCGTCGTGCTCGGTCCACACCTGGTAGGCACCGATGTGCTGGGTGATGCCGCCGGCCTCACCCGCCACCACGTTGGTCTGACGGATCGCGTCGAGGAGCTTCGTCTTACCGTGGTCGACGTGACCGACGACGGTCACCACCGGCGGGCGGATCTCCAGGTCGTCGTCATCCTCGTCCTCGAGCTCCTGCTCCAGGTCGATGTCGAAGCCTTCGAGCAGCTCTTTGTCTTCGTCCTCGGGGCTGACGATCTGGATCTTGTAGCCCAGTTCTTCACCGAGGATCGAGAAGGTCGCGTCGTCGAGGGACTCGGTCGCCGTCGCCATCTCGCCGAGGGCGAAGAGGGCGGTGACGAGAGCACCGGGCTGCACCGTGAAGCCGGTCAGTGTCTCGAGCTTGTCGGCAAGGTCGGAGATCGACGCACCGCGCCGCATCCGGATGACCGTGCTGCCGTCACCGCGCGGGATCGCGACGCCGCCGAGCGACGGCGCATCCCGCATCTCGAACTCGGCGCGCTTCGTCCGCTTCGACTTGCGGGCGCGGCTCTTGCCGCCACCGCGACCGAACGCACCGGCGGTTCCGCCGCCGGGTCCGCGGCCACGGCCACCGCCGCCGCCGGGACGGCCGGCGAAACCGCCGCCGGCACCGGGAGCGCCGGGGCGCTGGAAGCCGCCGCCCGCGCCGCCGGGGCGACCGGGGCCGCCGGGACGCTGCTGGAACGGGGCCCCGGGGCGTCCGGGACCGCCGGGACGCGGCGCGCCCGGACGCGGGGCGCCGGGACGGGGTGCCGCGGGACGCGGGATCGCGCCGCCGCCGGGACGGGGCATGCCCTGGCTGCCCGCGAACGGGTTGTTGCCGGGGCGGGGTGCGCCGGGGCGCGCCATGCCCTGCGTGCTGGCGAACGGGTTGTTGCCGGGGCGCGGGCCGCCGGCCGCGGGGCGCGCGGCATCCTCGGCCGCGGGGGCGGCAGCAGCCGCCGGTGCCGCGGGAGCTGCAGGCGCGGCGGGCGACTGGGCCTCGGGGGCCTGCGCCTCGGGCGCTGCGGCCTCGGGTGCCGACGCCGGCGCGGGCGCGGGAGCCGGTTTCGCGGCCGCCGGCTTGGCGGCCGGCTTGGCCGGGGCCTTCGCGGGGGCCGCGTGTCCTTCGGCCTCGAGCGCGGCCTTCAGCCGCCGGGCGACCGGCGGGGCGATGCTCGAGGATGCGCTCTTGACGAACTCGCCCATGTCTTTGAGCTTGTCGAGTGCGATCTTGCTGTCGATGCCGAGCTCGGCCGCGACTTCGTGTACGCGTGGGTTGGCCACATTTCTCCTGTCAGGGTCCGTTCCTGACAGGAGCGGACGTCAAAGGGTGAGGGAACTCATTTCGAGTCGCTCATCAGTTGTCCATGGTCGTTTCAGCCCATTCGGTGAGGGGTGAGGTGATGTCTTCAATCGATACAGCCACGGTCGTGCGGAGCGCCCGCCCGAAGGCCTTGCGCTTCACCGCGTTCTCGATGCACCCCATGTCGGGATGCACCCACGCGCCCCTGCCCGGAAGCCGAGCCGCGGTATCCACCACGACCCGTCCGTCGCGCGCCACGACTCGCACGAGTGAGAGGCGGGGAGCACGCTGCCGGCAACCCAGGCAGGTTCTGACGGGATCCAGTCTAGTCCTCCATGACGGAATCCGGCTGAATGTCGATCCGGGCCCCCGTCAGTTTCGCCGCGAGACGCGCATTCTGCCCCTCTTTGCCGATGGCGAGACTGAGCTGGTAGTCGGGAACCAGAGCCCGGACCGCCTTGGTCGCCTCGTCGACGACGAAGGCACTTGATACCTTGGCCGGGCTGAGTGCGTTCGCCACGTAGGTCGCGAGGTCGTCCGCGTAGTCGACGATGTCGATCTTCTCGTTGTTGAGTTCGGCGGTCACCGAGCGCACGCGCTGGCCGAGTTCGCCGATGCAGGCGCCTTTCGCGTTGATGCCCGGCTGTGTGGCGCGCACCGCCATCTTGGTGCGATGACCGGCCTCCCGTGCCAGGCTCGCGATCTCGACCACCCCCGACGCGATCTCGGGCACCTCGAGCGCGAACAGCTTGCGCACCAGTCCCGGATGCGTGCGGCTCACCGTGATCGACGGGCCTTTGAGACCCTTGCTCACACTGGTCACGTAGACGCGGATGCGGCTGCCGTGCGTGTACTCCTCGCCCGGCACCTGCTCTTCGGGCGGCAGGATGGCCTCGACGCTGCCGAGGTCGATGTGCACCATCCGGGGGTTCGGTCCCTGCTGGATGATGCCGGCGACGATGTCGCCCTCACGCCCGCGGAACTCGCCGAGCACCTTGTCGTCGCCGATGTCGCGCAGGCGCTGGTTGATCACCTGCTTCGCCGCGAACGCCGAGATGCGGCCGAAGTCGTCGGGACTGTCGACGGTCTCGCCGATCTTGTTGCCCTCGTCGTCCAGTTCGGGGACGTAGACGGTGACATGACCGGTCTTGCGGTCGAGTTCGACGCGCGCGCCCTCATCGGGGCCCTTGTCGGTGTGTTTCAGATACGCCGTGAGGATGGCCTGCTCGATGATGCCGACGAGTTCGTCGAACGGGATCTCGCGCTCGCGCTCCATGAGGCGAAGCATCGTGAGGTCGATGTCCACGTCCAGCCTCCGCTATTCAGATAGGTGCGGTGACCAGCGTACCCTCAGCCCCCTGAGGACCGCTTCGCCAGAGTCCGGCAGACTCGCGCGAGCAGCTGCTCCGGCTCTTTCAGCACATCGTCTTTCGTCACCCGGACCACGCGCCACCCGCCGTCCGCGAAGCACTCGCCGCGCCGGATGTCGTCACGCCAGCGCCGGGCATCGGTGCGGTGCTGATCCCCCTCGTACTCGATCGCGACCCGCCATGCCGGGTACAGGAGGTCGGGGTGCAGCACGCGGTCGCCGAACCGCACCGGCGGGTTCAGCAGCGGCTCCGGCAGCCCCGAGCGCATCAGCAGCAGCCGGAGCCGGGTCTCCATCGGTGATTCGGCGCCGACGCGCACGTCGCGCAGGGCGCTGCGCGCGCGGGCGGCGCCCCGTGCGCCCGGCCGGATCGCGGCATCCAGCTCATGCGGGAGCGCGAGCGCGGGGGTCTTCGCGCGCCGGTCGGGCGTCACCAGGAAATCGCCGACGGCGACGAGGTCGTCGTGCCCGAGCATCGTGCCGAGCTGGGCGAACAGGTGCGCGGGCGCGACGACCGGGAGCCCGAGGTGGAGGGTGAGCGGGAGATGCGCGGCGCGGTGTCCGACGACGCCCGGGCGATGCATGCGGTTGGCCTCGGACGAGGTGACATGAATGCGGAGGTCCCGAAACCGAGGAAGGGGCGCGCCCAGCAGGGCGGCGCCGGTGGTGTGGCTGAACGCGTCGCCCGGCCGGAGCAGTTCGGCGAGCGCCTCTGCGCGTGCGAGGAGGGCGCTCACGTCGGCTCCGACCACGTGGACGCCGCGGAACGGCATCGACACGTCGGCGGCCCGCAGCCGAGAGCGCGGAATGCCCAGTTGCTGCACGTCGCGCGCGGGAATGGGAAGCCCGATAAGCGCTCTTGCGACCGGGGTGCGCTTCGTCATGAGCACACAGTGCCGCAGTGGTCGTGCCTCCGCGGGGACTCTCCACAGCGTCCGCGAAAGGCCATTTCCTGCGGGTCTACGGGTCAGAACCCGCGCGGAATGGCCGCTCGGCGAAGGGGTTAGAGGGCGCCCGGGAGGTCGGCAGCCGGGACGTCGCGACGGGCGCCCGTGCGGCGGTCCCAGAGCTCGACGACGCCGTCGGCTGCGCCGCGGCCGACGATCACGATCGTCGGGACTCCGATCAGCTCGGCATCGCCGAACTTCACGCCCGGAGACACCTTCGGACGGTCGTCCAGCAGGACGTCCCGTCCTGCCGACTCCAGCGCCGCCGACACGGTCTCGGCCAGCTCGTACGCCACGGAGTCCTTCCCGGTGGCGATCACGTGCACGTCGTACGGTGCGACCTCCGCCGGCCAGATGAGCCCGTTCTCGTCGTTGTTCGCCTCGGCGATCACGGCCATGATGCGGGTCACGCCGATGCCGTACGAGCCCATGGTGACGGAGACGAGTTTGCCGTTCTCGTCGAGCACCTGCAGGCCGAGGGCGTCGGCGTACTTGCGACCGAGCTGGAAGACGTGCCCGATCTCCATACCGCGGGCGAGTTCCACGGGTCCCGAACCGTCGGGCGCCGGGTCCCCGGCACGCACCTCGGCGACCTCTGCGGCGCCGTCGTTGCCGAAGTCACGGCCGGCGACCAGGCCGAAGACATGCTTGCCGTCGGCGTTGGCTCCCGTGATCCAGCCGGAGCCATCGGCCACGCGGGGGTCGAGCAGGTACCGGATGCCAGTGGCCGACTCCTCGCCGAGCACCGGCCCGGTGGGCGACCATGGTCCGATGTAACCCTTCACCAGCAGCGGATGCTTCTCGAAGTCGGTGTCCGTCGCGGCCTCCACGTCGGCGGGGGCGAACTGCACCTCGGCGCGTTTCATGTCGACCTCGCGGTCACCGGGGATGCCGACCACGACGACCTCGCGGGTACCGTCGAGGTGCGTGAGTGCGAGCACGACGTTCTTGAGCGTGTCGGCGGCGGTCCACGCGCGCCCGTCGGGACGGGGGTGCTTCTCGTTCGCGACGTCGACGAGGGTGGCGATGGTAGGCGTCCCGGGGGTGTCGAGCACCTCGGCGGGCGTCAGCTTCTCGTACGAGCGGGGCTCCGCCGGGGTCGTCGTGTACGCCTCGACGTTCGCGGCATAGCCACCGGCGGAGCGCACGAACGTGTCTTCGCCGATCGGCGTCGGGTGCAGGAACTCCTCCGACCGCGACCCGCCCATCGCCCCGGCGTCGGCCTGCACGATCACGTACTCCAGTCCGAGCCGCTGGAAGATGCGCTCGTACGCGTCGCGGTGCTGCTGGTACGACACGTCGAGTCCCTCATCGGACACGTCGAACGAGTACGAGTCCTTCATCGAGAACTCGCGCCCCCGCAGCAGGCCGGCCCGCGGCCTGGCCTCGTCGCGGTACTTGTCCTGGATCTGGTAGATCGACAGCGGCAGATCTTTGTAGGAGGTGTACAGGTCTTTCACCGTGAGGGTGAACACCTCCTCATGCGTGGGTGCGAGCAGGTAGTCGGCGCCCTTGCGGTCCTGGAGCCGGAAGATGCCGTCTCCGTACTCCTCCCAGCGCCCGGTGGCCTCGTAGGGCTCACGCGGCAGCAGCGCGGGGAAGTGCACCTCCTGCGCGCCGAAGGCGTCGAGCTCGTCGCGGATCACGTTCTCGATCTTGCGGCGCACCCGGAGGCCGAGCGGCAGCCAGGCGAAGATCCCCGGAGCCTGGCGCCGGATGTACCCCGCGCGCACGAGCAGCCGGTGGCTGGCGACCTCGGCGTCGGCGGGGTCCTCGCGCAGGGTGCGGACGAAGAGCTTCGAGAGACGAGTGGGCACGGGCTAAAGCCTAAAGGCCCCGATGGATGCCGGGGTCACCAGGGCTTGTCGGCCAGTCCGTGCTTGCGTCCGCCGTTCTCGCGTTCGCGGTCGGCGGCCTCACCCTGCTCGAGCAGCTGGTCGAGGCCGTCGCCGAGGGATTCGCTGGACTGCTCATCGCCCGGGTCGCCGGGTTGCGGCTCGCCCGTCTGCCCGGGGGTCGGCTGCGGCTGAGGGTCCCCGGTCTGACCAGGCGTCGGGCTGGGCTGCGGCTCCCCGGTCTGGCCCGGTGTCGGGCTCGGCTGCGGCTCCCCGGTCTGCCCGGGAGTCGGGCTCGGGGTCGGGGACGCCGACGGGTCGGGCGTCGGCGAGGCGGACGGATCCGGCGTCGGAGTCGCCGACGGGTCCGGAGTGGGAGTCGAGTTCGGCTCGGGGGTCTGCGAGGGGTTGGGGTCCTGCGGGTCCTGCTGCTGCTGCTCCTCGGCCTGCTGCTCGTTCTGGTCGGCCTCCTCGGTGCTCTGCTCCGCGGTCTGGTCGAACGAGGGATCCTGCCGGCAGACGTCGTCGGGCTGCTCGGCCCAGAGGGCTTTCGCCGCGCGGTAGGCCGCGATCGCATCCAGCCAGCGGCGGTCGTCGTAGTACCGGTTGCCGAGCCGCACATAGGTGAGCGCCAGGTTCGCGCGCGGGTAGCAGGCGGCTTCGGGCGACGGCGCGTTGTCGAGGGCCGTCTGCAGCTCGGGCACCGCCTCCGGCAGCAGGTCGCCCGCCGCGTAGGCGGTGCCGAGGTTGTAATTCGGCAGATACCTGTCGAATGGATTCAGTGACACGCCCGCCCGCGCCCAGGCGGCTGCCGCCTGGTAGTCCCCGCTGGAGTAGGTCTGCTGCACTCCCGCGGCGATGACCACGTTGATCCCGGTGCCGACGGAGAGCACGCCGAGCGGGATCACCAGGATCATCGACCAGAGCAGCATGCGCCGCCGGCGCCCCGGGATGGCGGCGGCGATCGGCTTCTCCTCCCGTTCGAAGCGCTGCGAGAACCAGCTCATCGCGCACCCGCCTTCCGCGGCGGCCGGGCGGCGCGCAGGTCGCTGACGTTGCGCGCCGCGAGCACGAGATCCCACAGCAGCAGCAGGAACGCGGGGATGATCGGCACCCAGTACAGCCGTTCGGCGACGGCCACCTCGGGCACCTCGATCTCTTCCCCCATCCGGTCTTCGACGTCGGGGTAGGTCGGCTCGGTGCCGGGGATGCGGTGCTGGTAGCCGACCCCCCACTCGGAGGCGATCTTCTTCAGTGCGTCCTCGTCGATGCGGGAGATGGCGGTCGGCGACCCGGGCTGCGTGGTGTCGAGCAGGTACGGGGCGTCGGGCTCGCCGGGGCCGAAGTCGAGGTTGGGACGCATCGGGGCTCCCTCGGAGGTGCCGTAGCCGAACACCGCGCCGTCGGAGATGTACGGCGCGAGCGCCGCCATGGACTCCGGGGGGTCGTCGCGGGTCTGCTCGCCGTCACCGAAGTAGAACACGAGCCGCAGTCGTTCGGGATGCTCCCCCGATGCGCCTTCGAGCCGCTTCTGCAGGGTCGGCAGCGCCTCGCTGATACTGGAGCCCCCGGCATAGTCGGCGAGCTCCACTTCGAGCCGGTCGAGCGCGGAGCGCAGCGCCGTGGGGTCGGCGACCAGCGGCATCCGCACGAGGGCGCCGTTGTCGAAGGTGATGATGGCGTACCGGGCGCCGCCGTAGGCCGTGGCGACCCGGTAGGCGTCGTCTTTCACGGCATCCAGTCTCGTTTCGGCGTCGGGCCCGCCGTCTTCGGCGTTCATCGAGGTGGTGGTGTCGATGACGAGGAACACGTCGACGTCCGACACCACCACCTTCGTCAGCGCGCCGGGCACGGCCGGCCCGAATGCGGCGAGCACGAGCAGGCCCAGGATGCCGAGGCGGCGTATCGACGACCAGCGCCCCTTCCAGCCGGAACGCCAGCGCCGCACGAGGGTCCAGATGACGAGCGCGGCGGGGGGCGCGAGCAGGAGGACGCTCGTCCAGAGCTCGAACAGGGGTTCCCAGACGATGGTCACAGCTTCGACCTCCACGCCAGGAACACGATGCCCCAGAGGGCGAGCACGCCGATCCGGAACGGCCAGCCGGGGTGGTCGATGACCACCAGCTCGGGCACTCCCTCGAGGGTGGTCGCCTGGTCGTCGAGCACCTGGTCGACGATGTTCTCGCCCGCCGCGGTGTCGTCGACGCTGAACACCTCGCCTCCGGTGCGCTGCAGCTGGGTGCGCAGGTCGTCGATCTCCGGGCCGGCGTAGCCGCCGGGGGTGATGCCGTACACCCGCACCTGGCGTTCCAGTGCGAACCCGGTCGCCTGCTCGAGGGAGACGATCGGGAGGCCGGCGAGCTGGTTGTCGGTGGCGAGGATCAGCGTGCGCGACCGGTCGAGGTCGGGGTTGTCGAACCGGAGCACGCAGGAGGCGAGACCGTCGCCGATGAGCGAGGAGCCGTCGCCGAGCGTCGTGCCGGCGTAGAGCGGCGGGTCGCCGTCGGGGTCGCCGCCGAACACGTCGCCGATGTCGCCGACGTCGCTGGAGACCTCGTCTTGCACGCTCGCCAGCTTCTCTTCGACGTAGTCGTAGTCGTCGTTGAGGGGGAAGATCTGCGCGGCCGAGCTGTCCCAGACGACGAGCGCGATCCGTTCGCCGTGGAACTGCTCCACCAGTTCGAGGAACCGTCCGACGATGGCCGCGTCGGCGGAGGTCATCGAGCCGGAGATGTCGAGGCACAGCACGATGTCGCGGTTGACCCGGTCCGTGTCGGCCACGTCGGTGGTGATGGGGCGGGCTGCCACGATCGAGAACGCGCCGAGGGCGACGAGGACGAGCAGCACCATCGCGCCGAGTTTCAGCATCGCCCGGCGGTAGGCGGCGCGGTATTCCGGCATCCGCAGCAGACGTTCGCTGTGGGCGGCGGAGACGATGTCGTGGTCGTGGCGGGTCGACCGGCGCCGGAGGACGACGAGCACGGCGAGCGTCGCGGCGACGATGCCGGCGGCGACGAGCGGCATCCAGACGAAGACTAGTTCCACTGCGACACCGCCGTCCGGGCCGCGTCGACCGCGGGCTGCGCCTCGATCGCCTCGGCGACGCCGAAGTTCACGGGGTAGAAGCCGGCGAGGGTGTCGGCGAGGCGGGTGAGTCCGGCGCGCCGCAGGTCGGTGAGCGTCATGGTGCGGGCGTCGAACCGGGTCGTGTAGTACGCCAGCTCCCGCAGGATCTCGCTGAGCTCGATGTGCGCCTCGCGCGGGCTGAGCTCACCGGCGGAGACGCGCTGCTCGACCGACGCGATCCGGGTGAGGGCTTTGCGCCGCACGTCGACCGGCAGCGGGAGCACCTTGGGGGTCACGGGGCCGCCGCTTCCCCGCCGGCGCCACCCCCGCATCCCGGCGAAGCGCTTGCTGAGCAGCAGGAACGCGATCAGCAGGGCGATGAACAGTGGCAGCACGAGCCACCACCACCAGTCGTACCCGAGCGGCGGGTAGAAGTCGTCGATGCTCGGCATCTCAGAAGCCCGCCCGTCGCCGGCGCTGGAGAAGACGCAGCAGGGTCGGCACGACCTCGTCGACGGAGGTGATGCGGCAGTGCGAGACGCCGCGCGCCCGGAAGTAGGCGTGCTGCGCGGCGATCCTGTCGCTGGTGCGTTTCGCGTAGACGGTCGCGAGCTTCGCGTCGTTGCGCAGCATCGTCGGGATCGGCAGTCCGTTCATCACGTCGAGGATGTCCCGGCCGGTCCCGTCGCCGTCGACCAGGTCGAGGTCGGCGACGGTGATCCAGAGCAGTTCGTGGCGCTCGCGCAGCCCGCGCAGTGCCTCGTCGATGTCGGGGGCGGGTTCGACGTCGTCTCCGATGATCACCACGATGCTGCGATTCGGGATGCCGCGCAGCAGATAGCTGCACAGTTCGTACGGGTCGCCGGGGTCGGCATCCAGTCTCGTCTGGGTCTCGATCACGCGCAGCAGGGTCTCGAGGTAGGCCTCGCTCGCCCGCGCGGGGCGGTGATGGATGCGCTCACCGGAGCCGGTGACGAGGGCGACCGCGTCGCCGTGGCGCAGGGAGAGGTAGCCGAGCGCTCCCGCGACCTGGATCGCGACATCCCGTTTCGGGGAGCCGCCCTGCGACGCCGCCGCCATGCCCCGCCCGGTGTCGACCGCGATGACGACATCGTGCCGCCGGGTCTGCTTGTACCGCTTGACGAGAGGGCTGCCGGTGCGGGCGGTGGCCTTCCAGTCGATGTCGTCGACGTCGTCGCCCGGGAGGTATTCGCGCAGGTCGTCGAAGTCGAGGCTGCGGCCGGAGGTGATCGCGGCGTACTCGCCCTCGAGCAGGTGCGTCGTGCGCCGGTTCGCGTGGATGAACAGGCGTGACTTGACCCTGGGGAGGAGAGCGGCCATGGGTATTACGGCGCCGGGATGGCGGCGATGATCGCGTCGATGACCTGCTCCGAGTCGATCTCGAGCGCGTCGGCCTCGAACGTCAGCACCACGCGGTGCCGCAGCACGCGGTGGGCGAGCGACTTCACATCCTCGGGGATCACGTACGCGCGTCCCGCGAGCAGCGCGAGCGCACGTGCCGCGTGCAGGAACGCGATGCTCGCCCGCGGGCTGGCGCCGTAGTCGACGAGCCGTGCGAGGTCGGCGGAGATCACCTCCTCCGCATTCCGGGTCGCCTGCACGATCGACACGAGATACTCGCGCACGGCCTCGGTGGCGTAGACCTTCTTCGCCGCCTGCTGCAGGAACAGCACATCGCTGAGCGCCAGGCCGGCCGGTGCCGGCTTCTCGAACACGCCGGAGTCGAGACGGTTCAGGATCTCGAGCTCGTCCTCGGTGTCGGGGTAGTCGAGCACCTCTTTGAGCAGGAAGCGGTCGAGTTGCGCCTCCGGCAGCAGGTAGGTGCCTTCCTGCTCGATCGGGTTCTGGGTGGCGATCACCAGGAACGGCACCGGCAGCTTGTACATGGTGCCGCCGATGGAGGTCTGGCGCTCCTGCATCGCCTCGAGCATCGCGCTCTGGGTCTTGGCGCTGGAGCGGTTGATCTCGTCGAGCAGCACGATGTTGGCGTGCACCGGTCCGAGCTGCGTGCTGAACGCCGCCTTCTTGGCGTCGTAGATCTGCGTGCCGATGATGTCGGAGGGCAGCAGGTCGGGGGTGCACTGGATACGGCGGAACTCCCCCGCGACGGCGTCGGCGAGCGTGCTCGCGGCCGTCGATTTGGCGAGCCCGGGGACGCTCTCGAGCAGGATGTGGCCGCCCGCGATCAGGGTGGCGAGGATGCTCTCCCGCAGCTCCTCCTGCCCGACGATCTTGCGGCCGAACGAGTCGCGGATCTTGCCGATGATCCCGGAGGCCCGCTTCAGCTCGGCGTCGGTGAGGGAACCGGGCGGAAGCTCCGGCGCGACACGCGAGACCGGCGGCTCGGGGTCGCCGCCGGGGAGGGGCGTGCCGGTGGGGGGTGCGGGCGGCGCGGGCACGGGAGGGACCGGGGGCGCGGGAGGGGGCGGTGGAGTATCCGTCACCCTTGCACCCTAACCGGAGCGGGGCGACCGCAGAGCGTCAGGCGGGTGCGCGCACGCTCAGACCGTGACGACCTCGGGGCTGCCCAGCTCGCCGGGCGGCATCTCGGCGGCGAGGCGGTTCGCCTCCTCGATGAGGGTCTGCACGATCTCGGACTCCGGCACGGTCTTGATGACCTCGCCTTTCACGAAGATCTGGCCCTTGCCGTTGCCGGAGGCGACGCCGAGGTCGGCCTCGCGGGCCTCACCCGGTCCGTTGACGACGCACCCCATCACGGCGACGCGCAGCGGAACGGTCATGCCCTCGAGACCGGCGGTCACGTCGTTGGCGAGCGTGTAGACGTCGACCTGCGCGCGGCCGCAGGAGGGGCAGGAGACGATCTCCAGCTTGCGCTCGCGCAGGTTCAGGCTCTGCAGGATCTGCAGCCCGACCTTCACCTCCTGCGCCGGCGGGGCACTCAGCGAGACGCGGATGGTGTCGCCGATGCCCTCCGAGAGCAGGATGCCGAACGCGGTCGCGCTCTTGATGGTGCCCTGGAACTCGGGGCCGGCCTCGGTGACGCCGAGGTGCAGCGGCCAGTCTCCGCGTTCGGCGAGCATCCGGTACGCCTTGACCATCACGACCGGGTCGTTGTGCTTCACCGAGATCTTGAAGTCGTGGAAGTCGTGCTCCTCGAACAGCGACGCCTCCCAGACGGCGCTCTCGACGAGCGCCTCGGGCGTGGCCTTGCCGTACTTCTCCAGCAGGCGCGGGTCGAGCGAGCCGGCGTTGACGCCGATCCGGATGCTGACCCCGGCATCTTTGGCGGCTTTCGCGATCGCGCCCACCTGGTCGTCGAACTTGCGGATGTTGCCGGGGTTGACGCGCACCGCCCCGCAGCCGGCGTCGATCGCCTGGAACACGTACTTCGGCTGGAAGTGGATGTCGGCGATCACCGGGATCTGCGACTTCTTCGCGATGATGTGCAGCACGTCGGCGTCGTCCTGCGAGGGCACCGCGACCCGCACGATGTCGCAGCCGGACGCGGTCAGCTCGGCGATCTGCTGCAGGGTGGCGTTGATGTTCGTCGTCGGGGTGGTGCACATCGACTGCACGCTGACGGGAGCGTCTCCCCCGACCAGCACCTTGCCGACCTTGATCTGGCGACTCTTGCGGCGAGGTGCGAGGACCTCGGGAGCCGGCTTCGGCATCCCGATATTGACGGCGGGCATGTCACCAGCCTACGGCGACTACCCGGCGATGTGCTGTGCCAGCGCGGCGTCGAACTCGGCGGCCTTGTCGAGATGCGGGCCGTGGCCGCAGTCCTCCCAGGCGAGCTCGGTGTAGTTGCCGTAGCGCTGCAGCACCGCACGCGTCTGCGACACCATCGGCTGGGCGGGGGCGACATCCTCACCCGGCCAGCCGGGGACGACGCCGAGCTGCCCGAGGTAGTTGATGTCGAAGAACGAGGTGTCGGAGACGATCGCGTCGTCCGTGCCGCGGATCCAGAGCACCGGGGGCTTCGTGGCGAGGTCCGCGATGCCGGAGAGGTTGCAGTGCGCGGGCGCCATGGTGTTCAGCACGCCGCGATCGCCGGCGGCGAAGCCCGGCCACAGGTCGGTGGCCCTGGAGGTGCCGGGGTAGTTGTCGTCGCCGGTCTTCGTGGAGAGCATCGACTCGACCCAGAGGTCTTCGTTCGGCACGTTCTCGGGGTGCTTCACGTAGGCGCTGCGGTACACCGCGCGCGGCGACACCTGGGGGTCGTCGCTGGTGTCGCCGTCCTGCAGCCGCTTCACGAACTCCGGGTTCGCGGCACCGCCGCCGACGCCGGCGCCGGCAGCGTCGACAGGTGAGCCGTCGGCGCGCGTCCCGCCGAAGCCGTACGGCGAGACCGGCGATTCGAGCGTGACGGTGACGATGCGGTCGGCGTGGTCGAGCATGAGCTGCATCGCCACGCCGCCGCCCATGCTCCAGCCGACGAGGTGGAACCTGTCGACGCCGAGGGCGTCGAGCACCGAGATCACGTCGTCGGCGAAGTCGCGGAGCCCGCGGGTCGCGTCGACGGGCAGGGTCTCGCTGTCGCCGAATCCGCGCAGGTCGATCGCCAGGGCGCGCACGCCGGCGGGAAGGGCGAGCATCGTCGGCATGTAGAACTGCGACGACGACACGTTGCCGTGGACGAACACGACCGGGACGCCCTCCCCGGCGCGTTCGAGAACGTTGGCGGTGAGGCGCGGAGTCGGGATGCTGTGGGCGACGATGCCGGGCAGCAGGGTGGCGGACATGGGCTTTCTCCTTCGGTCAGAGCAGGGGGCGGACTTCGGCGGCGACCGCGCGCGCACCGCGCTCGGTCATCACGATCGTGTAGTGGTTGACGTCGGGCACCTCGACGATCCGCAGCTGCGGGAGGTCGGCGGTGAAGGCGTCGATGACACCGGGGGCGTAGAGCGGCTCGGCGTCGAGCAGACCGCGCGGGGCGCGCAGGGCGGTGACGGGCATGCGGAGGCCGCGCATGGCATCCCGGTACCAGCCGGGGCCGAACTGGTCGCCCGAGTCGACGGTGACCGCTTCGATGCGGGCGGAGGGGCGCAGGTGCGGCGCGACGCCGGTCAGGTCGTAGTCGAGGTAGGTCTCGAGCTCGGGCGTCCAGTCGCGGCGGAACGCCGGGTGCTCGCGCCAGTAGTCCCGGTAGGCGCGCGGGGTGGCGAACTCGAGCGCGAGGCGCTCGGCGGCGGGGCCGAGGAGCTGCGGGATGAGTTGCTCGAGCGTGGCGCCGGGCGGCATGGTCAGGGGGAATCCGCCATCGACGAGCACCAGCCCCGCCACGTCGATCCGGTCGGCCAGCGCCACCGCCACGAACGCCCCCATGGAGTGCCCGATGACGACGGGCCGCTCCATGTCGTAGGTCTCGGCGAGCGATGCCAGGTCTTCGGCGTGCTGGCGCAGGCCGTACGGGGGCGGCAGCTCGCGGCTGCGGGCCCGGCCGCGCAGGTCGGGGGCCAGGATGCGGTACCCGGTCAGCTGCGCGGAGAGCGCCAGCCAGGCGCGACTGGACGCCGTCACCCCGTGGATCGCGAGGATGGTCGGCGCTCCGTCGTCGTCGGGGCCGTAGCGGTACCCGCGCATCACCCCGCCGCGCACCTCGGCCTCGAACACCACCTCGGTCATCGGGCGCTCCACCCGCCGTCCATCAGGTGCGAGGTGCCGGTGACCATGCGCGCCTCGTCGCTGCACAGCCAGAGCACCTGGGCGGCCACCTCTTCCGGCTCGAGCAGGCGCTTGATCGCCGACTCGGTCAGCATCACCTTCTCGATGACCTCGCTCTCGGGGATGCCGTGCACGGCGGCCTGGTCGGCGATCTGCTTCTCGACGAGGGCGGTGCGCACGTAGCCGGGGTTCACGCAGTTGCTGGTGACACCGTGCGGGCCGCCTTCGAGGGCGGTGACCTTCGAGAGGCCTTCCAGCGCGTGCTTGGCGGTCACGTAGGCGACCTTGTACGGGCTGGCGCGCACGCCGTGCACCGAGCTGATGTTGATCACCCGGCCCCATCCGGCGGCGTACATGCCGGGGAGCACGGCGCGCGTCAGCAGGAACGGCGCGGTCACCATGATGTCGAGCATCCGGCGGAACACGGCCGGGTCGAAATGCTCGATCGGGGCGATGGTCTGGATGCCGGCGTTGTTGACGAGGATGTCCGCGTCCAGCGTGAGGGCCTGCACGGCGTCGACGTCGGCGAGATCGATGGCGAGGGCGGTGCCGGCGATGTCGGCGGCGGCGCGATCCGCGCCGGCGGCATCCAGGTCGGCGACGGTGACAACAGCCCCCGCGGCGGCGAGCGCGCGGGCGCAGGCGAGCCCGATTCCGCTCGCACCCCCGGTGACCAGGGCGCGGCGTCCGTGCAGCTCCGTCGCCATGTTGTGCACAGTAGTGCAGATCACCTGGCACGAAACCGGCGGTGACTATGCAAATATGCAGATGTGGATGTGCATCCCGATGACCTGCTCGTGCTGCTCGCCGTCTCTCGGACGGGCCGGTTCACGACCGCGGCGCAGAGCCTCGGGCTGAACCACACGACCATCGCGCGCCGGATCGCCGCGCTGGAACGGGACCTCAGCGGCCGGGTGCTGACGCGCGGCGGCTCCGGCTGGGTGCTGACGCCGCTCGGCGAGCGCGCCATCGCGGCCGCGGAGGCGGTCGAGCGGGCGCTGACCCCGTTCACCGCCCCCGTCGACCACGGACTGTCCGGTGTGATCCGGCTGAACGCCACCGACGGGTTCAGCGGGTACGTCGCCTCCCCCGCGATGGCCGCGCTGCGACGTCAGCATCCCGGTGTCACCCTGGAACTCATCACCGGCACCCGCCAGGCCTCGCAGCAGCGCGTCGGCGCCGACCTCGAGGTCGTCGTCGGCCGGCCGCAGGTGCGCAAGGCTCACGCCGTGCAGCTGGGTGAGTACGTGCTCGGGCTGTACGCCTCGCGCGGGTTCCTGGCCGAGCACGGCGAACCGTCCACGCCGGCGGACCTGGCCGGCGCCCCGCTCATCTACTTCATCGAGTCGATGCTGCAGGTCGACGTGCTCGACGACGCCCGCCGAGCCGTGCCGGCGATGGTCGACGCGGTGTCGAGCACGAACGTCTACGTCCACGTCGAGGCCACGCGCGGGGGTGCCGGGTTCGGGCTGCTGCCGGCGTTCCTCGCCGACCCGCACGATGACCTGGTGCGCCTGTTCCCCGGCGAGATCGAGGCGCGGCTCCCGTACTGGCTGGTCGCGCGGGCGGAGGCACTGCGCCAGCCCGCCGTCGAGGCGTACGTGACCGCCCTGCGGGCACGGATGCGCGAGATCGAGCCGCAGCTGCTGGGGCTCGCCTCCGGCCGGGTCAGAACACGCTGATCGGGTTCACGATGTCGGCGTAGATGAGCAGCAGGCTCATCGCGCCGAGCAGCACCGACACCGCCAGCGTGATCGGCACCAGCCGCGCGGTGTCGACGGGACCCGGGTCGGGGCGTTTGAACAGCTTCGCCACCCGGCGGCGTAGGCCCTCCCACAGGGCACCGGCGACATGTCCGCCATCGAGCGGCAGCAGAGGCACCAGGTTGAACACGAAGAGGGCGACATTCAGCCCGGCGAGGATCTGCAGCAGCGACGCCGCCCGGTCGGCGACGGTGATCTTGTCGTAGGCCGCGATCTCGCCGGCGATGCGCCCGATGCCGACGACGCTGATCGGGCCGTTCGGGTCGCGGTCATCGCCGCCGAAGGCGGCCTGCGCGGTCTGAACCAGACGGTTCGGCAGCGTGATGATGATCTTCGCCACCGCCACGATGTTGTCGCCCACCGCCGGAAGCACCGCGGTGACCGGTTGCTGCGCGTGCTCGGTGACGTATCCGATGCCGATGTAGCCGACCTCCTGCGTGACCGGGTTGCCGCCGAGGTCGGTGACGATCTGACCGAGGCTGTTGCGCACCGGCAGCGTGTTGAGGATCGGGGTGATCTCGAGCTCGACCTCGGAGCCGTCACGGTCGATCACCACGTCGAGCGTGCGCGAGGGCGCCGCCCGGATGATCTCGCCGACCTGGTTGGCGCTGGTGATCTGCACGCCGTCGATGCTGACGAACCGGTCGCCCGGCTTCAGTCCCGCCTCGGCGGCGGGCGCGGGCTGGTCGTCGGCGGTGCACTCGGTCTGCGTGCTGGTGGCAGGCACCACGCACTCGGTGACGTTGCCGATGGTGGTGCTGTTCTGCGGGATGCCGAACCCGCACAGCACGATGGCGTACAGCACGATCGCGATGACGAGGTTCATGCTGGGACCACCCATCATGATGACGATGCGCTTCCAGATCGGCAGCTTGTAGAACACGCGGTCCTCGTCGCCCGGCGTGATCTGGTCTGCGGACGACGTGCGCGCATCCTGCACCAGGGTGTCGAAGAACCCGGTGGATGCGGTGCGCGGCTTGCCGCCCTTCTTGGCGGGCGGGAACATCCCGGCCATCGAGATGTACCCGCCGAGCGGCAGCGCCTTGATGCCGTACTCGGTCTCGCCGTACTTCTTCTTCCAGATCGTCGGACCGAACCCGATCATGTACTGGCCGACCTTCACCCCGAACTTCTTCGCCGGGACGAGGTGCCCGATCTCGTGCAGCCCGATCGACAGGGCAAGGCCGATCAGGATGATCACGACGCCCAGGATGAAGAGCAGCACGGTGTCCACGACCGTCAGGGTATGTCAGCCTTGCTGGGAAGACGCGCCCCCAGTGGGGGTGTGCCCCGGCGGCGTCGGGCGGAGCCCCCGCACCCAGCGCACCAGCAGGGTGATCAGCGCCACCACGATCAGCAGCGCTGCCGCACCGCCCAGGATGACGGCGACCCCGAACGGGATGCCGAAGATCGTCACCGGACGGGTCACCGTGTACACCGGCTGCAGGGGCGCGTCGTCGCCGGCCTGTACCCCCCCCAGGTCGCCCGGGATCTGGCTCGCCGGGGAGTCGAAGGTGAGGTCGACGACCGTGAGGTAGGCGCCCAGGTCGCCGAGCCCATCCGGGACCGTACCCGCCCAGACGGTCGCCGAGCCGGGCAGGGTCGCCCCCGGCTGGTCGAGGCCGGCGATCCGCGCGCGATGGTCTTGGAACACGTACAGCCGCACCCGCTGCGTCGTGGTGGCCGCTTTCGACAGCGCCATCGGATACACCAGCTCATCGCTCTCGAACGTGAACCGGATCGGGTCGAGACCGCCCTCGAGCGGGATGTCGCTCGTCAGCTTCAGCGCGACGAAGTACCAGCCGCGTTCGACGTAGTCGTCGAGGCCCGCCGCGATCTCATCCCGGATCTGGTAGCCGTTCTCGTCGAGCCACGAGCTGAGACCGTCGGCGTCGGAGGCTTCGAGCGTCGTCGCCTGCACGGGGCCGAGCTGCACCTGGTCGAGCACGACGGGCGGTGCCGCACCCCCGGCCGCGCCGTCGCCCTGATCGCCCGCCCACCAGTCGTCGACGACGACCTGCTTGGGCTGGATGGCCTCCTCGATCGCGATGAAGGTCTCGCGATCGCCCGCGGTCACCGTCGCCGGCGACGGCGTCGGGACGATGAGGCCGACATCGTCGGCGTCGGTCAGCATGTCGAGCAGCAGTTCGATGCGCTCCTCGTCGCCGTCCCACGACAGGATCGCGTGCTCTTTGTCGACGATGACGTCCTGCCCGGGCCGGGGCGCCGGGGCCCCGCAGGCGCACGCCGCCGCGGGGGCGGCCACCTGCATCCCGGTCAGCAGCGCGACGACGGGCAGGACCGCGAGGAAGCGCCTCATGATCCGATTATGGCGTCGGCCGTCGCACGCGCCCAGACCTCCGCCTCGAACACGGCGTCGAGCGACATTCCCTGCGGCTGGTGCGCATCGACCACCCGCTGCACGGTGTCCACGATGTCGAGGTAGCCGATCCTTCCCGCGTGGAACGCGGCGACCGCCTGCTCGTTGGCGGCGTTGAAGACCGCCGGGTACGTCGCGCCGGCTTCGCCGACCCGTTTCGCGAGACCGACCGAGGGGAACGCGTCGACGTCGAGCGGCTCGAACGTCCAGGTGTGCGCGACCGTCCAGTCGAGTGGGACGCCGACGCCCGCGACGCGGTGCGGCCAGTCGAGGCCGAGCGAGATCGGCAGGCGCATGTCGGGCGGACTCGCCTGCGCGATGGTGGAGCCGTCGACGAACTCCACCATCGAGTGCACGACCGACTGCGGGTGGACGGTGACCTCGATCCGCTCGTACGGGATGTCGAACAGCAGGTGCGCCTCGATCACCTCGAGACCCTTGTTGACGAGGGTGGCGGAGTTCGTGGTGACGACGAGCCCCATGTCCCAGGTGGGGTGGGCGAGCGCCTCGGCCGGGGTGACATCCCGGAGCGACTCCCGATCGCGACCTCGGAACGGCCCGCCGGATGCCGTGAGCACCAGGCGGCGCACCTCGCTGTGCTCGCCCGAGCGCAGCGCCTGCGCCAGGGCGGAGTGCTCGGAGTCGACGGGAACGATCTGCCCCGGTGCGGCCGCGCCGGTCACCAGCTCGCCGCCGACGATCAGGCTCTCTTTGTTGGCCAGGGCCAGCGTCGCGCCCGCCTCGAGGGCGGCGAGCGTCGGCGCGAGCCCGACGGAACCGGTGATCCCGTTGAGCACCACGTCGGCCGGTGTCTCGCGCACCAGCGCGACGGTCTCGTCGACGCCGAGCGCGGTGCGCTCCACGCCGAACTCGGCGGCCTGCGCCGCAAGACCGGCGGCATCCGAGCCGGCCGCGAGCCCCACCACCTCGAACCGGTCGCGGTTCGCCGCGATCACGTCGAGCGCCTGCGTGCCGATCGACCCGGTCGACCCGAGGATCAGCACTCTGCGCATGCGACCGAAACTACTTGATCGCGCGGATCTGGATCACGAAGAGCAGGGTCTGGCCGCCCAGCTGGTGCGCGTTCGGGTCGAGGCCGTAGGCGAGCTCCGGCGGAATCGACACCAGCAGCGTCGAGCCGACCTTCTGCCCGATCACGGCCTGGGTGAAGCCCTTCACGTACTGGGTCACCGGCAGGTTCAGCGGCTGCCCCCCATAGCTCTGGTCGAACACCTCGCCGGTCTGCCAGCTGGTGCCCTGGTAGTCGAGCTGCGGCGCGTCGAGGGCGGTCACCGTGGGACCGTCGCCCTCTTCGAGCACCGCGAGCTTCAGCTCGGCGGGCGGCTCGCCGGTGAGGGTCACCGTCGGGGTGCCGTCGTCGCCGAAGCTGACCTCGGGGACGTCGGTGGTCCAGTTCGGCTGCAGGGGTTCGACGACGCTCACCACATCGACGACGAACACCACGGACTCGCCCGGGTCGACGCCGATGGTCTCGTTGCCGGTGTCGCCGAAGGCGTCGGCCGGCGGGACGACGCTCACGATCCGGTCGCCGACATGGGCGCAGCGCAGCGTCTTCACGAGGCCCGCGAGCAGGGCGGTCTCGTCGACGGTGACGGGAAGCACCTGGCTGGGCTCGTATCCCGTCTCATCGAGCGCGTTGCCGGTCTGGCCGCTGTAGACCGTGAAGTGGATGTTGACCTGCGCGCCATCCTGGATCTCGGCGCCGTCGCCCTCGATCACCACGGTGCGCTGCACGGCCGGGACCGACACGGGTGCGGGGAACGTGGTCGTCGGCTCGGTGTCGAAGTCGCCGGTCACCTCGACCGCCTCGGAGATCGGGCCGCTGGGGGCGCACGCCACCGGCGTGTCGGTGCCCTCCACATCCGGGGTCGCCTCGGGCTCGGGCGTGCAGGCGACGAGACCGGCCGCGAGCGCGGGCACGGTGAGCAGGGCGAGGATCGGGCGCAGGCGCATCCGCCCATCTTCGCGCATGAAAACTGTGTCTAGGCTCGAAGCATGACGGCGCTGGGTCAGCTCACCCCGAGCCCGCAGCCGCCGGTCCGGCCACGACGTTGGCCGCTCGCGCTCGGGGTCGTGAGTGTGATCCTTCTGCTCGGCGTGCTGCTGGTGCTGTCGCCATGGGACCGCGCACGCGGCCAATGGCTGCAAGACCAGTACACGGTGCTCACCCAGCCCTCCCCGCCTGAGATCGTCGCGATCGCCGACGCCACCGGGATGAGCGAGACCGGCCGGCTCATCTTCCTGGCCTCCACCCCCGCCATCGAGGCCGCCGAGGACTTCAACGACGACTGCCGGGTCGAATCGGAGGGCACGCTCGGGTGCTTCGACGGCACCGACATCTACGTCTACGACGTCACCGACCCGCGCCTGCAGGGCACCATCGAGGTCACGGCTGCGCACGAGATGCTGCACGCGGCCTACCAGCGGCTGTCGCGGGAGGAGCGGGCCGAGGTCGACGCGCTCGTCGCGGAGGCCGTCGACGAGCTCCCGCCCGACGACCCCGTGTTCGACGACATGGCCGGCTACCCCGCGTCGCAGTTCCCCGACGAGTGGCATTCGCGGCTGGGCACCGAGTTCGGCGACCTCTCCCCCGCCCTCGAGGCGCACTACGCCCGGTACTTCGACGACCGCGGCCTCGTACTCGCTCTCGACCGGCAATCGACGGCCCTGCTCGATGAGCTGACGGCGCAGCTGGACGCGCTGGCCGCCGAGGTGGCTGACCTGGATGCCGCGGTCACCGCCCGCTCCGCCGCCTACGACGCCGCCCTGGCCGCATACGACGCCGACGTCGAGGCGTTCAACGCGAAGGCGGACTCCGGCGGCTTCACGTCCCAGCAGCAGTTCGATGCGGCGCGCGCCGACCTGGTCGCGCGGCAGCAGGCGCTCGACGAGGAGCGGACCGCCCTGAACGCCCAGATCGACCACTACAACGAGCTCGTCGACCAGCTCACCGCGCTCGACGCCGACTACGCCGACCTGTACCAGGGCCTCGACAGCACGGACCCGCCCAGCGGGCCCTAGGCGGCGGGCCGCCCGGCGAGCTTCGCGCGCGCCCCGAGAACCTGCTCGGCGCCCGCCACCAGCCCGGCCACGGCGGCGATGACGCCCAGGCCCGCGATCGCCGGCAGCACCGCGAGCACCGCGACGAGCAGCAGACAGAGCGTCGCGCCGGCGAACCGGATCAGCGCCCACTCCCCTCCGGCCCGGCGCCAGATGAACCCGGTGCCGGCGAGGTACAGCCCGACACCGCCGCCCAGCGCGCAAGCCCCGAAGAGGCCGAGCGCCTCGGGCTGCTCGATCGCGTGCATCGCCTGCTCCACGCCGAGCGCCGCGATCACGACACCGGCGACCAGCGCCAGATGCAGGTAGGTGTAGACATCGGTGGCGAGTGCTGCGCGCTGCACGCCCGAGATCTGCGCCACCTGATGCTCGGTCTTCGGCGCGAGGTGATGGAAGTAGACCCACCACAGCCCGATCGCGAGCGCGACCGCGAGCATCGACCCGATGATGATCGACGTGCTGACCGGTTCGTGTGCGACGCCGATCCCGATCGCCACCACGGATTCGCCGAGCGCCAGGATCACCACGAGCCCGTGACGCTCGGCGGCATGCGCCGCCGAGTTCAGCCGCCAGTTGCCCTCGTGCGAGGTCAGGTACACCACGACCAGGTCGAGCGCGATCGCGACCAGCCAGATCCAGACCTGGTACGGCGCTCCGACCATCGCGCCGATCACGAGCAACGCGGACGACGGCAGCAGGGCCGCGCCCATGCTGACGATCACCTGCCGGCGCAGGCCCGTATCCGATCCCGCGGCGATCACGTACGCCACCGCGTGCACCACCCGGACGGCGACGTATGCGACGACGAACACCATCGGCGCGAACAGGCCGCCCTCGAGATCGTCGTAGGTCTCGGGGATCACGAGCGACACCAGGAACATCAAGGCGATCGCCAGGATGATCGCGACGCGCACCACCCCGGCGTCGGCATGCGCCTGGTTCGCCAGCCACGCGTACGAGGTCCACGACCACCAGATGAGGGCGAGGACCACCACGCCGTGGAGCACCGAGATGCCGTCGTGCCCCTCCGCCATCAACGCGCTGACCTGCGTGAACGCGAACACGTAGACCAGGTCGAAGAACAGCTCGAGCGTGGTCGCGCGGTCGCCCTCTCGCGACGTCTCCGCCCTCAGCAGGCCCGCAGCCAGCAGCCGGGACGGGAACGGGTTCCTGACCGTCATGCCGCCAGGCGGATCGGAGCGCGTTGCGTCGACTCCACCTCGTAGGTCACCTCGTGCAGCAGATCGAGCACCGTCATGTCGAGCGCACGGCAGATCACCTCGAGGATCTCGCTCGACGCCTCTTTGCGCCCCCGCTCGATCTCGGACAGGTACGGCATCGAGATGCGCGCGTCGTCGGCGACGGTGCGCAGCGTGAGCGAGCGGTCCAACCGGATGCGGCGCAGCGTTGCGCCGATCGCGTGCCTCAGCAACATGTGTCGACCCTAGACCGGCCCGCCGACGCGCGGCAGCCGCTAGGCCGCGCCTTCGCTCTCAGCGGACACCGTGTCGGCGGGCGTCGCGCGGTCGCGCCACCATCGGTCGAGGAGCTCCTCGGCGAACAGCAGTGCGACGACGAGACCGGTGACCGCCGCGAGCGCGCCCAGGGGCGGCAGCGCGGTGACGAGAGGAATGACGGCCAGCAGGATCGCGCCGGACCCGAGCCGGGTCCAGGGCCACCATCCGGCGAGTCGCCGCCAGAAGAATCCGGTGCCCGCGAGGAACAGCGACGAGCCGCCGCTCAGCGCGATGGCGCCGAACAGCCCGAGTCCGTGCTCCCCCTCCGCCACATGGCTGGTGGCGACCTCGATGCCGAGGGCGGTCAGGATGATCCCCACCAGGATCGGGAAATGCAGGTAGGTGTAGGCGTCGGTGGCGATCGCGGTGCGCTCGAGTCCACGGGTCCGCTCCAGCAGACGCTCCGACGCGGGTTCCATGCGCTCGAAGTACGCCCACCACAGACTGAAAGCCAGCAGCACCGTCAACGCGATCGCGCCCACCAGGGCCGGGCTGACATCCACCTGCACCGCCCCCACGCCCAGGGCCACCACCGACTCGCCGAGCCCCAGGATGATGATCAGCGCGAATCGCTCGACCCAGTACGACGCGGAATGCACCTGCCAGTGGCCGTCCGCCGTGCGGGGACCGCTGGACGTGCGGTAGATGATCACCGAGTCGACGGTGAACGCGACCGCCCAGATCCAGGTCTGCCACGGTGAGCCGAGCAGTGCGCCGGCGACGTACACGGCCGCGCTCGGCAGGATCGGCGCCAGGGACGTGCGCAGCACCTGCCGGCGCAGACCCGCGTCGTCGCCGGCCGCCTTCAGGTACAGGGCGCCGTGGATCAGGCGGCACACGCTGTAGCAGGCGACCAGGATCAGCGGCAGCACCGGACCCCCGCCGTCCTCCGGGAAAGCCCGCGGCACCGTCACCGCGAGCAGGAAGATCAGGATCGACGCGATCACGAGCCCCGTCCGCACCAGTCCCCGGTCGGCGCGCGCCTGATTCGACAGCCAGCCGAACGAAGCCCAGAGGCCCCACAGCATCCCGAGCACGATCATGCCCTGCAGCACGCCGACCGCATCGTGGCGCTCGGCCATCAGCCTGCTCACCTGGGTGAACGAGAAGACGAACACCAGGTCGAAGAACAGCTCGAACATGGTGACCCGGCCGCCCTCCTCCGAACGCGGGCCCAGCTTCAGCAGGGCGGGGAGGCTGAACCGGGTGTCGCCGATGCTGTGCCCCACCTCAGACCACCCGGATCACGGGTTCGTGCAGCACCGGGAAGTTCACACTCGCCGCGATGAAGCACAGGCGCTCCGCCTCGTCGTGCAGGGCCAGCGCCAGCTCCGGGTCTCCGGATGAGATGGTCACCACGGGCTTCAGGGTCACGCTCTCGAAGCGACCCGAGGCGTCCGGTGAGGTGCGCAGGATGCCGGTCGCGGCATCCCGGTAGCTCTCGACCACGATCCCGTGCTTCACGGCGACATACAGATAGCTCAGCAGATGGCACTCCGCGAGCGCGGCGATGAGGGTCTCCTCCGGGTTCCATCGGCCGGCGTCGCCGTGGAACGCGCGGGCCGCCGAGGCCTCGATCGGCGGCTTGCCCTCCGCCGTGACGAGGTTGTCGCGGCCGAATGCGCGGGAGTCGCTGGTGCCGGTTCCGCGGTTGCCCGTCCACTCGACGGAGACGGCGAACGAGTGGTCGTTCTGCACAAGCACCCCTTTCGGGCCCGGAAGTAGACTCGGCCCATGACCGACACGCTTGCACCTACCGTAGAGGCCGTCCCCACCGCGCGTCAGGTGGTCACGGCGATCCCCGGGCCGAAATCCGTCGAGCTGCACGCCCGTCGTCAGGCCGTGGTGAGCTCGGGCGTCTCATCGGCCCTCCCCGTCTACATCGAGCGCGCACACGGTGCGGTGCTCGTCGACGTCGACGGCAACGCCTTCATCGACCTGGGGGCCGGCATCGGGGTCACCACCGTCGGCCACACCGTCGACACGGTCGTCGAGGCGGCCCGAGAGCAGCTCGGCGACGTGCTGCACACCCTCTTCACCATCACGCCCTACGAGGAGTACGTGCGGGTCTGCGAACTGCTCGCCGAGCACACCCCCGGCGACTTCGCCAAGAAATCCGTGCTGGTCAACTCGGGCGCAGAAGCCGTCGAGAACGGCGTCAAGATCGCCCGCAAGTACACCGGCCGCAACGGGGTCGCCGTGCTCGAGCACGCCTACCACGGCCGCACCAACCTCACGATGGCCATGAACTTCAAGGCCTCTCCGTACAGCACCGGGTTCGGGCCCTTCGCGGGCGACGTCTACCGTGCACCCAGCTCGTACCCGCTGCACGACGGCCTGTCCGGTGCCGACGCCGCCGCGCGCACCATCTCGTACCTGGAGAAGACGGTCGGCGCGAGCGACCTGGCCTGCCTCGTGGTCGAGCCGATCCAGGGCGAAGGCGGATTCATGGTGCCCGCCGACGGCTACCTCCCCGCGCTGCAGGAATGGTGTACCGCCAACGGCATCGTGTTCATCGCCGACGAGATCCAGAGCGGCATGGCCCGCACCGGAAAGTACTTCGCCTCCGAGCACTTCGGGCTGGTGCCCGACCTGCTGCTCTCCGCCAAAGGCATCGCCGGCGGCCTCCCGCTCGCCGGCGTCACCGGCCGTGCCGAGATCATGGACGCCTCCCAGCCCGGCGGGCTCGGCGGCACCTTCGGCGGCAACCCGGTCGCCTGCGCCGCCGCCATCGCGGTGTTCGAGCACATCGAGAACGAAGGCCTGCTCGCCCGCGCCCAGGGCATCGAGAAGGTGCTGGTCGGCGCGCTGACCGATCTGCAGCAGAAGTTCCCGATCATCGCCGAGGTGCGCGGCAAGGGCGCCATGATCGCCATCGAATTCGCCGACCCGACGACGCACGCGGCCCTCGCCGACGTCCCCGGCAAGGTCGCGGCGTACGCCGCGCAGCAGGGCGTGCTCGTGCTCACCGCCGGCACCTACGGCAACGTGATCCGGTTCCTGCCGAGTCTGGCGATCACCGACGAGCAGCTGGTCGACGCCGTCGGCGTCATCGGCGACGCGCTCGCCGCGCTGTAGTGCCCCAGCCCCTCGACACCTCGTCGTCGGTCGAGCTGGCCGTCGTCGAGCGCGACGGCATCCCCGAATCGCGGCACCTCGGTGCGGCGGTGCTGGTGGATGCCGACGGTCGCGTCATCGAGCAGCTGGGCGACCCCCGCGCCCTCATCTACCCGCGTTCGGCCGTCAAGCCGCTGCAGGCGGCCGCCATGCTGCGGCTCGGCGCGCCGCTGCGCGGCGCGCACCTCGCGATCGCGCAGGCCAGCCACTTCGGCACGCCGGTTCATGTGAGCCTCGTGGACGACATCCTGGGTGAAGCCGGACTCGATCGGGCGGCGCTCGGCTGCCCGGAGTCCTGGCCGCGCCGGTCCGGTGCGATCCGCGGGATGGAGCACCCCGAGCGGGTGACCATGACCTGCTCGGGGAAGCACGCCGGCTTCCTCTCCGCGGCCGTCCGCTCCGGGTCCGACCCGGCGGCCTACCTGCGGCGCGAGCACCCCGTGCAGCGGGAGGTCGCGCGCGTCATCGAGGAGTTCGCCGGCGAAACCGTCGCACACTGGGGCGTCGACGGGTGCCTGGCACCCACCCCCGTGCTGTCGATCGCCGGGTTCGCGCGCGGGGTCGGTTCGGTGCTGCGCGCCCACCCGGAGCTTCTCGCGGCCGTCCGCGAGGCGCCGTGGGCCATCGACGACGAGGCGGGTGAGAACGCCGCCGTGATCGCCGAACTGGGCGCGTTCGCCAAGACCGGGGCGGAAGGCGTCATGGTCATCGCGCTGGAGACCGGCGAGACGGTCGTCGTGAAGGCGCTCGACGGCGCCGAACGCGTCGGAACCGCCGTCGCGCTCGAACTGCTCAGCCGTGCGGGTCTGGTGTCGCGCGACAGCGTCGAGCGGGTGCGGGATGCCGCGGGGCACCGCGGCGTGCGCGTCGCGTTCTGAGCGCGCGCAGCATCCCGACCCGACGCGGGCTACGCGTTCTGCCCGAGCCGCTTGCGACGGATGCCCGCCGCCACCTGCGAGATCACCACGCCGATGATCGCGATCAGGAACACCGCCGACGCGATCACATTCGCCTGAGCGGGGATGCCGCGCGTGGCCGCCGTGTACACGTACTTCGGGAAGGTCACCGCCGCCCCGGAGTTGAAGTTCGTGATGATGAAGTCGTCGAAGCTCAGCGCGAACGACAGCAGCGCTGCGGCGATGATGCCGGGCAGCAGCAGCGGGAACGTGATGCGCCAGAACACCTGCGCCGGGCTCGCGTAGAGGTCGCGTCCCGCCTCTTCCAGGGCCGGGTCGAGGCTCGCCACGCGCGCCCGCACCGTGACCACGACGAAGCTGATGCAGAACATCGTGTGAGCCAGGATGATCGTCACCAGGCCCTTGGCGACACCCGCCGCCAGGAACTGCGCGGCGAGGCCCGCGCCCAGCACGACCTCCGGGGTGGCCATCGGAAGGAACAGCAGCAGCGTCGTCGCCGCTCGGAACCGGAAGCGGTAGCGAACCAGGGCGATCGCCATCGCGGTGCCGAGAGCAGTGGCCAGCAGGGTCGCGATCACCGCCACCAGGATGCTGTTGCCGAACGCCTCGCACACCTCCGGCTGCTGGCAGATGTTGATCCAGTTGTCGAAGGTGAAGCCGCGCCACACGATGTTCGAACGGCGGACGTCGTTGAACGAGAACACGATCGTGTAGACGATCGGGATCAGGAGCAGCACGAACGCGAGCACCGCGTAGACGCCGAGACCCCACCTGCCGACCCCCAGCCGGAACGGCCTGCGGGACGGGGGAACCGCCTTCGAGGTCTCCGCGATCGCGGTGCCGGCCTGGATCGTCACAGCAGGTCCTCCGTCCCCGAGCGCTTCACATAGACGCTGACGAGCACGAGGATCACGGCCATCAGCACGATCGAGAGCGCGGCCGCCGCCGGGTAGTTCTGCAGTTGCAGGAAGTTCGCCTCGATCACATTTCCGATCATCGAGGTCTCCGGCGACCCCAGGAAGCTGGTGCTCGCGTTGATGTAGTCACCGGACGCCGGGATGAAGGTCAGCAGGGTCCCCGAGATGACGCCGGGCAGCGACAGCGGGAGGGTGATCCGCAGGAACGTCGTGGCCGGGCTCGCGTACAGGTCGCCGCCGGCCTCGACATAGCGCAGGTCGAGCCGCTCGAGCGACGTGTAGATCGGCAACGTCATGAACGGGATGAAGTTGTAGGTGAGACCGAAGATCACGGCACCGGGGGTGCCGGTGATGTGCGCGCCCTCCGGGAGGATCGTGAGCGCATTCAGCACCGTCACCACGGGGCCCTCGTCGCTGAGGATCTGCTTCCAGGCGAGGGTGCGCAGCAGGAAGCTGATGAAGAACGGGGCGATCACCAGGGTCAGCGCGAGCGCCTGCCAGAGCGGGAAGCGCCGCAGCTTGACGCCGATGAAATAGGCGAGCGGATAGCTGAACAGCAGGGCGAGGACCGTCGCGATCGAGGCGTACAGGAACGAGCGGCCGATGTGCGGCAGATACGTCTGGATGACCGTGACGTAGTTCTCCCACTTGAACGCGTAGTCGTACTGGCCGATGTCGCCGAACTCGCGAGGCGCCTGGAAGCTGGTGAGGATCAGCGAGACGAATGGCACGAGGAAGAACAGCGACAGGTACAGCGCGCCGGGCAGCAGCAGAAACAGCGCGATGGGGCTGCGACGCCGGACCGCGGGTTCCGCGGCGACCGGAGTCCCCGTCGAGAAGGCGCCGAATGCCACTACGCCCCCTCGAGCTCGGCTTCGAGGCGCTCGCGGCGCTGGGTCGCGATCTGGGTGGTGTCCTCGTCTGGCTCGAAACGCGGCCCGGTCGCCGGGTCGTCCTCGAGACCGAAGGTGTGGTCGACGTTCCAGGTCAGCCAGACCTCGGCACCCTCGTTGACGATCGAGCCGAACACCATGTTCTGAGCGAACACCGTCATGATCCCGAGCCCCGGCACCTGCACCTGGTACTGCGTGCTCACGCCGCTGAACGACACGTCGATCACGCGGCCCGGACCGACGAGGTTCAGGCCCGAAGCCGCCTTCGGCTCCGCGGTGACCAGCGCGACCTTCTCGGGACGGACGCCGATCGTGACCTCGCCGGCGTGACGCTGCGCGCGCTCCCTCGGCACCTCGACCTTGCGGCCGGCGATGTCGACGATGAGGGAGTCGCCCTTCGACGAGAGCACCGGGCCGGTGAACAGGTTCGACTGTCCCAGGAAGTTGGCGACGAAGGCGGTCTTCGGCAGCTCGTACAGCTCCGCCGGCGCGCCCATCTGCTCGATCTCGCCCTTGTTCATGACGGCGATGGTGTCGGCCATCGTCATCGCCTCCTCCTGGTCGTGCGTCACGTGGAGGAAGGTCAGGCCGACATCGCCCTGGATCTGCTTCAGCTCGATCTGCATCTGACGACGCAGCTTCAGGTCGAGCGCGCCAAGCGGCTCATCGAGCAGCAGCAGGGCGGGCCGGTTCACCACGGCACGGGCGAGGGCGACACGCTGCTGCTGGCCGCCCGACAGCTGTGACGGCCGGCGCTGCGCCACATGGTCGAGCTCCACGAGGCGGAGCGCCTCGTGCGCGAGGCCCTGCGCGTTCGCGATGCCACGGCGACGCAGGCCGAATGCCACGTTGTCGAGGATCGTCATGTGCGGGAACAGCGCGTAGCTCTGGAACACAGTGTTCACCGGGCGCCGGTACGACTTGGTGTGCGTGACGTCTTTGCCGCCGATCAGGATGCGACCCTCGGTCGGATCCTCGAGGCCGGCGATCAGACGCAGGGTCGTCGTCTTGCCGCAGCCGGACGGGCCGAGCAGCGCGAAGAACGACCCCGCGGGGATCGTGAGATCGAGGTGCTCGATGGCGGTGAAGCCCGGGAACCTCTTGGTGATCCCGACCAGTTCGAGGTCGGCTCCCGACTCGGCGAAGCTGGTCGCCACCGTCAGGCCCCCAGCAGGACGCTCTGGAACGCCGCGCCGTAGGTCTGCTCCTCCGCGCCCGTGAGGGTGCGGAAGACCTTGACCGTCGACAGCGTCTGCTCGTCGGGGAAGATCAGCTGGTTGTCGGCGAGCTCGGGGTCGATCTCGGCCGCCGCCTCCTTGGCGCCGACGACCGGGGTGATGTAGTTCACCCAGGCCGCGACCTCGGCGGCGATCGCCGGGTCGTAGTACCAGTTGATCAGTTCCTCGGCGTTCGATTTGCGGGGCGAGCCGACCGGGATGAGGAAGTTGTCGTTCCACAGGGTGCCACCGCCCTCGGGGATGATGAACTCCCAGCGGTCGCCGGCCTCGGCGTTCAGCGCGGTGATGTCACCCGACCAGACGATGGCGGCGAGGGTGTCTTCGTTCTGCAGGTCCTCGATGTAGGAGTTGCCCTTGATGTTGCGGATCTGACCGCTCGTGACCTGCTCGCGGAAGATGTCGAGCGCCGCGTTGAACTCGCTCTCGCCCCAGTCTCCGGAGATGTCGACACCGTTGTTGGACATGATGATGCCCAGGGTGTCGCGCATCTCGCTGAGCACGCCGACGCGGCCCTTCAGCTCGGGGTCCCACAGGTCGTCGACCGACCTCAGGCCGTTCGGCAGCTTCTCCTTGTTCCAGCAGATGCCCGCGAAACCGCCCTGCCACGGCATCGACTGCGTACGACCGGGGTCGAAGTCGACGTCGAGGAGGTCGGGGTTGAGGTTCGCCTTGTTGGGGATCTTGGCGTCATCGAGGGTCTGGGTGTAGCCGAAGCGGATCCAGCGGCTGACCATCCAGTCGGTGAGGCAGACCACGTCGGCGCCGATGTCCTGCCCGAGCGCGAGCTGGTCTTTCACCTTGCCGTAGTAGGAGTTGTTGTCGTCGACATCGACCTTGTACTCGGCGCTGATGCCGGTGGCGGCGGTGAAGGCGTCGAGCGTCGGGTGGTTGCCCGAGTCGTCCTCGTCGAGGTAGAGCGCCCAGTTGGCCCAGGTCAGGGTCTTGTCGTTCGCCGAGTTGTCCGGCGGCGGGGTCGGCTTCGTCGAACCGCTCGGCGCGCAGGCGGCGAGGGCCAGCGCGGTGGCGCCGGCACCGGCACCGCCGAGGATCGCCCGACGGCTGAGCTGGGCTCGGCGGGCCTGGACGACCAAGGAGCGGATCAGGGGATCTTCGGGCAGGGACCGCTGCATGGGGATGCTCCTTCGGCATTCGAGAAGGGTGACGCCGCTGTGCGTCGTGATCCGATACTGACACACGGCGGCTTTCGCCGGAACGCCGGAACAGCGGAAAACCCCACCCCGAAACATAGATTTCACGAAATCAGCGGTTCGGAGGGCTATTTTCTTCGGATTCGGGTGTCGCGGCACCCTGCCACAACGCCCGCACGGTACGCCCGCCGCGGGAGAGCCAGCATTCGCCGGGCACCGAGCCGAGAGGAGGAGGCGGTTGCGCCTCCCGCAGCAGCATGCGGTGATCGGAGGCGGAGCAGCCGATCAGCACGATCGGCGTGCTGCGCCGGACCTCGGTGAGCAGCGCCCACTCCGACTGCCACGCCTCCGGATCGCCGACGAGCACGGTGGGTCGACCGCCGGGACCCGCTCGCAGCTCAGACGGCGCCTCCCGGCCGACCGCGACCAGGCGTACGTGAGGCGGCAGGTCGAGCTCGCCCGGCCGCGCGGCGACGACGGCGAGCACGGCATCCGGCCCGGGCGCGACGCGCGGCAGCGGCGGCAGATCGGGCGGGGGCAACGGGATGCCGGGTGCCGCCACCTGCACGACGTCGCCCCGCCAGGTGCCCGCCCCCGGCGGCAGCGCGGGATCCCAGTTCTCGGCGTCTCCCCCGGCGAGCAGATGCTCGTCGCGCGAACTCTGCCTCAGGAGCAGGCGCGAGCCGAACAGGCCGGCGAGGCCCGCGACCGGGCCGCCGAGCCGGCGCACCGACGCCGCCACCGCGGGCGAACGCCCGCGCAGCAGCGCCGCGATGCGCTCCCCCAGCTCGTGCCCGAGGTCGGGCCCGGCGACCGCGAGCAGGGAATCCAGGCCGTCGATCACCAGCAGTTCACGCCCGGCTGCGCGGTCGAGCTGGGCCCAGGCCTCGGCGGGCTCCGGAGAGAGCACGAGGGTGTCAGCCCCGGCGCTCAGGGCGGCGAGCGCGGTCGTCGCGCCCGCGCCCGCCGTTCCGGCGACCAGCACGTGCCCGTGCCGGGTCGGGTCGTACACCGCCGCGGGCTGACGCTGCTCGGCAGGCAGATCGAGCACTCCGAACGCCCGCCCCCGCTCCCCGGACGCCGGCACCGCGGAGAGCGGGATCACCTGCGGAAGCGGGTCGAGCCAGGGTCGCGCCGGGATGCCGAGCCCGTCCGCCGGGATCCGCGCGGCATCCCCGGGACCCGACATCGCCACCTGCAGGGTGCGCACCTCCCCGTCCCGCTGCAGCACCGCCCGCCCGCGCGGTTGGGGCGCCAGCCGGGCCGCGGAGTCCTCACCGGTCATGGCGATGGCGTCACCCCGATCGGTGACCCGCAAGCAGATCCGCAGTCCGATGTTGGCGAGCACGGCATCCCGGATCACACCGGCCGGACGCTGCGTGCAGAGGATCAGGTGCAGGCCCAGCGACCTGCCTCGAGCGGCCAGGTCGGCGAACACGTCGTGCAGATCGGGTCCGGCGGCGACGAGCGCCGCGAACTCGTCGACCACGATGACCAGGCGCGCCAGCCGGCCGGGCGGGAGGTCGGCGATCGAACGCGCCCCCGATACGGCGAGCAGGCGTTCGCGACGGAGCACCTCGGCCCGCAGGCTCTCGATCGCCCGGCGGGTCAGCCGGGGATCGAGGTCGCTGAGGATGCCCGTCACGTGCGGCAGGCCGGCGAGCGGGGCGAACGCGGCGCCGCCCTTGAAGTCGACGAGCAGGAACGACAGGTGCGCGGGCGGACGCGTGGCGGCGAGGGCGAGGATCCACGAGACCAGCAGCTCGCTCTTGCCGGAGCCGGTGGTTCCGGCGACCACCGCGTGGGGCCCGTCGGCGAGCAGGTCCACCTCCACCGGTCCGCGCGCATCGCGCCCGATCGGGGCGCGCAGTCCATCGGTCGCTGCCCCCTCGAGAAGGCTCGCCAGGTCGACGCGGTCGGGCACTCCCCCGTCGGCGATGCGCGCCTCGGCGGCGGCCGCCGTCAGGGCGTAGGCGGTGAAGCCACCGCGCTGCGGGAGCACCCCCGGCCCCCGCACCTCGCCGGAGTCGAGATCGACGATCACCCCGCAGTCGGCCGGAAGCAGCCGCTCCGCCGCCGCCCACGCGATGCGCGCCCCGTGCCACCGGAAGCCGTGCTCGTCCCGGACCACCCCGTCGAGCTGCGCAGCGATCGCTCGGGCGACGGCGGCGGCGAGCACCGGTGAGCCGCAGATGCCGATGCCGTCGGCGGCGTCGGCGACCACCGGGCCGCCGGACGGGTCTGCGGCGGCCGCGCGCAGCATCCCGCACCGCTCGCCGGAGAGGTCGAGGGGGTCGTCGTCGACGACCGCCGCCGACGCCACCCGCCCGCCACCGAGCAGCACCGCACCTGAATCGGGCGCCGTCGCGAGCGCGAGCAGCCGCTCGTGCTCCGCGTGCTGGGTGGCGTGCGCCCGCTCGGTGAGACGACGCAGCTGCTCCGCGTCTCTCGCTGCCGCCTGCCGGGCCGAGCGACGCCTGCTGCGGCGTCCGTCCAGGGCGGCCCCTCCGGCCACCAGCGGCCCCAGAGCGGCGAACATCAGTGTGTACGGGGTGCGCGTGACCGCGAACAGGATGAGGGCCATGGCGACCGGCGCGACCGTCGCGACCCACGGGAACGGCGGCGCGGCGGACGGCTCGGGTGCCGAGGGAACGGCGAGGCGGAGGGGGTCGGGCGCGGGCAGCACCCCGCCATCCCAGCGTCGCCCGCGAACGCGCGGGCGCGGATCAGCTCATCCGTGGAGGCGAGCCGCCTGCGAGGGAGGGGTCAGCTGACGACGAAGAACTGCTCGCCGACATCGATGCGGGTGCCGCGGACGACGAAGTATCGACGCCCGGGTTCACAGCGACGGGGCTCCGCCTCGGGCTGACGCACGACCGAGCCGTTCGTCGAGTAGCGGTCGCTCACCCAGAAGCGGCCGCCCTCCTGGCCGAACTCGAGGTGCGTCTTCGACACCGACTTGCCGACATCGAAGATCGAGACCAGCTGGTCGACGTACTCGCCCGGCTGGGCGGCGGGGTTGCGCCCGATCAGGCCGGCGCCGGTGACGGTCACGCTCTCACCGGTGCTGAACTGCAGCACGAACCGGTCGCCGCCGTTCACCGAGACCAGGCGGGTGGCTTCGACGTCTTCGTCGTCGTCGAGCTCGGCCGCCCCCCACGGGAACGGGTCGGGAATGGTGCGTGCGCGGGTCGCCGGGGCGGCCTCGTCTTCCTGCTGCTCGGTGTCCATAGTCGGATCCTTCCGTTGCTGAGATGCGGATTCCGGGGTCTCGGGGGCCTGCTGGGTGCCGAACGGCCACGCCTCAGGCGGCGCGGGCTGCTCCGCACGCGGTCCGGGGATGACAGCCTTCAACACGAAGCCGCATTCGCCGCAGAACACGTCGGAGTCATCCACGACCGAGTCGCATTGCGGGCAGCTGATGGCCGAGGGCGAGGGCGAGGGCGCGGGCACGCCGACGGAGGCGGCGGCGAGCAGTTCGGGCGGCGGGGCGAACCGGGCATAATCGTCACCCGCGCTTTCACCCGCAGCATCACCCGCTGTCTCGAGGGAGCCGGTCAGGACGTTGGCCCCGACGAGGGATTCCACCTCGACGGCGCGGCCGCATTCGCCGCAGAACATCGCCTCGGCGGGGAGGTCGGAAGCACAGTAGCGACAGGTCATTCGCGGGTTCCCTTGATCAGATTGCGAACACTATAACCACCGAGGGAACGCAGCGAGATGAGCGCTTTAACCCTCCCGCGGCGGTTGGTGTTGCCGTCGAGGACGGCGCGCAGCTCGCCCACCGCATCCCAGACGTGGTCGGCGTCGGCAGGCTCCGGATCGTCGGGGGCGAAGACCGCGCGATCGGCCACGGCCGCGAGCACACGCGACGGCAGGGTGCCGACGACGGCCGCGAGCTCGGAACGGGTGGCGGCCGCCGGCGGGGCGTAGCCGTGATCGACCACCGTGTCCGCGAACTCGTCCCACCCGCCGCGGATCCGTTGCAGCGTGTCGGGGGCGGTGCGGCGCAGCCGCCGCCTGCGCAGCTTGGCCGCGATGATGAACAGGAACGGCGCGGTCAGCACACCCGCGAACGCGAGCACCAGACCGGCGACCCGCAGCACACCCAGGATCACCTGCAGCACCGGGTCGAGCGAGTCGGGCTCGTCGCGTTCGCTGTCGGGCGTCGACTGGTCCTGGTTGGCATCCGGGCGGTCCGGTGGCGGCGGGACGATCGACTGCGGCCGCGCGACCTGGGTCGGGTCCTCCGGCTCCTCCTCGGGGATCGGACGCTCAAGCGGAACCGGATCGAGCGTCACCCAGCCGTACTCGGCGGTGTCCACCTCGATCCAGGCGGTCACATCGTCCCCGCGCACGGTGAGCGTGTCGCCGGCGCCCTGCGGCAGGAAGCCGAACACCACGCGGGCGGGGAACCCGAGCTGCCGCGCCATCAGCGCCGCCGCGACGGCGTACTGCTCGGCATCGCCGATCATCCGCGGCGCGGTGAACAGCTCGGTGATGCGGTCGGCGGCATGGCCGGAGCGGCTCGGCGGCTCGTCGTCGGAGAGTCCGTGACTGATGTAGCCCTCCTCCTTGATGGCGCTGAGCGCCGCGACGAGCCGGTCGCCCGGGTCCGCGATCCCCTGGATGTAGCCGTCGAGCGCGAGCGCGAGCTCGTCCGGCAGCGTGCCGAGCCGCGGGACGTCCGCGGAACCGGGGGTGACCTCCCCCAGCTGCTGCAGGGTCGGCTGATCCGGGATCACCGCGTCGAGCGTGTAGGAGTCACCGGCGGTGAGCCCGCCGATGACGGCGGCGGTCGCGCTGGTGCCGTTGTAGTAGAACGCGTCCCGCAGCCGCGCCGCGCGGTCGCCCCCGAAGTCCACCGTCTCGAACAACCCGACCGTGGGCAGCCAGACGCCGCTGTAGCCGTCGATGGTGACCTGCAGCTCGACGGGTGTGCCGTCGACCGCCGACTGGTCGACCCCGGCCGGGATGCGGACGAAGGTGCCCGAGGCGCTGTCGACCTTGTCGCTGCCGACCGCATAGACCACGCCGTCGTAGCTGTCGAGCGTCGCGATGCGGATGCGCCCGTCGGCGGGCAGGCCGGAGACCGTGAACATGGTGTCGCCCGCCCGGTCGTCACGCAGGTAGCGCCGGAACCCGGCGAGCGGGCTCGGGTAGTCGCGAGGGTCGAACGGCTGCGCGATCTCGGTGCGCAGCACACTTCGTTCGGCGGAGGGCGGCATCACCGCGGCGGCGCCCATGGATGCGGTGGCCGCGACCGCGAGCAGCACGCCCCCCGCGATCAGGTTGCGCAGCCCGAACGAGGTCTCCAGCTCCCCCGCGGTCGGGTCCGTTGCGACAGCGAGCGACCGGATCGTCTCCCGGCGCCGGCGCCAGCGCCGCCACACCAGCCAGAGCAGGACGACGGCGAGCAGTCCGAGTGCCGCCGGGACCGGCCAGAGCGTCTTCTCCGGCCCGAACGCGATGCCCGCGAGGAAGACCACGATGGGCGGGATCACCGCGAGCTCGCCCCACCTCGCCCGCAGCGCGATGCTCAGCGCCACGATCGACGACGCCAGGATCAGCACGAACGGCGGCACCAGCAGCGACTGGTACGCCCCCACCGGCAGGGCGATGGTGAGCAGCTGCTTCCAGCCGAGCGCGATCCCGGCGATCAGGTCCAGGATGCCGGGGAAGCTCGGCAGGAACCCCGCGATCGCCTGGTCCGGCACGGCGAGCGGCACCCCGGTGAGCAGAAGCACCGCGAAGCCGACCAGGATCACGACGTAGGAACGCCACCGGAAGAGCGCCCCGAGGATCGCCACCGCCGACCCGAGCACGGCGGCCGCGGCGACGACCACGATGAAACGGGTGTCCTGGTACACCGGCCACCAGGCGATCGCCGCGACAGCGGTGGTGAGCCAGAGCAGCAGCGTGTTGACGACGACGAATCCCGCGCCGAGCGGCGGGCGGGACGGTGCGGGCGCGCTCATGCGACCGCCGCCGTCCGCGCCAGCGCGATGCGCAGGTCGTCGAGGTAGCCGATGGTGAGCACGCTGAGACCGCTGACCCGGCGGAGGCCGGGCACGGCATCCGGGTCGCAGACGATCGCGACCACCTCGACGCCGAGCGGGAACGTGTGCGCCGCCGCACGCAGCTCTGCGGGGGTGGCGCGCGACCCGCAGACCAGGAATGCGACCGAGATGCCTTCGACGTCGTCGGCGGCGACCCGTGCGATGTCGCGGATGTTCAGGGCGGCTGCGGCGACATCCACCACCGCCAGGTCGTCCAGCAGGCGGGTGGGCACATGGGTGGCGAGCGAGCGGACCGCGAGGATCTTGCGTTTCGCGAACTCCGGCGTCACGGTGCTGACGACGACGGAGACGGTGCGTCCGTCACGGATCGCGCGCACGCCGAGGCTTCCTGCCACGCTGACCGCGAGCTCGAACTCCTCCTCGCTGGCGTAATCCCCGGTCGCGAGGGTCAGGGCGACCACCAGGTGGCTGCGCCGGGTCTGCTCGAACTGACGGACCATGAACGTGCCGGTCTTCGCCGTCGACTTCCAGTGGATGTACCGACGCTCGTCGCCGTTCTGGTACTCGCGCAGGGCGTGGAAGGCCACATCGCTGGAGGTGAGGTCGCGGGTGGGCGTGCCTTCGAGGTCGCGGATCAGGCCGGTGCTGGTGCTCGGCACCCCGATGGTGCGCGGGTGGACCACCAGTTCGGCGGAATCCGTCCAGAGCAGTTCGCGCCGCACCAGCCCGATCGGGTCTGCTCGCACGGTCCGCACCGGGCCGACCGGCACGATGCCGCGCCGGGTGGTCGGGATGGCGAAGTCGTGCTGGTACTCGGCGCCGCCGCGCAGCCCCGGCATCGCCAGCTCGGCGAGCCCATGCCCCACCGGGATCTCCACGGTGACGCCGAGCGTGCGGCGCCGGTGCGGGTTCACCACCTGGATGCGGCCGACGGCCGGATCGCCCATCACGACCCGGCGATGCGGCATGGTGAGCTGCACGTGGAACGGCGAGCGGCCGATCAGGTAGAGCGCGGCGACGACGACGAGCACCACGCTCGCCCAGCCGACGACGACCAGCTCGATCCAGCCCAGCGAGTAGCCGACGATGAACGCCACCGGGATCAGGGCCAGGATCACCCAGCCGAGCGGCGTGACCACCGCGGCGACGCGCGAGAACCCGCGCGAGATACCCGACCCCAGGAACCTCCCGACCCGCACGAGGGCGATGACGGTGTCGGCGAGCACGCCGGTCCGCGCGCCAACCAGGCGCGTGCGCGTGTTCGTCAGGCCCTCGAGATCGTCGCGGGTCTGGGTGAGGTCGCGGCTCGTACTGCCGCGCGGGACGGGGTTCGGTGAGGTCACACGGCTTGCCGATCGCTCGGCGGAGCGGTCTCGAGCAGAAGCTGGCCGATGATGCTCGAGGGGGTGACGCCGTCGAACTCGGCCTCCGGGTCGAGCACCAGGCGGTGCGCGAGCACCGGCTCGGCCAGCGACTTGACGTCGTCGGGCACGACATAGTGGCGACCGCTCGCAGCGGCGAGGGTCTTGGCGCTCCGCACCAGCGCGAGGGCGCCGCGGACGCTGACGCCGAGCCGCACCTCGGTGGCGGCGCGGGTGGCATCCACCAGCCGCGAGACGTAGTCGTTGACGCTCGGGTCGACGTGCACGGTCCGCGCCAGCTGCGCCATCTCGAGCACGGCGTCGGCGGTGACGACCGGCGGGATGGTGACGTCGTGGGCTTTGACCCCGGCGCCGTCCAGGATGCGGAGGGTCGAGGCGTGGTCGGGGTAGCCGATCGACGCCTTCAGCAGGAACCTGTCGAGCTGCGCCTCGGGCAGCCGGTAGGTGCCGGCCTGCTCGATCGGGTTCTGGGTGGCGATCACCATGAACGGCAGGCCCACGTCGTGGGTCTCGCCGTCGACCGTCACGTGGCCCTCCTCCATGACCTCCAGCAGCGCCGCCTGCGTCTTCGGCGAGGCGCGGTTGATCTCGTCGGCGAGCACGATGTTCGCGAACACCGGGCCCCGGTGGAACGTGAACCGGCCGGTCTTCTGCTCGTAGATGCTCACCCCGGTGATGTCACCGGGCAGCAGGTCGGGGGTGAACTGGATGCGGCTCGAGGTGCCTGCCACGGTCTGGGCGATCGCGCGCGCGAACGAGGTCTTGCCGGTGCCCGGGTAGTCCTCGAGCAGCAGGTGACCTTCGCTGAGCAGCGCGACGAAGCCCAGGCGCACCACGAAGGTCTTGCCGAGCAGCACCTGCTCGACCCCCGCCACCATGCGGCCGAACGCCTCCTGGAAGGCGGTTGCCTGTTCCGGTGTCATCGTCATCGGGTTCTCATCTCTCTCAGAAGTCGCCCCACGAGTACTCGCGGGTGTACGTCGTTCCGTTGGCGGTGATCGTGACCACCAGGTTCGGGAAGCTCAGGCCCAGGATGCCGCCGTCGACCTCGCACTGGGCGGGCGTGCCGGGGTCGTCATCGGGACCGCAGGTCACGGAGACATCCGAGTATCCGGGTCCGGACGGCAGCGAGCCCCACACCCAGTAGCCGACCTGGTGCAGCGGCGGGGAGCCCTCGTCCGTGACCACCGACTGCAGGCCACCGGGGACCGCGTTGTTCACCGCGACCCCGCCGAGCGGGAACACGGGCGACCAGTCGGCGCTGCAGAGGAGCGCCTCGGGGTACTGCTTGCACGCCTTCACCTGCACGGACAGGTCGTTGCCGTAGTGCGAGCCGTTGCCGGTCGTCAGCAGCGAGCCCGGCGCGACGGGACCCGTCTCGGACTGGTCGGTCGTGCCGCCGATCAGCCGGTAGATGAAGGTGTCCGCGTCGGTGGAGCCCGAGCCGATGGTGAAGCTGTCCAGACGGAAGTCCCAGGTGGACGGCGAGCTGGACACCGGACCCGCGGTCGACACCGCGGTCACGGCACCCGGAGCGGCGCGCGGGGTGACCTCGACCTCCGTCGTCGGCACGCAGCCCTGGCCGTTGTAGGCGAACACGATCATCCGGTACGACTGGTTCGGCGTCAGCCCGCCGAAGCCGGTGCTGGTGGTCCCGCCGCCGACATGCTTCACGAACTGCCCGACCGGGGGCGGGGTGACGCTCGGCGAGCCGTTCTCCACGCCGCTCACCGTGCAGCTCGGCGCGGAGCCCGTGTAGATCGCCACGTAGTAGTTCGTGATCGCGGCGCCGTTGTCGGAGAACGCTCCGCCCCACGCGATGCTGGCGGTGGTGCCGTCGGTCAGCGAACCGGATGCCGTCGGCGCCCCGATCACGATCGGCGGCCCCGCAGGCACCCCGGTCCCCGACGCCTCGTTCCAGGCGGCGAGGCTGTTCGGCGCGGAGTTGCGGGCGCTCACCGTGTAGACCACAGAGCTCCCGTTGGCGATCGAGGGCGCCTGGACGTTGCGCGTGTAGACGGTGCCGACCGGGTCGGAGGGGTCGACGCTCACGGTGGTGACCACTCCGCCGACCGTGACGACGTAGGTCTCGATCGGGCTGCCCGCTCCGCCGTCGGGTTTCGACCAGTGCACCCGCAGGCCCTGGTCGAGCGGACGGGACGACAGGTTCGTCGGCGGCGGCGGGATGATGTCCGACCAGATCGCACCGGGCAGCGCGGTCGCCGCCGACGGGCCGATGTCGTTGATCGCCACCACCGACAGCCGCACCGCGTTCGACGGGCCGTTGCCCGGGGTGGTGAGCTCGCATCCGACCGTCGTCGTGCAGCTGGTGACGCCGAGGGCGGCGCCGTCCGCCGCGGAGGTCATGGTGACCTCGTAACTGGTGATGGGCGAGTTGTTGAACTGTCCGGGCACCCAGGCGAGTTTCAGCAGCCGGTCGCCGAACTCCGAGACCCGCACGTTCGTCACCGCGTCGGGCACGTCCTGGATGGAGATGGTGACGTTGCCCCACACGTAGCGGTTGGCGTCGTTCGTGGCGTCCGCGACCTGGTACTGCAGGTTGATGTCGACGGCTGCGACGCCGGGGGCGACGGTGACGCTCAGGCGGGACTTGTCGGCGCTCGGCGTGATGACGACGCCCTCCGGGATGCTCTCGCCGCCGAGACCCCGGATGTCGAGCACGCGAAGGGGAGTCTCCGGGAACGGGTTGGTGGCGGCGTCGTTCGTCAGCACGTCCACGGTGGTGGTCTGGCCGCGCTGGGTGACCGCACGATCGGCGACCGGCTTCGCCAGCGGGCGGGTCGACGGGACGACCTGCAGCACGATGTTGCCGGCGCGGCCGTCGTTGATCGCATCGCGCACGCCCAGGCCGATGGATGTGGTGGACCCGGTCACGGCATCCGTGTCCGCCCGCAGCACGAGCCTCTGGCCGTTGAGCTCATAGGTGAAGCCCTCCGGCAGCGGCTGCAGCACCGAGTACACCAGCTCGTCGAGGTCGTCGTCGTACGGGTAGTTGGTCAGCCGCACCAGGTCGAGCTCCTTCTCCTCCCCCGGCTCGAAGTTGACCGTCCCGCCGTTGAACGCGGGAGGCTGGTTGTCGCGAGGCTCCACGTCGATCGGCAGGGTCAGGATCGCGGTGTGGCCCTCGGGGTCGTCCGCGGACGAGCCGTCGGTCACCTCGAAGGTGATCGATGCGGGCCCGAAGTACTGGTCGGCCGAGGTGTACTCGAGCGTGAACTCGTCGACGACCAGGTCGTCGCCGTTCGCGTGGGTGGCGCGGACCGTGCTGGTGTCGGCGAGGCGCACCCGGTTGCCGCCGAGCGCGACCACATAGTCGTTGAGATCGATGCGGAGCGTGTCCTCGCTGTTGACCTTCAACGGCGGCGCACTGCGGTCGAGCTGCGGAAGCGCGTCGTCGTAGCCGGGCACCCAGATGAACGCGAACGAGCGCACGTTGTCGTCGTCGGGATGCGAGACCGAGAACGGGATGATCTGGCTCCGGTCGCCGATCACGACGCGGATCCGCTTATCGGGCAGCACCTGCGCGCCCGAGGAGTAGCCCTGCACGAGGGCGACACCGAGCTCGTTCGACTGCCCGTCGGGGAAGAACACGTTGTCGAGCACGCGGACGTCGACGCTGTCGCGCTCGAGCACGTCGCTGACCGCCAGCACGGTGTCGTTCGCCACCGGGTAGCCGAGCGGGGCGTCCGGGTCGACTTTGACGTAGACGAATGCCTGACTCGTGCCGCCGGACTCGTTCTGGATCGTGTAGATCACCGAGTAGTCGCCCGGCGCATCCGGGGGTGTGACCGTGACGATCGCATCGTCTTCGATGACCGCGGTGGTGTCGTCGGTGTTGGGCACCGCAGCGGTCACGACCAGGGGGCTGCCATCCGGATCGGAGTCGTTCGCGAGCACCTGCACCGAGATGCTGCGCCCCGGGCGCACCGTCACCTCGTCGGTGTTGGCGACCGGGTTGCGTGCGCCGTCGAGGGGCGCGGAGATGCCCACCCGCACGGTGCCGTCGGCCCGGGCGCCGAGGGCATCGACCACCGAGTAGGTGAACGTGTCGGTGCCGGTGGAGTAGTCGCCGGCCTCGTAGGTGATGTAGCCGGGCCCGACCTCGAGCACGGAGCCCTTCTCGGGGTTGCTGGCGATGCCGATCAGCTGCACCGAGTCGCCGTCGGGGTCGATGCCCGAGAGCGGGATCTCGATCTTCACCGTCTCGCCGGCGAGTACGCGAGCGGTGATACGCCTCGGCGCAGGCGCGTTGTTGGTGGCCTCGTCGACCTCGCGCACCGCGATGTCGACCCGAGCCTGCGCGGTCTGCCCGTCGGGGCCGGCGATCGAGTACACGGCGGAGTAGTTGCCCGCGGTCTGCGGGGCAAGGTAGCGCAGGCGCGACCCGGTTGCGAACAGCAGACCGCCGCCGTCGGGGAGAGCCTGAGCCAGCTCAGGGAGCAGCGTGATCGCGGAGCCGTCGGGATGATCGTCGTTGTCCAGCACGGGGATGTCGATCACGTCGCCGACGCGCACCGTCACCTCGTCATCGGTGGCGAGCGGCGGCTGCAGCTGATCGGGGATCGGCAGCTCGACCACGGTGATCGCGCCCTCCGCCTCGGCGAGGCCGTTGCTGATGCGGTAATTGAATGTGACGGAGTTGCCGTCGAGGGGGCCGCGCAGCGTGACCCGCACCTCCCGCTGGTCGAGCACCTCCGCCTGGATGGGGCCGTTGGGGTCGACGTTGGTGACCCCGGTGACGACCAGCACACCGCCGGCGGGGTCGATGTCGGTCTGCGTCGGGTCGACGATCTGGTTCTGGAGGGTCGTGACGAAGATGGTCTTCGGCACCGTGATCGGCCGGGTGTTGGCGTCCGGCGGTGCGGCCACATCGATCCGCACCAGTCCCGTCGCGGTCTGGTCGCCGTCGGTCACCGTGAACTCGATGTAGTGGGTGCGCACCTCGTTGCTCACGAAGGTGAACGTGCCGGCCTCGAAGCTCGGGTCGATGATCGAGCCCGATTTCGCGGGCACCGCGTTCAGCCGGAGGGTCCCGCTTCCGCCGCGCACGTGCGACATGGGCCGGATCGTGACCTCCTGGCCGGCGGTCGCCAGCGCGATCCACGGCTCGATGACGATCGGGACGTCGCCCGGCTCCTTGACGGTGATCGCGAGGCTGCCGGTGCCTTCCGCCTGACCGTCCGACATCGTGAGGGTGACGGCCTTCAGCGCTGCGCCGTCGCCGGCGTCGGAGAACACCACGACGCCGTCCGGCTTGTAGCTGACCCGGTCGGGTTCCGCGACGCTGGCGTTGGTGAGATAGAAGGCGTCGCCGTCGGGGTCGACCCAGTCGCCCTGCACCTGCGTCGAGATGCGGCCGCCCTGCTGCACCGTCGTCTTCGTGGTGCGCACCTGCACCGGGGGCGAGTTCTCCTCCGCCGAGCGCACCGTGACGGTCACGGTGGCGCTGGCCGTGCCACCGCGCCCGTCCGTGATCGTGTAGTCGATGGCGATCTGCCCGGTGGCGTTATCGCTCAACGTGAGCAGCAGCTGCTGGTTGCGCGTCACCAGGTCGACGTGCCCGATCTCCTCGGGGATCCCGCCGTTCTGGGTGATGACGAGCACGTCCGCGTTCGGGTCGTAGTCGTTCAGCAGCACCGGCAGCAGGGTCGACTTGCCGGGACGGGCGCCGAACTCGTCGTCGACGGCGACCGGGGGCTTCTGCTCCTCATCGATCTCCGGCGGGACGTCTTCGTCGTTCTGCTGCTCCTGCTGATCCTGGTCCTCGACGATCAGGTCGTCCCAGTTGTCGATCAGCTCGCCGTTCTGCTGCACCGCCCACGTCGCGCCCGAGCGGGTGTCGTTGAGCACGGCACGCTCGGTGTTCCAGGTGAAGGTGAGTGCCGCGGATCCGGGCATGCCGTCGAGCTCGAGTTCGACGCCCGAGCCCCCATCGCCCGGGCAGCGCCGCCAGGCGGTGCCGTTGCTCCAGGCGCCGTATTCGCACCCGGCCAGCACCAGCGGCGGGGCGACGCTCCCCGACTGGCCGTCGATGAGCGGGACCGGGTTCGCGCCGCTCAGCGGAACGCTCAGAATGCCGTCCTGCGTGCCGATCAGCACGCGCTCGGCGGCGGGGCCCGACTGCTGCAGCTTCGGGCCGGCGGTCGCATCGATCTGCTCGGTGAGGTCGACGGTCCGGCCGTCCAGGTACAGGATGCGGGTGCCGGCATCCAGCACCGCCCAGGTGTCGCCGACCGCCGTGATCTGGTAGTTGCGCGACCCGTTCTCGAGCTGGAGCCCCCAGCTGCGGTCGACCTCGTCGGAGCGCGTCGCGTCGACCCGGTGGACCTCGCCCACCTCGGGCGAATAGGCGAACAGGATGCCGTCGGGCGAGACGGTGACGACGGCGTCGCTGCCGAGGCTCAGGCTGGCGGGCGCGGTGGCGTCGAATCCGCTGAGCTCGATCATCGGCACGATCCAGAGCTCGCCGGTGCCCGATTCGAAGATGACGGCACGATCGCCCGCCAAGAACACCTGGGCCTGGTCGGGCGGAAGGGCGATGTTGTCGAGGATGGTGCTGGTCGCCGGGTCGACGGTCTCGACGACCGCGTTCGCATGGTCGACGAGCAGCACGGTGTCACCGTTCTGCACGGTCTCGAGCTGGTTCGCCCCTGCGGACACCACCGAGTTCAGCTCCAGCACCTCGGTGTTGGCGCGGCCGATGACCTGCCGGTTGCCGTTCGCCACCCAGACCGAGCCGTCATCCAGCTGCATCTTCTGCGCGGTGTAGCCGGTGGACACGATCGCGATCGTCGCCACGATCGCCGCGATCAGCACGCCGCTGGTGGCCGTGGCGACGAGCGAGCGATGGGATTTCAGCCAGGAGCGCAGCATGGGATCAGTCCCCGACGACTTCGCGGCACGCCTCTTGGCTCGGGTCGCCGGTCTTGCCCTGACGGTTCACGGTCACGGTGATGCAGACGGTGTCGCCCGTCTCGGCATCGACCCGGAACTCCAGCGAGCGCTGGATGCTGGACGTGCCCCCGCGCACCTGGATCTGGTACCGGTCGCCGTCGTCGAGCCCCGGGTCGGGCCAGCGGAACTCGACCGTTCCGCCCGACTCGGTGGCGGTGATGTTGGTGACCACCGGGATGCCGCCGGACGAGGTCGCGCGCAGCAGCACGACCAGCGCGATGGCGCCGAGCCCGACCACGAGGGCCGCGGCGCCGACGAGGATCCAGGTGATCGCCCGCTGGCGCGGGCTCATCTCCGCCGGACGGCTCTGGCTGAACCGGTTCGGCCCGCTCGCCTCGCGGACGGTGCCGACGGGCTGGTAGGCGTTCGCCGCCGCGGCGATCGCGCGACGGCGGCGACGCGGGCGGGATGCGGACGCCATCGCCGATGCGACGGGCCGCAGGCGGGTGCGGTCCTCCATGTCGCTGACGGTGGCGGACGCCCATTCGTCCATGGCGACCTCGAGCGGCGTCTGCGACACCCCGAGCTCGGTCTCGATCACCTGCAGCTCGCGGACGAAGTCGAGGGCGCTGGCGGGCCGCAGCTCCGGCTTGCGCGACATGGCACGGCGCAGGAGGTTGTCGAGGCTCGCGGGGACGTCGGCGCGACCGATCGGCTGGGGCTTCGCGCGCGCGATCCGCGACATCAGGTCGGTGGAAGAGTTCGAGCCGCCGGGCACCTCGAAGGGCGAGCGTCCGGCGAGCAGCGAGTACACGGTCGCGCCGAGCGACCACACCTCGCTGGCGATCGAGCCGGGCGTCTCATCGAGCAGCACCTCGGGCGCCGACCACGGGATCGACAGGCCGACCGAGTCCTCTTCTTTCGCGACCGCGATGGATGCGGCGATGCCGAAGTCGGACAGCACCGGGTGCCCGTACGCGGTCAGCAGGATGTTCGACGGCTTGATATCCCGGTGGAGCACGCCGGCCCGGTGCGCGGTCTCGACGGCGCTCCCGATCTTGATCGCGATGCGCAGCACCTCTGCCACCGAGATGCGCTCCCGCCGGTAGCGCTCGCTGAGGCTGGCGGAGCAGAGCTCCATCACGAGGTACGGCCGGCCGTCGGCGCTCACGCCGGCCTGGTACACGGTGAGGATCGAGGGGTGGCCGCTCAGCTGGGCCATCAGGTTCGCCTCGGCCTGGAACATCTGGCGCACCTGGTCGTTGACGACCTCGCTCAGCATGACCTTGACAGCGACCTGGCGGCGCGGCATGTTCTGCTCGTAGAGGAAGACGTCGGCGAACCCGCCGGAGCCCAGCACGTGCACGTACGAGAATCCGGGCAGGACGGGAGGCTGAGACGGCAGACGGCGCGCCACGATACCTCCTCCCCAGCCGAAAGAACCTGCTCATTGTAGGCAGACGGGGTCCTCGGACCGGGGGGTTGACCCCTGAACGGGGGTCCGGCGCGGCGACCCCAGATCGGGCGGCCCCCCAGCGGGGATCAGGCGGATCCGGGGGCGGACTTCACGTCGACGACGGCGACGGTCACGTTGTCCCTGCCACCCGCGGCGAGCGCGGCGTCGACGAGCGCGCCCGCGGTCTCGGCGGCGGCGAGGCCTGCGGCCAGGTGCAGCCGGATGCGGTCGTCGCCGAGTTCCTTGGTCAGCCCGTCGGAGCAGATCATCAGGCGCAGCCCGGTGCGCACCGGCACCATCACCACATCCGGCCGCGGGTCGTCCCGGAACCCCAGGGCGCGGGTGATGACGTTGCTCTCCGGGTGGCCTTCGGCGTCCTCGGCGGAGATGATCCCGGCATCCACGAGTTCTTGCACCACCGAGTGGTCGGTCGTCACCTGCACCAGCTCGTTGTTCTCGAACCGGTACACCCGGCTGTCGCCGATGTTGAACACGGCGAACACGGGCACCTCGTCGATCAGCATGAGGGCCGCACCGGTCACGGTCGTGCCGACTCCGATCGGGATGCCCTCGGCGAGCGTGTCGATGTCGTGCGCCGCCGCCCGCAGCGAGCGCTCCAGGGTCTCGACGTCGAGGAAGCGCACGCCTTTGCGCGGCGAGAGGTGCTCGACGGCCGCGGCGCTGGCGCGGTCCCCGGCGGCGTGCCCGCCCATCCCGTCGGCCACGGCGAACATCGGGGAGGCGACGACGACGCTGTCCTCGTTGCTGCTGCGCCGGTGCCCGACGTCGCTGCGGGCCGCCCAGCTGAGCACGATGGTGCCGCCACCGGGCAGCTGGATGCGGTGCCCGGCCCGGTCCTTTCCGATGTGGCTCACGGCGCCGTCGATTCGGAGGGGGCGACCAGGCGCTCCGGCGACAGCACCTCGAGCAGGTTGCCGTCGCCGAGGTCGATGACGGTTCCGGGGGTGACGACGGCGGACTCGCCCCGCAACAGGGTGCGCGGCTTCGAGCCCGGCACCGTCACAGTCGAGCCGTTGGTGGAGCGCATGTCGGTGGCGACCACGGCGTCTCCGGTGAGCCGCAGCTCGAGGTGGGTCGCCGAGACCTCTTTCTGCCGGGACGGGACGGCGACGAGGCGCACGCGGCGGTCGCTGGCGACCCGCGGGACACTGGGCTTGCGGCCGAGGTAGACGGTGAGGTCGAGGTTCACGATGACGCCGTCGGCCATCTTGAGCCGGTACGGGGCGCGCGGGGCCGGCGGGCCGGTCTCCTCCCGCGGGGTCTCCGGCTGCTCGGACGTCGCCGCGGGAGGCAACTCGAGCGACCCCGTCGAGTACTCCCCCTTCTCCGGGGCGGGCGGCTCGACCAGGGGCGGGGGCTTCGGACGCTCGACGTTCAGCGTGTGCTCGAGCTCGTCCGTCACGTTCCTATTGTCTACCCCCCGATGTAGCTCATCACGTGTTTGATGCGCGTGTAGTCCTCGAAGCCGTACATCGAGAGGTCCTTGCCGTATCCGGAGTGCTTGAAACCGCCGTGCGGCATCTCCGCGACGATCGGGATGTGCGTGTTGATCCACACGCAGCCGAAGTCGAGGTGCTTCGCGAACCGCATCGCGCGGGAGTGGTCCGTGGTCCAGACGCTCGACGCGAGGCCGTAGTCGACGCCGTTCGCCCACTCGAGCGCCTGCGCTTCGTCGCGGAACCGCTGCACGGTGATCACCGGGCCGAAGATCTCGTTCTGGATGGCGTCGTCCGTCTGCCGCAGGCCCGACACGATGGTCGGCTCGATGAAGAAACCCGTCTCGTTCTGCCGCTTTCCGCCGGTTTCGACGACAGAATGCGACGGCAGAGCATCGATGACGCCCATCACCCGGTCGAACTGGGTGCGGTTGTTCACCGGACCGAAGAAGGTGTCCGGGCTCTTCGGGTCTCCCGTGGTGACGTTCGCCCGCACGTGCTGCACCATCGCGGCGACGAAGTCGTCGTGCGCGTCCTCGTGCACGAGCACCCGGGTCGCGGCCGTGCAGTCCTGCCCGGCGTTGAAGTAGCCGGCCATCGCGATCCCCTCCACCGCCTTCTGCATGTCGGCGTCGGGGAACACGATCACGGGGGCCTTGCCGCCGAGCTCCAGGTGCACGCGTTTGAGGTCGCTCGCGGCCGCCTTCGCGACCTCCATGCCCGCGCGCACCGACCCGGTGATCGACACCATCTGCGGGATGCGGTGCTCGATCATGGCGGCCCCGGTCGTCCGGTCGCCGGTGATCACGTTGAGCACGCCGGGCGGGAGGAACTCGGCCGCGATCTCCGCGAGCAGCAGCGTGGCGAGCGGGGTGGTGTCGCTCGGCTTGAGCACCGTCGTATTGCCGGCGGCGATGGCGGGTGCGATCTTCCAGACGGCCATGTTGAGCGGGTAGTTCCACGGGGTGACCTGCCCGATCACGCCGATCGGCTCGCGCCGGATCGAGCTGGTGTGATCCGGCATGTACTCCGCCGTGGCCCGGCCTTCGAGGTTGCGCGCCGCCCCCGCGAAGAAGCGCAACTGGTCGACCGACAGCAGGATCTCATCCTGAACCAGGGTCGGCCGCGGCTTGCCGGTGTCCTGGGATTCGAGGTCGGCGAACTCGTCCGCCCGCTTCTCCATCTCGTCGGCGATGCGGAACAGCGCAAGCTGCCGCACGGCCGGAGTCTCTTCTCCCCAGATCTCGAACGCGGCCGCCGCCGCACGGTATGCGTCGTCGACGTCGGCCGCCGTCGAGACGGGGGATGTCGCGTAACTCGCCTCCGTGGCAGGGTCGATCACGTCGAAGGAGTCGGCCGCCTTCGCGTCGACGTAGGCGCCGTTGATGAAGTTGCGCAGGGTCGTCATGGGCCCAGACTATCGATTTCGACACTCAGGGTGCGTTCAGAATGCGGAATCGCTTGTGAGTGCCGATCGAGACTGACAGAATCGCCCTATGCCCGCACGTCCCAAAGCCGTCGTGCTCGATGAGGTCTCGAAGGGGATCATCGAGCAGCTGCAGAAGGACGGCCGCCGCTCCTACGCCGAGATCGGCAAAGCCGTGGGGCTCAGCGAGGCCGCCGTGCGCCAGCGGGTGCAGAAGCTCACCGAGTCGGGCGTCATGCAGGTGGTCGCCGTCACCGACCCGATGCAGCTCGGCTTCTACCGTCAGGCGATGATCGGCATCCGCGTGACCGGGGATGCCACCCGCGTCGCCGAGGAGCTCGGCGCCATCGAGGCGGTCGACTACGTGGTGCTGACCGCCGGCAGTTTCGACGTGCTGGCCGAAGTCGTGTGCGAGAACGACGAAGACCTCATCGAGCTG
>JBFWWZ010000012.1:0-61163 GCA_050245915.1 Microbacteriaceae bacterium
ATCCTCAGCGGCATCATCGTCGCCCTCATCATCGTCAACCAGCGCCTCACCAAGCGCGGGGGCAAGCCGGGCATCATCATCGACGTGTCGCTCTGGGGCATCGCGCTCGGCATCATCGGCGCCCGGCTCTGGCACGTGTTCACCCACCCCGACGACTACTTCGGCCCGGGCAAAGACCTCATCAAGATCCTGTACGTCTGGGAGGGCGGCGTCGCGATCTTCGGCACACTGCTCGGCGGAGCCCTCGGATTCTGGATCGGCTGCCGCCTCGCCGGGCTCAGGTTCCTCAGCGTGGCCGACGCCGTCGCCCCCGCGCTGCTGATCGCGCAGGCACTCGGACGTCTCGGCAACTACTTCAACCAGGAGCTGTTCGGGCTTCCCACCGACCTCCCGTGGGGTCTGAAGATCGACCGGCCGAACGCCGCCATCCCGAGCGGGCTCGGCGACGACGTGCTGTTCCACCCGACATTCCTCTACGAGATGATCTGGAACCTCGCGGGCGCCATCATCATCATCTTCCTCATCGAGAACTCGGTGAAGTTCGTCAAGTCCACGCCGTGGAACGAGGGCTGGCCGTCGATCGCGAAGCGCTACCAGGGGGTCGTGACCGACCAGAACCGCCTGTTCAGCATCCTGGGCCTGCCGTCGATCCGCCTGACCCGCCGCCCGCAGTGGCAGTGGGGGAAGACTTTCGGGCTCTACCTCATCTGGTACGGCATCGGCCGCAGCTGGTTCGAGTCGATCCGCCTCGACCCGAGCGAGACGTTCCTCGGCATCCGCTCCAACGTGTGGGGCGCGCTGGCGGCGATCCTGCTCGGCATCATCATCATCGTGGTGCAGACACGCCGTCACCCGGGGGTCGAACCGAGCCCGTATCTGCCGGGTCGCGAATGGAAGGACCCGGCCCTGGTAGACTCCGAGGACACCTACTCGGATTCTGATGACCTGGGCGATGAGGCCAAGGTCCCCGCCACAAGCGGATCCACCCGAAAGTCCTAGTTCGCGCGCACTCTCGCCGACGCCCTTCTCTCTTTCATCGGGCCGCTGACGTCCCCTGCACCATTCGTGAGGACGGTTCCCATGGCGCACCCGACCCAGTTCGAGCGGGGTTCGTCCCTGCCCGCCGCGCAGGGCCTCTACGACCCGCGTCGTGAGAAGGACGCCTGCGGTCTGGCGATGGTCGCGACCCTGCGCGGGACGGCCGGACACGACATCGTCACGCAGGCCCTCGACGCCCTGCGTCACCTGGAGCACCGCGGAGCGGTCGGGTCGGATGCGGGAACCGGCGACGGCGCGGGCATCGTCACGCAGATCCCCGACGCCTTCCTGCGCGCTGTCGTGCCGTTCGAACTGCCGCAGGTGGGTCGCTACGCGGTCGGGATGTCGTTCCTGCCCCTCGCCGACGTCGAGCGCGCGACCCTGAAGGCCGGCATCGAGAGGATCGCGGCGGAGGAGCGGCTCACCGTCCTCGGCTGGCGCGAGGTGCCCACCGATCCGGAGCACCTCGGCACCCTGGCACGCGACGCGGCCCCCGCGTTCGAGCAGCTGTTCCTGACGGGTGTCGACGGCACGCTGGCCGGCATCGCACTCGACCGGCTGACCTTCCGCCTGCGCAAGCGCGCCGAGCGCGAGCTGGGCGCCTACTTCCCGTCGCTGTCGGCCCGCACGCTCGTCTACAAGGGCATGGTCACGACGCTGCAGCTCGAGCCGTTCTATCCGGACCTCAGCGACGAGCGTTTCGTCTCCCGGCTCGCGCTGGTGCACTCCCGGTACTCGACGAACACCTTCCCGTCCTGGCCGCTCGCCCAGCCGTTCCGCATGATCGCCCACAACGGCGAGATCAACACCGTGCAGGGCAACCGCAACTGGATGCGGGCGCGCCAGAGCCAGCTGGAGAGCGAACTGCTCGGCGACCTGCGACCGCTGTTCCCGATCGTCAGCGAAGGCGCGAGCGACTCCGCGTCGTTCGACGAGGTGGTCGAGCTGCTCACGCTCGGCGGCCGCTCCCTCCCGCACGCGATCATGATGATGGTGCCGGAGGCGTGGGAGAACCAGGTCGACATCGGCCCCGACCGCAAGGCGTTCTACGAGTTCCACTCGATGCTGATGGAGCCGTGGGACGGGCCCGCCGCGCTCGTGTTCACCGACGGCACCCTTGTCGGCGCCACCCTCGACCGCAACGGGCTGCGTCCCGGACGGTTCCTGGTCACCGACGACGGGCTGGTCGTGCTCGCCAGCGAGATCGGGGTGCTCGACTTCCCCGCCGACCGGATCGTGCGCAAAGGCCGGCTTCGTCCCGGGAAGATGTTCCTGGTCGACACGGCCGAGGGCCGGATCGTCGAGGACGACGAGATCAAGGCGGAGCTCGCCGCATCGCAGCCGTGGCAGCAGTGGCTCGACGAGGGCCGCATCCATCTCGCCGATCTGCCCGAACGGGAGCACGTGACGCACACCCCCGCGTCGGTCGTGCGGCGGCAGCGCACCTTCGGCTACACCGAGGAGGAGGTGCGGATCCTCGTCACCCCGATGGCCCAGACCGGCGCCGAACCCCTTGGCGCGATGGGATCCGACAGCCCCATCGCGGTGCTGAGCGACCGGCCGCGGCTGCTGTTCGACTACTTCACGCAGCAGTTCGCGCAGGTGACCAACCCTCCGCTCGACTCGATCCGCGAAGAGGTGGTCACCTCGATGAGCCTCGGGCTCGGCCCGGAGCGCAACCTGCTCGCCGCGACCCCCGAGCATGCGCGGCAGATCGTGCTCGACTTCCCCGTCATCGACAACGACGAGCTCGCCAAGATCCAGCACTTCGAGACCGCCAGCGGCCGCAAGCCCGCTCACGTCATCCGGGGTCTGTACAAGATCAAGAAGGGCGAGAAGGGTCTCGCGAAACGGCTCGCCGAGATGTGCGCCGAGGCGGATGCCGCGCTCGAGGCGGGCGCCCAGTTCCTGGTGCTGAGCGACCGCGACTCCAACGCCGACCTCGCGCCGATCCCGTCGCTGCTGATGCTGGCGGCCGTGCATCACCACCTGATCCGCAATGAGACCCGCATGAAGTGCGGCATCATCGTCGAGGCCGGCGACGTGCGCGAGGTGCACCACGTCGCCCTGCTGGTCGGGTACGGCGCCTCCGCCATCAACCCGTACCTCGCGATGGAGACCGCCGAGCAACTCGTGCTGAGCGGCATGATCACCGGGATCACGCCCGAGAAGGCGGCCAAGAACCTGATCAAGGCGCTCGGCAAGGGCGTGCTCAAGATCATGTCCAAGATGGGCATCTCCGTCGTCGGCTCGTACGCGGCGGCGCAGGCGTTCGAGGCCATCGGTCTCAGCCAGGAGTTCGTCGACCAGTACTTCACCGGCACCACCAGCCTGCTCGGCGGGGTCGGCCTCGATGTCATCGCCGCCGAGAACGCGGCCCGGCACCTGGCGGCGTACCCGAGCGACGGAGCGACGCTCGCGCACGAGCGCCTGCAGGTCGGCGGGGAGTACCAGTGGCGCCGCGAAGGCCCGCCTCACCTGTTCAACCCGGAGACGGTGTTCAAGCTGCAGCACTCCACACGTGCGCGGCGGTACGACATCTTCCGCGACTACACGCGCGCGATCGACGAGCAGGCCGAGAACCTGATGACGCTGCGCGGGCTGTTCCGGCTGAAGCAGGGCGAGCGCCCCCCGGTGCCGATCGACGAGGTCGAGCCGATCGAGGCGATCATCGCCCGGTTCAACACCGGCGCGATGAGCTACGGCTCGATCAGCCAGGAGGCTCACGAGACGCTGGCGATCGCGATGAACCGGCTCGGCGGTCGCTCCAACACGGGCGAGGGCGGCGAAGACGTCGAGCGCCTCGTCGACCCGGAACGCCGCAGCCGCATCAAGCAGGTCGCATCGGGACGTTTCGGCGTCACCAGCATGTACCTGACCAATGCCACCGACATCCAGATCAAGATGGCGCAGGGCGCGAAACCCGGCGAGGGCGGCCAGCTGCCCGCCGGCAAGGTCTATCCGTGGATCGCACGCACCCGGCACGGCACCGCCGGCGTCGGCCTCATCTCGCCGCCACCCCACCATGACATCTACTCGATCGAAGACCTCAAACAGCTGATCTTCGACCTCAAGCGCGCGAACCCCGCCGCGCGTGTCCACGTGAAGCTCGTCTCCCAGTCGGGGATCGGTGCTGTCGCCGCGGGCGTCACCAAGGCGCTGGCGGATGTCGTGCTGGTCTCCGGACACGACGGGGGCACGGGTGCGTCGCCACTGAACTCGCTGAAGCACGCGGGCACCCCGTGGGAGATCGGCCTCGCCGAGACCCAGCAGACGCTCATGCTCAACGGCATGCGCGACCGTGTCGTGGTGCAAGTCGACGGCCAGATGAAGACCGGCCGCGATGTGATCATCGCCGCGCTGCTCGGAGCCGAGGAGTTCGGGTTCGCGACGGCCCCGCTCGTGGTGTCCGGCTGCATCCTGATGCGCGTGTGCCACCTCGACACCTGCCCGGTCGGCGTCGCCACCCAGAACCCCGAGCTGCGCGCGCGCTTCAGCGGCAAACCCGAGTTCGTCGAGACCTTCTTCGAGTACCTCGCGCAGGAGGTGCGCGAGTACCTGTCCGAGCTCGGGTTCCGCAGCATCGACGAGGCGGTCGGCCACCGCGAACTGCTCGACGTCGACCGTGCGATCCAGCACTGGAAGGCGGACGGTCTCGACCTCAGCCCGGTGCTCGCCGGACCTGAGCTTCCCGAGGACGAGCCGCGGCGCAACCGCACCACCCAGAAGCACGAGCTCGAGAAGCACTTCGACCAGGAGCTGATCCGGCGCTCCGCCTCCGCCCTGGAACGCGGGGAGCACGTGCGCATCGTGCTGCCGATCCGCAACACCGAGCGGGCCGTCGGCACCATGCTCGGCCATGAGGTGACCAAGCGGCACGGCGAGCACGGCCTGCCCGCGAACACCATCGAGGTGGTGCTCACCGGTTCGGCGGGCCAGTCTCTCGGCGCGTTCATGCCGAGCGGCATCACCCTGCGGCTCGAGGGCGACAGCAACGACTACGTCGGCAAGGGCCTCTCGGGCGGCCAGATCGTGGTGCGCCCGCCCCGGGACGCGCGGTTCCCTGCCGAGCGCAACGTCATCGCCGGCAACGTGATCGGCTACGGCGCCACCCAGGGCAGCATGTTCATCCGCGGCGTCGTGGGGGAGCGGTTCCTGGTGCGCAACTCCGGTGCGACCGCTGTGGTCGAAGGCGCCGGCGATCACGCGCTGGAGTACATGACCGGCGGCCTCGCCGTCATCCTGGGCGGCACCGGACGCAACCTCGGTGCGGGAATGTCCGGCGGGACCGCATATGTGTACGGCTTGAAGCCGGAACGGGTCAACCGCGACTCCCTCGCCTCGGGCGAGCTGGAACTGCTGCCGCTCGACAGCGCCGACGTCGAGATCCTCACCGACCTGCTGCAACGCCACGTGGTCGAGACCGAATCCACGCTGGCGGCCGCCATGCTGGCCGATCTGGATGCCACGGTCGCCGCATTCGTCAAGGTGCTGCCCCGCGACTACGCGGCGGTGCTGCGCACCCGTCAGGAGGCGATCGCGGAGGGTCTCGATCCCGACGGCGATGTCGTCTGGTCCCGGATCATGGAGGCGACCAATGGCTGATCCGAAAGGGTTCCTGAAGACGACGGAACGGGAGCTGCCGAAACGGCGTCCCGTGCCCGTACGCATCATGGACTGGAAAGAGGTCTACGAGAGCCAGGACCCGGCCCAGCTGCGACGCCAGGCCGGGCGCTGCATGGACTGCGGCATCCCGTTCTGCCATCAGGGCTGCCCGCTCGGCAACCTGATCCCCGAGTGGAACGACCTCACGTGGCGGAACGAGGGACGTCAGGCCATCGAGCGCCTGCATGCGACGAACAACTTCCCCGAATTCACCGGGCGGCTCTGCCCGGCGCCCTGCGAAGCCAGCTGCGTGCTCGGCATCAACCAGCCTGCGGTCACGATCAAGCAGGTCGAGGTCTCAATCATCGACCAGGCGTTCGCGAACGGCTGGGTGACCCCGCATCCCCCCGAGCGGCTGACCGGCAAGACCGTCGCCGTCGTCGGCTCCGGCCCGGCAGGTCTCGCCGCCGCGCAGCAGCTCACCCGCGCCGGGCACACCGTCGCGGTGTACGAGCGCGACGATCGGATCGGCGGCCTGCTGCGGTACGGCATCCCGGATTTCAAGATGGAGAAGAAGCAGCTCGAGCAGCGGCTGGGTCAGATGCAGGCCGAAGGCACCCGGTTCCGCGCCGGGGTCGAGATCGGCAAGGACATCAGCTGGGACGACATCCGCTCCCGCTACGACGCCGTCGTGGTGGCCACCGGGGCGACCGTGCCGCGCGACCTGCCGATCCCCGGCCGGGACCTGCTCGGGGTGCACTTCGCCATGGATTACCTGGTGCAGCAGAACCGTGTCGTCGCGGGCGACACGATCCCCGAGCAACTGACCGCCGAGGGCAAGCACGTCATCGTGATCGGCGGTGGTGACACCGGCGCCGACTGCATCGGTACCGCTCACCGGCAGGGCGCCCTGTCCGTCACCAACCTGGCGATCGGCGTCCAGCCGCCCGCCGAGCGGCCCGAGCACCAGCCCTGGCCGATGCACCCGACGGTGTTCGAGGTCTCGAGCGCCCACGAGGAGGGCGGCGAGCGGGTCTACCTCGCGTCGACCGTGGAGTTCCTCGCGAACGAAGCCGGCGAGGTGCGCGCGCTCCGCGTCGCCGAGACCGAATACGTCGACGGCCGGCGCGTTCCCAAGTCGGGAACGGAGCGCGAGATCCCCGCCGACCTGGTGCTCATCGCCATGGGTTTCACGGGCGCCGAATCCGACACGCTGGAGGAGCAGCTGCGTCTGCCCTTCGACGAGAGCGGCACCGTGGCGCGCGGCGGCGACTACGAGACCTCGGAGTCGGGCGTGTTCGTCGCGGGCGACGCCGGCCGCGGCCAGTCCCTCATCGTCTGGGCGATCGCGGAGGGCCGCGCCGCTGCGGCCGCCGTCGATCGCTTCCTGGAGGGGGAGACCCAGCTGCCCTCTCCGGTCAGCCCGACCGACCGTGCCATAGCGGTCTAGCCTGGTGGCGGGTGGGTCTCGACAGGCTCGACCACCCACCCGTCGCCGTACCCACCACCCCGCCACCACCCAGAAGGAATTCGTCATGAGACGAGCAAAGATCGTCGCCACCCTCGGGCCGGCAACCTCGAGCTACGAGAACATCCGCGCGATCATCGAGGCCGGCGTCAACGTCGCCCGCATGAACCTGAGCCACGGTACCTACGAGGTCCACGACGAGGTGTACGCGAACGTCCGCAAGGCCGAGGCCGACACCGGCCAGCCCATCGCGGTGCTCGTCGATCTGCAGGGTCCGAAGATCCGGCTCGGCAAGTTCGAGGCGGGGCCGTATGAGCTCGCGGTCGGCGACATCTTCACCATCACCACCGAAGACGTGGTCGGCACCAAGGAGCTCGCCGGCACCACCTTCAAGGGGCTGCCCGGCGACGTGTCACCCGGAGACTTCCTGCTGATCGACGACGGCAAGGTGAAGGTCGAGGTGCTCGAGACCGACGGCGTGCGCGTGAAGACCCGTGTCATCGTGGCGGGGCCGGTGTCGAACAACAAGGGGATCAACCTCCCGGGCGTCGCGGTGAACGTGCCCGCGCTGTCGGAGAAGGATGAGGACGATCTGCGCTGGGGGCTGAAGCTCGGCGCGGATTACATCGCGCTGTCCTTCGTCCGCAACGCGGCCGACGTGGAGCGCGTGCACGAGATCATGGCGGAGGAGGGCCGCAAGGTCCCGGTCATCGCCAAGATCGAGAAGCCGCAGGCTGTGGAGGCGCTCGAGGAGATCGTCGACGCCTTCGACGGCATCATGGTCGCCCGCGGCGACCTGGCCGTCGAACTCCCGCTCGAGGCTGTGCCGATCGTGCAGAAGCGCGCTGTCGAGCTGGCGCGCCGCATGGCGAAGCCCGTCATCGTCGCCACCCAGATGCTGGAGTCGATGACGCATTCGCCCGTGCCCACCCGTGCCGAGACCTCGGATGTGGCGAATGCGGTGCTGGATGGCGCGGACGCGGTGATGCTGTCGGGCGAGACCAGCGTGGGGGAGTACCCCGTCGTCACGGTGTCGACGATGGCCCGGATCGTGGCGTCCACCGAAGACCACGGCCTGGAGCGCATCGCGCCTCTCGGCACCAAGCCGCGCACGCTCGGCGGCGCGATCACCTTGGCCGCCGCCGAGGTCGCCGACTTCGTGGACGCCAAGTACGTCTGCGTGTTCACCGAGTCCGGTGACACCGCACGTCGCATGTCCCGTCTGCGGTTCCGCATCCCGATGAAGGCGTTCACGCCCGAGGTGGCGATGCAGCGTCGCATGCAGCTGACCTGGGGGATCGAGTCGTACCTGGTCGACCGGGTCACCCACACCGACGCGATGTACCAGCAGGTTGACGACATCCTGCTCGCCGAGGGCCTCGCCGAGGTCGGCGACAAGGTCGTCGTGATCTCCGGATCCCCTCCCGGGGTCCCCGGCGGCACCAACGACCTGCGGGTCCACACGATCGGCGATGCTGCCAACGCGGCCGCACCGGTGTGGGAGGCGGGCGAGCTCCCGGGCTGACCCCCGTACGCGGGGTAGCCCCCGTCCGGTGAATGGGCGATGCTGTGCCAAACATCCGGGTCCATGAGGGGGGCTACCGTGAGTGACGCGTTGGCGGCTGCGCCCGCCGCCGGCTGGTATCCCGATCCCGCGAGCCCGTCGTCGTCGCGCTGGTGGGACGGCACGGCCTGGACCGATCATGTGCAGCCCGCCGTGGTCGCGGCGGTGCCTGCCGCTGTTGCGGCGTCCCCGGTCGTTCCGCGGGTGGCGGAGCCCGTACGCTCCTCGAACCTGGATGCCGACGGTGTCCCGCTGAACCTCTTCGCCGACTCGATCGTCAATCCCGCCGTGCTGGCGCCCGCCGCCCCGCCGTCCACCCAGGAGGACTGGCACAACCGAGCAGGGCGCGGCACGCAGGTGCGGCGTCAGGTGGCGGGGAGCGTGTCCGAGTCGACCGCGGGTGCGGCGTCGAAGCGGGCCTCCGACCCGTACGAGCGCAACTGGATCGCGGGCCTGGCGATCGTGCTCGCGGTGCTCAGCATCCCGGCTCTCGCCCTTCGCGTGGCGTGGGATCTGCCGCCGCTGACCCAGAGCATCCTGGCCGGGGCGCCGATCGCGATCTCGTTGCTCGCGCTGGCCACCGGCTTCCGTCGCGGGCGTCGCATCGCGCTGCCCCTCGTCGCGACCATCATCTCGGCGGCCGTGGTCGCCGCGAGCTTCCTCGTCCCGCCCGCCATACTGGTCGGCGCCGTGGACTGGGTGACCGGCCTGCTGCCCGCCTAGATCGCTCGCATCGCGTTGTTGCGCGCTTCGTGCGTCACCTCGGCCAGGCCCAGCTGCTCGAGAAGCGGTGGGAGGTACATGCCGAAGCGGCCGCGGTAGCCCTTCCGCAGGCCGTACCAACCTCCCCGCGGGTTGTCGGCAGAGCGGCCCCACGCCTCCACCGTCCCGGCGGCTGCCCCCTTCTGCTCGTCCGCCGCGCCGAGCGGGACCCAGTCGCCCTGCTCGCGCAGCCAGGCGTGCAGCTCATCGATCGCCCTCGCGTCGTACAGCAGTCTGGTGCTGCCCACCTGGCAGACGATGGTCGGGGGATCAGAGGTCTCATCCCGGTACATGGTGTACTCGCTCGACCCCGGAGGCGTCCTCAGGACCCACGGGTCGTCCTTCGTCCCTGCGTTCACGGCGCACACGCTACTCCCGGCAGTGCCGGATGTGGGGGTCGAACCCACACGCCCTCTCGGACAGCGGATTTTGAGTCCGCCGCGTCTGCCATTCCGCCAATCCGGCGCACGCGCCCAGGGGCACGGCACTGTGAACGATACCGTAGGCTTCTGCCGTGAGTGACGAGCAGGACACCCCCACCGCGCCCCGCCGAGTCGTGGTCGCCGAGGACGAGTCGCTCATCCGGCTCGACATCGTCGAGATCCTCCGCGACAACGGGTTCGAGGTCGTCGGCGAGGCCGGCGACGGCGAGGCGGCCGTGCAACTGGCGACCGAGCTGAAGCCCGACCTGGTCGTCATGGATGTGAAGATGCCCAAGCTCGACGGCATCTCCGCGGCGGAGCAGCTGTCGAAGGACCACATCGCCCCGGTCGTGCTGCTCACCGCCTTCAGCCAGAAAGAGCTGGTGGAGCGCGCGAGCGAGGCCGGCGCCCTCGCCTACGTCGTCAAGCCGTTCACCCCGAACGACCTGCTGCCCGCGATCGAGATCGCGCTCAGCCGGTACCAGCAGATCGTGACGCTCGAGGCCGAGGTTGCGGACATGGTCGAGCGCTTCGAGACCCGCAAGCTCGTCGACCGGGCCAAGGGGCTGCTCAACGAGAAGATGGGGCTCAGCGAGCCGGAGGCGTTCCGCTGGATCCAGAAGGCGTCGATGGATCGCCGCCTCACCATGCACGACGTCGCCCAGGCGATCATCGATCAGCTGGCCGCCAAGAAGTAGTGGCCCGGCTGCTCGTCGCGCTGGCCGCGGTCGGCCTCGGCGTCGCGCTGAGCGGGTGCGTCGGTGCGCCGGCGGAGCCCGTCGACCCCGGTCCGGCAGCTCCGATCGGGCCGGTGCCGCCGCCGAGCAGCCCGTTGACGCTGGAGCGCATCGCCGGCATCGTCAGCGAGGACGACGGCCCGCCGACGACGCGGTTCACGCCGGGCGGCACGCTCTCGACGTCGGGCGCGGATCTCGAGTCCGAGCAGCAGTACTGGGTCGCGGTCGGGGGCACGCCGGACGTCTGCGCCGACGTGGTCGCCGCGCCGTACCTGGTGTCCTCCGCCGACGCGGCGGACCGGGACGGGCTCGACGACCGCTCGGTGCTGCTCGGGACCTTCACCGAACTCGACGAGGAGCGTTTCGGGCTGATCCAGGTCTATGCGCGCGAGTTCGACGACGACACCGCGGCTCAGGGCTTCCTATCCGGCTTCGAGGCGAGCGTGGCAGCGTGTCCCGGCTATCGGTTCCTGGATGACGGGGTCGCGACGTACGACGCGGTCGCCCTCTCCGTCGAGCAGCTCGCACCGGCGGGCGACGGCGAGGTCGCCGCACTGGAGTATCGCGAGACACTCGACACCGCCGATCACCGCACCACGGTGTATTTCCTGCAGCGCGACCGCATCGTGATCTCGATCTACGGCGAGATCCTGCCGAGCAGCACGATCACCGACGCGGACCTGGAGTCGCTCACCGGCACGGTGGCGCTCCGGTTCGGCGAGGTCTAGCGCGGCAGGCGGTCGTCGAGGTCGCGCAGCATGTTGGTCATGCGCACGGTGGAGAGGCGGCGGCCCTCCTCGTCGGTGATCTCGATCTCGTGGGTGCAGAGCGTGCGGCCGAGCACGATCGCGCGGCAGGTGCCGGTCACGATGCCGGACGACACCGAACGGCTGTGGCTGGCGTTGATCTCGATGCCGACAGCCATGCGGCCGGCGCCGGCGTGCAACGCCGACGAGATCGATCCGAGGGATTCGCCGAGCACGACGTGCGCACCCCCGTGGAGGATGCCGACGACCTGCGTGTTGCCCTCGACCGGCATCGTCGCCACCGAGTACTCGGGCGAGAGCTCGAGGAATTCGATGCCCATCTTGCGGGGCAGCGCACCCCCTCCGGTGCCGAGGCGCTCGAGCAGTTCGGGCGGGGTTCCGGGGGGCAGTTTCGTCATCGAAAGTCCTTGAAAAGGGTGTCGGAAGCGGCGGATAGGCTGGGCCCGTGCCGGACTCCGAAAAGCCTACCCTCCTGCTCATCGACGGCCATTCGCTCGCTTTCCGGGCCTTCTACGCGCTTCCGATCGACAGCTTCACCACCCGCGACGGCCAGCACACCAACGCCATCCACGGCTTCATCTCGATGCTCCTGCTCCTGCTCCAGCAGCAGCACCCCACCCACCTCGCCGTGGCGTTCGACGTGTCGCGCGAATCGTTCCGCACCCGCGAATACGCCGAGTACAAGGGCAACCGCGGCGAGACCCCGCCGGAGTTCAAGGGCCAGATCCCGCTGCTGCAGGAGGCGCTGGCGGCGATGCGCGTGCGGGTGCTCCTCAAAGAGGACTACGAGGCCGACGACGTGCTGGCGACCCTCGCCACCCGCGGGGCCGCCGAGGGTTACCGGGTGCTGGTGGCATCCGGTGACCGAGACACCCTGCAACTGGTGACCGACGACATCACGGTGCTCTACCCGAACGTCCGCGGCGTCTCCGAGCTGAAGACCTACGACGCCGCCGCGGTGCGCGAGCGCTACGGCATCGAGCCGTACCAGTATCCCGAGGTGGCGGCGCTGGTCGGCGAGACCAGCGACAACCTCATCGGCATCGACAAGGTCGGTGAGAAGACCGCGGTGAAGTGGGTGCAGCAGTACGGCACGGTCGAGAACCTGCTGCAGCACCTCGACGAGATCACGGGCGTCGTCGGTCAGAACCTGCGCGATCAGCAGGACCGCGCGGTGCGCAACCGCAGGCTGAACCGGCTGGTCACCGATGTCGAGCTCGACTACGGCCCGGCCGACCTCGCCCGGCAGCCGATCGACGCCCCCGCGGTGCGCGAGCTCTTCGACCGCCTGCAGTTCAAGACGCTGCTCGACCGGGTGTTCAAGATCGAGGGTGCAGCCGAAGATCAGGCGCTTCTCGAAGAGCCGACGGCGACCACCTCGACGGGGCCCGACGTGCAGAGCCTCGGCGCGGACGCGCTCGGCGCGTGGCTGACCTCCCACGCCGGCACGCCGATCGGGGTGCGCATCGCCACCCTCAACGGGCGCATCGATGCCGTCGGTCTCGCCACCGACACCCAATCGGTGGTCGTCGACGGGCCGCCCGATCCCGCGCTGGCCTCCTGGCTCGCCTCCGACGCCCCGAAGCTGATGCACGAGTCGAAGCGCGCGATGAAGGTGCTCGGCGCCCACGGCATCCAGCTCGACGGTGTGCTGTTCGACAGCTACCTCGGCGCGTGGCTGCTGCGTCCGTCGCAGAAGGTCGACACGCTGTCGTCGCTGATCTACTACTACCTGGGTGAGACCCTGGCCGAGCCCGACCCCAACCAGCTCGTCCCGGTCACCGAGGCGGTCAGCCCCGCGACCGAGGCCTGGTATGTGGTGCGGCTCGCGAACGACCTGCGATCGCGTCTCGACCCCGGGTCTCTCGATGTCTCGGCGACGATCGAGATCCCGCTGGTCCCCGTGCTGATCCGCATGGAACAGCAGGGTGTCACCGTCTCGGCCCCGCTGCTCGCCGAGCTCAACGCCCGGCTGGGGCGGGAGGCGGCGGAGATCGCGCAGCGCGCGTACGCCGAGATCGGGCGCGAGGTGAACCTCGGTTCCCCGAAGCAGCTGCAAGAGGTGCTGTTCGATCAGCTCGGCATGCCGAAGACCCGCGCCAACAAGACCGGGTATTCCACCGACGCCCAGTCCCTCGCCGACCTGGAGGAGCAGAACCCGCACCCCTTCCTGGCGATGCTGCGTCAGCACCGGGATGCCACCAAGATCCGGCAGATCGTCGAGACCCTCGAGAGGGGCGTCGGCGCCGACGGCCGCATCCACACCACGTACGAGCAGACCGGGGCGGCGACCGGGCGCCTGTCGTCGAACGACCCGAACCTGCAGAACATCCCGATCAAGACCGAGGTGGGCCGCGAGGTCCGGGCGGCGTTCGTGGCCGGCGAGGGTTTCGAGACCCTGCTGACCGCGGACTACTCGCAGATCGAGATGCGCATCATGGCGCACCTGTCCGGTGACGAGGGGCTCATCGAGGCGTTCCACTCGGGGGAGGACCTGCATCGTTTCGTGGGGTCGCGGGTGTTCGGCGTCGACCCGTCCGAGGTGACGCTCGCGATGCGCGTGAAGGTGAAGGCGATGTCGTACGGCCTCGCCTACGGGCTTTCCGCCTTCGGGCTCTCGAAGCAGCTGCGCATCGACACCAGCGAGGCGAAAGAGCTGATGGCGGACTACTTCGCGCGGTTCGGCGGTGTGCGCGACTATCTGCGCGGTGTCGTGCTGCAGGCGAAGGAGGACGGCTACACGACGACGATCTTCGGTCGCCGGCGTCCGTTCACCGACCTCACCTCGAACAACCGCGTGCTGCGCGAGAACGCGGAGCGGCAGGCGCTCAACTCGCCGATCCAGGGCACCGCGGCCGACATCGTGAAGCGCGCGATGCTGGGCATCGACGCCGACCTCCGGGACCGCGGCCTCGGGTCGCGCATGCTGCTGCAGGTGCACGACGAACTCGTGCTCGAGGTGGCGCCGGGCGAGCTCGAGGAGCTCAGCGCGATCCTCACCGACCGGATGACGCACGCGGCCGACTTGAAGGTGCCGCTCGACGTTCAGCTCGGCACCGGTGCCAACTGGGACGCGGCGGCGCACTGATCTCGATACACCGCTGACGCGGCACTCGATCAGCACTCTTATCCGTTTCTCAGGCTTCTCGATATCTAGATGTCCGGGTCGCCCCGTCCTGGGTCCCGTTTGGCATGTTCTGGTTGACTTTCGGACACAAACGGACTTACATAAGCCCAGAACAACATTTCCCCCGAGTTCTGAACGACGAGGTCAGCACTGTTGTACGCACCGGAGCGGCACCAGCAGATCCTCGACACGGCCCGCGTCCGAGGCCGGGTCGAGGTGGCGGGACTCGCGCGCGAACTCTCGGTGACGCCGGAAACGGTGCGTCGCGACCTCACCGCACTCGAACGCCGCGGCGTTCTGCGCCGCGTACACGGCGGCGCTATCCCGGTCGAGCGGCTCGGCATCGAGCCCGGCATCGCCGACCGCGAGGTGCACGCCATCGGCGAGAAGGAGCGCATCGCCCGCGCGGCCCTCGACGAACTGCCCGACGGCGGCTCCATCATCATCGACGCCGGCACCACCACGGTCCGGCTGGCCGAGCTGCTCCCGATGGACCGCGAACTGACCGTCGTCACCCACTCCATCCCGGTCGCCGCCGCCCTCGTCTCCCGTCCCACGATCACCCTGCATCTGCTGGGCGGCATCGTGCGCGGACGCACCCTCGCGGCCGTGGGGGAGTGGACCCGCACCCAGGTGGCGGAGGTCTTCGCCGACGTGGCGTTCATGGGCACCAACGGCATCAGCGTCGAACGCGGGCTCACCACCCCCGACGTGGCCGAGGCGAGCGTCAAACGCGCGCTGATCGACGCGGCCCGCCGCACGGTGGTGCTGGCCGATCATTCGAAGTTCGGCCGCGAGGACTTCGCCCGGGTCGCGCCGCTCAGTGCCGTCGACACGGTGATCACCGACAACGGCCTCGACCCGGAGCTCGCCGACGACATGGAGAACGCCGGCCCGAGGGTGGTGGTGGTGTGATCGTCACGCTCACCCTCAACCCCAGCCTCGACCGCACCGTCGATGTCGACGCGCTCGTCCGCGGGGCGGTGGTGCGCACCACCGAGCCGACCCTCGAACCGGGCGGCAAGGGCGTGAACGTAAGCCGCGCGCTCCACGCCAACGGCGTGCCGTCGCTCGCGATCGTCGCAGTCGGGGGCCCGGAAGGCGCCGAACTGAGCCGCCTGCTCGAGGCGGACGGCATCCTGTGCCGGTTCGTGCCGGTCAGCGGCCGCACCCGGTCGAATCTCACGGTGTGCGAGCCCGACGGCACCGTCACCAAGCTCAACGAGCCGGGCCGCCCGCTTCAGGATGCCGACCTCGCCGCGATCGCGACGGCAGTGCGTACCAGCGTGCGCGACGGCGACTGGCTCGTGGTGTCGGGGAGCACCCCTCCGCACTTCACCGGCGAGCAGGTGACCGCGCTCCTCACCGAGGCCACCGCGACGGGCGCGCAGCTCGTCATCGACTCCAGCGGCGAGGCGCTCGCCCTGTCGCTCGCCGCCCGGCCCCGCATCGTGAAGCCGAACCGCGACGAGCTGGCCGAGCTCGTCGGCCGCGAGCTGGGTTCCGTGGCCGCCGTACGCGAGGCCGCCGAGGAGGTGCGCGCACGCGGCGCCGATCACGTGCTCGTGAGCCTCGGCGCCGAGGGCGCGGTGCTCGTCGGCCCCGGCGGAATGCTCGTGGGGGAGTCGCACGTCGACACGCCGCGCAGCACCGTGGGCGCCGGCGACAGCTTCCTCGCGGGATTCCTGTCCCGCTTCACCGACGACGAGGCGGATGTCGAGTCCGCCCTGCTCGAGGCACTCACCTGGGGAGCCGCGGCGACGCGTCTTCCGGGGAGCGCCGTCCCCACCCCGTCCGACCTCGACCCCTCGATCGTCCAGCTGGTGTGGCAGCCAGACCTGGATCGGCCACTCGTGGCCAGCTGAACACCGCCACCAACCCCAACTCTCCGAGTACGAAGGAGTACCACCTCACATGACCGCATACACACCGGAGGTGACCGGAACCGGAGCGCGCGCCCGCGTGCAGCGATTCGGCGCCTTCCTGGCCGGAATGGTGATGCCCAACCTGGGCGCGTTCATCGCCTTCGGCCTCATCACCACCCTGTTCATCCCCGATGGCTGGGTCAACAAGATCGCGGGAACGCAGACGGAGGTGAGCACGCAGATCAGCAACGTCGTCGGACCGCTGATCGTGATCCTCATCCCGATCCTGATCGCCTTCACCGGCGGTTTCCGCGTCTACGGCCACCGCGGCGGCGTCGTCGGCGCCGTGGCGCTCGTCGGCGCCATGCTCGCCCCCGTCGCCCTCCAGCTGACGCCGATCTCGCTGAACGGGGAGGACGTCGCTCCTCCGGCATCGATCGCGGAGATCGGGCCGACCATCCTGGCCGCGTTCGTCCTCGGCCCGCTCACCGCCTGGCTCCTCAAGAAGTGGGACGGCGTCATCGAGGGCAAGGTCAAGGGCGGCTTCGAGATGCTGGTGGACAACTTCGCCGCCGGCATCATCGGCGGCGCGATGGCTGTCGTCGGCCTGTACATCGTCGGCCCCATCACCTACTGGATCACCCAGGGCCTCGGATGGCTGGCGAACGCGCTGGTGCAGACGCAGCTGCTCCCGCTGGTCTCGATCGTGGTCGAGCCGGCGAAGGTGCTGTTCCTGAACAACGCGATCAACCACGGCGTCTTCACGCCGCTCGGCATCGAGCAGGCCTCGGACGCGGGACGGTCGATCTTCTTCATGATCGAGTCGAACCCCGGCCCCGGCCTCGGCATCCTGACCGCGATGCTGCTGTTCGGACCGCGTGCCATCCGCCCGACCGTTCCGGCCGCCATGGTCGTCCACTTCCTGGGCGGCATCCACGAGATCTACTTCCCGTACGTGCTGATGAAGCCGATCCTCGTGATCGCGGCCATCGTCGGCGGCGCCACCGGCGTGCTGTGGGAGGTCATCTTCGGTCTGGGCCTCGTGGCCCCCGCGTCGCCGGGCAGCATCTTCGCCTGGTTCGCGGTGTCCCCGCCCGATCAGGTGATCCTGATCATGCTCGGCGTCATCATCTCGGCTGCGGTTACCTTCGTGGTCGGCATGCTCCTGCTCGGCTTCGGCCGCAAGGAGTCCGCTGTCGACGCGGAGCTCGACCTCGAGGCGGCCAAGGAGAAGTCCGCCGAGAACAAGGCAGCCGCGAAGAAGGCCTGAGCGTAGCCTCAGACCACCGTTCCACAACGAAGGAGAACTGACATGACCACACTCGACGGCTCCAGCGTGAAGAAGCTGATCGTCGCCTGCGACGCGGGGATGGGCTCGAGCGTGATGCTCGCCTCCACCCTCAAGAAGCAGCTCGCGAAGAACGGCGTGACGGTCGAGCATTCGCCCGTCGCGCACATCCCGAGCGATGCGGATGTGGTCGTCACCCAGGCAGGGCTGGCGGAGCGCGCCCGGCATGTCGTCCCCGACATCCCGGTCGTCCCGTTCCAGCTCTTCCTGGGCGACCCGGCCGTCGCCAAGGTCGTCAAAGCCATCCAGGATGGCTCGACGGTCGAGGTGTGACCGGTGTCTGACGAGGAGGCTCAGAAGCCGCTGACCGACCTGCTGGCCCCGGCATCCATTCGACTGGATGCGGTGGCAGCCGATCGCGACGACGCGATCCGGCAGGCCGGCGCGGCACTGATCGAGGCCGGCGCCGTCGACGCGAGCTATGTCGACGCCATGCTCGAGCGGGAGAACTCCGTCTCCACGTATGTCGGCGAGGGTGTCGCGATTCCGCACGGCACCCTCGCCGGCAAGGACGCGGTCACGGACGACGCGATCGTCGTGCTCCGCTTCCCGGCCGGCGTCGACTGGGGCGGCAACGACGTCTCGGTCGCCGTGGGCATCGCGGCGAAGGGCAACGGGCACATCGCCCTGCTGTCCCAGCTGGCGACGGTGCTGCTCGACCCCGAGAAGGCCGCCGCACTGCGCGACGCCACCTCGGCGGACGCGGTGTACGAGCTGCTCGCCTCGGACGAGGACGACGAGTAGCACCAGGGTGAAGGCTCTGAAGTTCCACGCCCCGGGTGATCTCCGGCTCGAGCAGCTCGCCGAGCCCGAAGCCGGGCCGGGTGAGGTCAAGATCCGGGTGCGCGCCTGCTCGATGTGCGGCACCGACGTCAAGATCTCGCGCTCCGGGCACCCCAACATGACCCCGCCCCAGGTGATGGGTCACGAGATCGCGGGCGAGATCGTGGATGCCGGGGCCGGTGTCGAGGGCTGGGCTGCGGGCGACCGCGTCCAGGTCATCGCGGCGATCCCCGACGGGACCTGCGCGGAGTGCCTCGCCGGACACCAGGCGATCTGCCCGCACCAGCTGTCGATGGGCTACCAGTTCCCCGGCGGGTTCGCCGAATACCTGATCGTGCCGCGCGAGGTGCTCGCCGTCGACGGCCTCAACCGCATCCCCGAGAACCTGAGCTACGCAGAGGCGTCGGTCGCCGAGCCGCTCGCTTGCGTTCTGAACGGCCAGGAACTCGCACGAGTGGGCGCCGGCGACACGGTCGTGGTCATCGGCTCCGGGCCGATCGGATGCCTGCACGTGCGACTCGCGCGTGCCCGCGGTGCCGCCCGCGTCATCCTGATCGATCTGAACCCCGACCGGCTCGCCGCGGCCGCGGCACTGGTCGCCCCCGATCACACCGTCGCCACGGATACCCAGGACCCCGTGGCGGCGGTGCTCGACCTGACCGACGGCCGCGGCGCGGATGTCGTCGTCACGGCCGCGGCGTCCGGCGCCGCCCAGGAGCAGGGCCTGCTGATGCTCGCCAGGCGCGGGCGGCTGAGCCTGTTCGGCGGGCTGCCGAAGGACGCACCGACCATCACCGTCGACGCGAACCTGGTGCACTACCGCGAGCTCACCCTCGTCGGCGTGAACGGCTCCACGCCGGAGCACAACCGCCGCGCACTGGAGCTCATCGCATCGGGTGCCGTTCCCGTCGCGGACCTGATCACCCATAGGCTGCCCCTGGACGAGGTCCTCGAGGGCATCGAGATCGTGGCCCGTGGCGAGGCCATCAAGGTCACGATCGAACCGTAGAGAGAAAGAGGGACCATGCCAGAACGCACCGTCACCGTCGCCTCCAGTGTGGGGCTGCACGCCCGCCCCGCCTCCCTGTTCAGCCAGGCCGCCGCGAAAGCCGGCGTCCCGGTCACGCTCACTTCCGCTGCGGGCAAGAGCGTCAACGCGGCCAGCATCCTGGGCGTGCTGTCGCTCGGGATCGGCCATGGCGAGACCGTCACCCTGTCCTCCGACGCGGACGGCGCCGACGCCGCCCTCGACGAGCTGGTCACCCTGCTCGAGACGGATCTCGACAAGGAATGACCGTCTGACCTCCGGCTTAGGCTGGGGAGCATGACCGATGCTGCTCCCCGGCCCGCCACTCCGATCGACACGATCGCGGAGGAGTGGGTCACGACCCTGATCGACCTCGTGCCCGAGGTCGGCATCTACACCGGAATCGGCGAGCCCTCGGGGCGCGTCACCGACACCTCGCCCGCCGGCCATGACGCTCTCGCCGCCGCCGGCGCCGCCGTCATCGCGAAGCTCGAGAAGGCGCAACCCGCCGACGACATCGACCGCGTCACGCAGACCGACCTGCTCTCCGAGCTGCGACTGGCGCGCGAAGAGCATGCCGCGCAGCTGCACCTGCGCGACCTCAACGTGATCGCCTCGCCCGCGCAGGAGTTGCGCGAGGTGTTCGACCTCATGCCGACGGCGACCGCCGACGACTGGGGCGTCATCGCGGAGCGCCTGCGCAACCTGCCCGGCGGGGTCGCCGGATACATCGAGACGCTGCGCGCCGGCATCGCGTCGGGCGTGGTCCCCGCCCGCCGTCAGGTGGTGGAGGTCGCCGCCCAGGCGCGCAAGCACGCGGACCCGCTCGGCTTCTTCTTCGACTTCACCGGAGGAGCGAAGCTGGAGAACGGCGACGCGCTGCCCGAGTCGCTCGCCTCCGACCTGCGAAAGGGCGCCCAGGCGTCCGCCGACGCCTACGGCGAACTGGCCGACTTCCTCGAGACGGAGCTCGCCGCGAAGGCCGGCGACGACGACGCCATCGGCCGGGAGCTCTACGCGCTGCGATCGCGCCGCTTCCTCGGCGCCGCCATCGACCTCGATGAGACCTACGAGTGGGGCATCGACGAGCTGAAGCGCATGGTCGACGAGCAGACCCGCATCGCCGGCGAGATCAAGGCCGGTGCGTCCGTGCACGAGGCGATCGAGTTCCTCGACAGCGACGACAGCCGCAAACTGCACGGCACCGACGAGCTGAAGGCCTGGATGCAGCAGCTCAGCGACAAGGCGGTCAGCGAGCTGGCCTCCAACTACTTCGACATCCCGGAGCCGGTCCGCGAGCTGGAGTGCATGATCGCCCCCACCCAGGAGGGCGGCATCTACTACACCGGTCCGAGCGACGACTTCTCGCGCCCCGGCCGGATGTGGTGGAGCGTTCCCGAGGGCGTCACCGAGTTCGACACCTGGCGCGAGACCACGACGGTGTACCACGAGGGCGTGCCCGGCCATCACCTGCAGATCGGCCAGGCGGTCTACAACCGCGCCCAGCTGAACACCTGGCGGCGCCAGCTGGCGGGCACCAGCGGGCACGCGGAAGGGTGGGCGCTCTACGCCGAACGGCTCATGGAGGAGCTCGGCTACCTCGACGATCCGGCCGACAGGCTCGGGATGCTGGACGGGCAGCGCATGCGCGCCGCGCGGGTGGTGCTCGACATCGGCGTGCACCTGAAGAAGCCGAACCTCGCCGGAACCGGCACCTGGGACGCCGACGAGGCGCTGCGCTTCATGCGCGACAACGTGAACATGAACGACGCGTTCATCCGGTTCGAGGTGAACCGCTACCTCGGCTGGCCGGGTCAGGCGCCGTCGTACAAGGTGGGCCAGCGCATCTGGGAGCAGATCCGGGATGCCGCGCAGACCAAGGCGGGAGCCGCGTTCTCGTTCACGGACTTCCACAAGCAGGCCCTGGATCTCGGGGGAGTGGGGCTCGACACCCTGAAGTCCGAACTGCTCTCGTGATCACGCTGCAGACGCGCACCATCGGCGAGGCGTGGCTGGAGGTCGCGCGCCGCATCCTGGATGACGGCGTCGAGGCGACCTACGACGCGTTGCCGATCACCGAGCTCGCGTCCGTCACCCTCGAGGTCGCCCGCCCCGACCCCGCGGACGAGCTCATCGCCCGGCTCGCGGACCCGGAGCGGCTCGACTGGATGCGCCGCAACTTCGTCGACCCCGACCTGGTGGCGGAACTCGGCGACGCCCGCTCGTACGCCAGCCGCATCCACGACTACAACGGAACGGGCCGCGACCAGCTCGACTGGGTGATCGCGCGGCTGGAAGCCGACCCGGCATCCCGGTCCGCGACGATCACCACGTTCGAGCCGCTGCTCGATGTCACCTACATCCCGTGCGTCAGCATGATGGACTTCTGGATCCCGGCCGGCGCGGTCGAGCTCGTGGTGTACGCGCACAGCATCGACTTCGGGGCGAAGGGCTACGGCAACCTGGTGCAGCTGGCGGCGATCCAGCATGAGGTGGCGCAGCGGCTCGGCAGGCCAGTCGGATCGCTGACAGTCATCGTCAAGTCCGCCCACATCTACGACACCGAGCGCGAGTTCATGAGCGGGGTGCTCGCGGCGGCTTGACGGACCCGCTAAGCTAGAACGTCGCTTTCGCGACATCTCCATCCACCGCGCCATCGGCCCACCCGGGTCGTACGGCCCCGATATGCGTACCATCCGGAGCACCCACTACATGACAACCGCAACGACCGCCTCGGCCACCAAGCAGGTCGCCATCAACGACATCGGATCTGCTGAAGACTTCCTGGCCGCGGTCGAACTGACTCTCAAGTTCTTCAACGACGGTGACCTCATCGAAGGAACCGTCGTCAAGATCGACCGCGACGAGGTCCTCCTCGACGTCGGTTACAAGACCGAGGGCGTCATCCCCTCGCGCGAGCTCTCCATCAAGCACGACGTCGACCCCGCCGAGGTCGTCAAGGTCGGTGACCTGGTCGAGGCCCTCGTTCTCCAGAAGGAGGACAAGGAAGGCCGGCTCATCCTGTCGAAGAAGCGCGCCCAGTACGAGCGCGCCTGGGGCGACGTGGAGAAGATCAAGGATGACGACGGCGTCGTCACCGGTTCGGTCATCGAGGTGGTCAAGGGCGGCCTGATCGTCGACATCGGCCTCCGTGGCTTCCTCCCGGCCTCGCTCATCGAGCTGCGCCGCGTCCGCGACCTGACCCCCTACCTGGGTCAGGAGATCGAGGCGAAGATCCTCGAGCTCGACAAGAACCGCAACAACGTGGTCCTCAGCCGCCGCGCCCTGCTCGAGCAGACGCAGAGCGAGTCGCGCAGCACCTTCCTGAACAACCTCCAGAAGGGCCAGGTCCGCAAGGGCGTCGTGTCCTCGATCGTCAACTTCGGCGCGTTCGTCGACCTGGGCGGCGTGGACGGCCTCGTGCACGTCTCCGAGCTCTCGTGGAAGCACATCGAGCACGCCAGCGAGGTCGTCGAGGTAGGCCAGGAGGTCACGGTCGAGATCCTCGAGGTCGACATGGAGCGCGAGCGCGTGTCGCTGTCGCTCAAGGCGACCCAGGAGGACCCGTGGCAGCTGTTCGCCCGCACCCACGCCATCGGCCAGATCGCGCCCGGAAAGGTCACGAAGCTGGTGCCGTTCGGTGCGTTCGTCCGCGTGGCCGAGGGCATCGAGGGCCTGGTGCACATCTCCGAGCTCTCCGGCAAGCACGTCGAGCTCGCCGAGCAGGTCGTGTCGGTCGGTGACGAGGTGTTCGTGAAGGTCATCGACATCGACCTCGAGCGTCGCCGCATCTCGCTCTCGCTGAAGCAGGCGAACGAGGGCATCGACCCGAACAACACCGAGTTCGACTCCGGCCTGGCCGCGCTGTACGGCATGGTCACCGAGTACGACGAGCAGGGCAACTACAAGTTCCCCGAGGGCTTCGACGCGACGAGCGGCGAGTGGCTCGAGGGCTTCGACACCCAGCGTGAGGCGTGGGAGGCCGAGTACGCGGCAGCCCAGGTGCGCTGGGAGGCCCACAAGAAGCAGATCCTCGCGGCGGAGGAGACCGACGCCCAGCTCGACGACGGCCCCCGTGCCGGCTCGAGCGGCAGCTCGTTCTCCAGCGACGACTCCAGCTCGTCGGGCGGCACGCTCGCCGACGACGAGTCGCTGGCGGCGCTGCGCGAGAAGCTCAGCTCCAGCAACTAGTCACGCCAACCGGGGCCATCTCGGACGAACCGGGCGACCACGGTCGCCCCGCTTGTCCGGGGTGGCCCCGTTTCGTGCCTCTAGGCGGGCGCGGTCGGCACGGCCGGGGCGTCCGCCTTCAGCTTCTTGCGCCGCCTGGACCGGCGGATCAGGGCGACGCCGCCGATGACCACCCCGATGATCCCCACGATCACCAGGATCGGCACGACGATCGCGAAGAACGCGAGAGCGAGGCTCACCCCGTCTTCGACCGTGCTCAGCACCGGAGCCGCGAGGCCGAAGCTGGCGGCGTTGGCGGCCGGCCGTGCCATGGTCTTGCCGACGTGGACCACCAGCGACAGCACGACGCCGATCGCCACCGGTACCCAGGCATTGCTCGTGAAGAAGGACGCGGGGTCGGTGACGGCGACCGTCTGCGAGCCGGTCCCGGCGCCGAACAAGATGCCACCCGCGGTCGGCCGGACCACCGTCTGCACGATGTCGTTGACGCTGTCGACGGCCGGGATCTTGTCGGCGACGATCTCGAGCACCAGGAGCACGCCGATCACGACCAGCACCCACTCGTTGGACAGCCACGCCCACGCCGGCGGCAGCTGGACCCAGTCGAAGAACCGGGCGCCCAGCCCGAACAGGAGCAACGGGATGTACGCGTTGAGTCCGGCGGCGGTCGCGAGGCCCGCTCCGGTCAGGAGCTCCATGCCGACATGGTAGCGGTCGGCCCCCTAGCATCGAAGGGTGCTTCTCGTCGGCCTCACCGGTGGCATCGCGTCCGGAAAGTCGGCCGTGGCCGCCCGGCTCGGCGAACACGGCGCCGTGGTGGTGGATGCCGACAAGATCGCCCGGGAGGTGGTCGAACCGGGGACCCCGGCTCTGAAGCGCATCGCGGAGGAGTTCGGCTCCGGGGTGATCGCGCCCGACGGATCGCTCGACCGTGCCGCGCTGGGGGCCATCGTGTTCGCGGACGAGGCGGCGCGTCGCATCCTGAACGGCATCACGCACCCCGCCGTCCGCGAGCTGTCCCACCGCCGGTTCGCCGAGGCCGCGGCCGCGGATCCGCACGCGATCGTGGTCTACGACGTGCCGCTGCTGTCGGAGGCGCGGGGTGCGGACGAGTTCGACGTCGTGGTCGTGGTGTCCGCGCCGGAGGAGACCCGCATCGAGCGGATGGTGTCGCTGCGCGGGATGTCTCGCGACGAGGCGACCCGTCGCATCCGGTCGCAGGTGCCGGAAGAGGAGCGGCGAGTTCTCGCCGACATCCTCATCGAGTCGGGCGGAACCCTCGAGGAGACCCTCGCCCGTGCCGACGAGGTGTGGGACGAGCTGCGCCAGCGCGCTGTCAGAGGCCGCGCGTAGCCTGAGGGGATGCAGCCAACGCGCTCGGTCCGGCCCTTCGAGGTCGTCAGCGAGTACATGCCCAGCGGCGACCAGCCCCAGGCGATCGAAGAGCTCGCGCACCGCATCAACGCGGGCGAGACCGACGTCGTGCTGCTCGGCGCCACCGGAACGGGAAAGTCCGCCACCACCGCCTGGCTCATCGAGCGGGTGCAGCGGCCGACCCTGGTGCTCTCGCACAACAAGACCCTCGCCGCGCAGCTCGCCAACGAGTTCCGCGAGCTGATGCCGAACAACGCCGTCGAGTACTTCGTCAGCTACTACGACTACTACCAGCCCGAGGCGTACGTCCCGCAGACCGACACCTTCATCGAGAAAGACAGCTCGATCAACGCCGAGGTCGAGCGGCTGCGGCACTCCACCACGAACTCGCTGCTGAGCCGGCGTGACACCGTCGTCGTCTCGACGGTGTCGTGCATCTACGGCCTCGGCGCCGCCGAAGAGTACCTGGGCGCGATGCAGGCGCTGCAGGTCGGCGAGACGATCTCGCGCGACCGGCTGGTCCGGCGCTTCATCAACATGCAGTACGAGCGCAACGACGTCGACTTCTCGCGCGGCAAGTTCCGGGTGCGCGGCGACACGATCGAGATCATCCCCGTCTACGAAGAGCACGCGGTGCGCATCGAGATGTTCGGCGACGAGATCGAGGCGCTGTACACCCTGCACCCGCTCACCGGCGACGTGCTGAAGAAGATGGATGCGGTGAGCGTCTTCCCGGCGACCCACTACGCCGCCAGCCCCGAGGCCATGCACCGCGCGATCGCCTCGATCAAGGTGGAGCTCGCCGAGCGCCTCGCCGAGTTCGAGAAGCAGGGCAAGCTGCTCGAGGCGCAGCGGCTGCGCATGCGCACCAGCTTCGACCTCGAGATGATGGAGCAGATCGGGTTCTGCAACGGCATCGAGAACTACTCGCGTCACATCGACGGGCGCGCGCCGGGGGAGCCGCCGAATACGCTGCTCGACTACTTCGCCGACGATTTCCTCGTCGTGATCGACGAGTCGCACGTCACCGTGCCGCAGATCGGCGCCATGTACGAGGGTGACGCGTCGCGAAAGCGCACGCTCGTGGAGCACGGCTTCCGGCTGCCGAGCGCCCTCGACAACCGTCCGCTGCGCTGGGAGGAGTTCCTCGAGCGCGTCGGGCAGAAGGTGTACCTCTCCGCCACGCCGGGCCGGTACGAGCTCGGCATGTCGGATGGGTACGTCGAGCAGGTGATCCGCCCCACCGGCCTCATCGACCCGAAGATCGTCGTCAAGAACAGCAAGGGTCAGATCGACGACCTGCTGGGCGAGATCAACATCCGCGCCGAGCGGGACGAGCGGGTGCTCGTCACCACGCTCACCAAGAAGATGGCCGAAGAGCTCACCGACTTCCTCGGCGAGCACGGCGTGCGCGTGCGATACCTGCACTCCGACGTCGACACGCTCCGCCGCGTCGAGCTGCTCACCGAGCTGCGGGCCGGCGTCTACGACGTGCTGGTCGGCATCAACCTGCTCCGCGAGGGGCTCGACCTGCCAGAGGTCTCGCTGGTCGCGATCCTCGACGCCGACAAAGAAGGCTTCCTGCGCTCGGGCACCTCGCTCATCCAGACCATCGGCCGTGCCGCGCGCAACGTCAACGGCGAGGTGCACATGTACGCCGACAACCTCACCGACTCCATGCGGCTCGCCATCGACGAGACCGAGCGGCGCCGCGAGAAGCAGATCGCCTACAACACCGAGCACGGCATCGAACCGACCGCCCTGCGCAAGCGCATCGCCGACATCACCGACGTTCTCGCCCGCGAGGCGGCCGACACCGCCTCGGTGCTGGCCGGCCGCGACGGCAAGAAGCGCGCCCCGACCCCCAACCTGAAGCGCGAGGGCATCGGGGCCTCGGGTGCCGGCGAGCTCGAGTCGATCATCCGCGACCTCAACGACCAGATGCTGCAGGCGGCGGGGGAGCTGAAGTTCGAGCTCGCGGCCCGGCTGCGCGATGAGCTCAGCGACCTCAAGAAGGAGCTGCGGCAGATGGAGACAGCGGGTCACGTCCGGTGAGACAGCGCGTCGGCCTGATCACCCTCGGTGTGCACGACCTCGAGCGCTCGCTTGCCTTCTACCGCGCCCTCGGCTGGCGCGAGAGCTCCCGCTCGGTGCCGGGCGACGTCGCGTTCTTCGACCTCGGCGGCGCGGTTCTCGCCCTCTGGAGCCGTGACCTGCTCGCGGCGGACTCCAGCACGACGGACTCCGGAGGCTGGGGCGGTGTCACGCTCGCCCACAATGTGGGGTCGCCCGCCGAGGTGGATGCGGTGCTCGCCGAGGCGGACGCCGCGGGAGCGATCGTCGGCCGGCCCGGTGCACCGACCGAATGGGGCGGGTACTCCGGCGTCTTCCTCGACCCCGACGGCCACCCGTGGGAGGTCGCGCACAACCCCGGCTGGCCGATCGATGCGGACGGGCACGTTCGCATCCCCGCCTGAGGCTGTCCTCACCGCCCCTCCGGGCGATAGCGTGCAGGCCATGCCCGCCACCGCACTCCCCAGCACCGGCGACCCCGCTCCGCGCGGCAAGGTCGGCTGCGACACCAGCGACATGGTGATGATCCACAACCTCTACCGCAAGGTGTTCCGTGAGGCCGCCGAACTGGTCGCCGCCGCGAAAGACGCCGGCACCGCTCGAGCCGCCGTGCTCTCCGACCACCTGGTGGAGCTGGCCGACTCCGTGCATCACCACCACCACACCGAAGGTGTCACGCTCTGGGACCAGCTCGAGGCGGCGGCACCGGGTTGCGAGGCCCACGTCGAGCGCATGAAGGCCGAGCACGTCGCCCTCAGCGCCTCCCTCGACGATCTGACGGCCCTGCTGCCCGCCTGGCGCGCGTCCGCGTCCCCCGAGGATCACGCCGCGGTCGTGCACGCGCTCGACGGCGTGCTCGCGGGCCTCAGCGAGCATCTGGGCGACGAGGAGCAGAGCATCCTCCCGATCGCCGCCGCGTCGATGACGCAGACCGACTGGGACAAGATCGGCGAGATGGGTCGGGCGGGCACCCCGCGTGACAAGCAGTTCGTGCAGCTCGGCTACATCCTCGACTCGATGCCGGATGCAGAGCGCGAGGCCTGGCGCAGGAAGAACCTGCCCGCTCCCGTCTGGCTGCTGTACAAGCTCTTCGGCAGGCGCCAGTACGAGAAGCACCGCGCCCTCGTCTACGGCACCGCCTAGAGCGCGAGGTCGAGCAGCAGCATCCCGCCCTGATACGCGGCCGCGGTGACGACCGCGGCGCCGGTGAGTGTGGCGAGTCCGCCTGGCGTCAATCCACGCACGCTCGCCGTCAGCCAGGCGAGCAGCAGCCCCAGCCCGAGCAGCACCACCCAGCTCCCCGTGTAGTCGGGGATGGCGGCGAGACCGCGGATCGCATCACCCGCCACGATGCCGGTGAGCACGCCGGCGGCGAGAGCAGCCGACATCCGCTCGCGTCCGCGCAGCAACGACGTGGCGACACCGACGACCGGACCCGCCACGAGCCCGATCGCCGCCCACACCAGCTCCAGATCCGGGTAGCCGCGCAGGGTGGAGACCAGCGAATAGCCGGCGCTCATCGCGACGAACGCCAGTGCGCCGGTCACCGCCGCGGCACGCGGCGTCAGCCGGGTCGTCCAGATCAGCGCGACCGCGGGGATCGTCCAGGCGGCGACCGAGTTGCCGAGAGCGTTCCAGGTTCCGGGGAGCAGCTGGAGGAACGACGTGGCACCGCCCCAGGCCGCGGCTCCGAGCACGGCGACGGCGGCGCGGGACACGACTCCCGGTTCGGGGGCGGGGATCGGGACGGACGGGGACACCATGACGCCAGTCAACCCGAGCGCGCGGGTCGGGCGCGTCCGCCCCGGGTCGCGACCGCGTCATCCTGAAGTCGGATCCCGGGGTGAGAAAGCAGCACCAGAGCGCCCCGCATGCACGCTCGCCGCGAACATGGGCGGCAGAGTGCTGCCTCACCCGGTGGAATGTCGGTGGCCTCCGTAGACTTGGGAGGACATGTCGATCTCTCCCGTGCCCGGAACCCAGAAGCTCAGCGTCCGCGGTGCCCGGGTCCACAATCTGAAGAACGTCGACCTCGAGATCCCGCGTGACGCGCTCGTCGTCTTCACCGGCCTCTCCGGGTCGGGCAAGTCGAGCCTCGCGTTCGACACGATCTTCGCCGAGGGCCAGCGCCGCTACGTCGAGTCGCTGTCGGCCTACGCGCGCCAGTTCCTCGGGCAGGTGGACCGCCCCGACGTCGACTTCATCGAGGGCCTCAGCCCCGCCGTGTCGATCGACCAGAAGTCGACGAACCGCAACCCGCGCTCCACCGTCGGCACGATCACCGAGATCTACGACTACATGCGTCTGCTGTGGGCCCGCATCGGCGAACCGCACTGTCCCGTCTGCGGCGAGAAGATCCAGCGGCAGACGGTGCAGCAGATCGCCGACCAGCTCATGGAGCTCGAGACCGGAACGCGATACCAGGTGCTCGCGCCGGTGATCTCGCAGAAGAAGGGCGAGTTCGTCGACCTCTTCAAAGAGCTCGCGGCGAGCGGCTACTCGCGAGCCCTGGTCGACGGCGAGGTCATCCAGCTCACCGACCCGCCCGTGCTGAAGAAGCAGAACAAGCACGACATCTCGGTCGTCGTCGACCGGCTCGTCGCCGCCGACGACCTGCTCACCCGGCTCACCGACTCGGTGGAGACCGCCCTCGGACTCAGCAAAGGCCTCGTCACCATCGACTTCGTCGACGAGGTCTCGACGGGCTCGACCACCAGAACACGCACCTTCAGCGAGAAACTGAGCTGCCCGAACGGTCACCCGATCCAGCTCACCGAGGTCGAGCCGCGCACCTTCTCGTTCAACGCGCCCTTCGGCGCCTGCCCCGAATGCTCCGGCCTCGGCACCAAGATGGCGGTCGACGCCGACCTGCTCATCGGCGACCCCAGCCTGACGCTCAACGAGGGCGTCATCCTGCCGTGGAACCAGGCGGGCAAGGGCATGTACAGCTACTTCCAGCGCCTGCTCGAAGGCCTGGCGCGCGACCTCGACTTCGACCTGGACACCCCGTGGTCCGCGCTCCCGACGGTGGCGCAGGAGGCGATCCTGCGCGGCAACGACTTCGAGGTGCAGGTGCAGTGGCGCAACCGCTACGGGCGCACGATGAAGTACACGACCGGGTTCGAGGGCGTCATGCCCTACATCGAGCGCAAATACCACGAGGCCGAGAGCGACTGGTCGCAGCAGCGGTACGGCGAGTACCTGCGGGAGATCCCGTGCCCCGTGTGCGACGGCCAGCGGCTGAAGCCCGAGGTGCTGGCGGTGCTGGTGGCCGGGCGCAACATCTCCCAGATCTCCGAGCTGTCGCTGCAGGACGCATACGCGTTCATGAACGAGCTCGAGCTGACCGACCGTGAGGCGAAGATCGCGGCCCAGGTGCTGCGCGAGATCCGGCTGCGGCTGGAGTTCCTGCTCGAGGTCGGCCTGAGCTACCTCACCATGGCGCGCGCCGCCGCCACCCTCTCGGGCGGTGAGGCGCAGCGCATCCGGCTCGCGACGCAGATCGGCTCCGGTCTCACCGGCGTGCTGTACGTGCTCGACGAGCCGAGCATCGGCCTGCACCAGCGCGACAACCGCCGCCTCATCGACACCCTCGTGAAGCTCAAGAGCCTCGGCAACACGCTGATCGTGGTCGAGCACGACGAGGACACCATCCGCACCGCCGACTGGATCGTCGACATCGGGCCGGGCGCCGGCGAGCACGGGGGAGAGGTCGTCCACTCCGGCGACTACCGCTCGCTCATCGAGAACCCGCGGTCGATCACCGGCGACTACATCTCCGGCCGTCGCGCGATCGAGATGCCGAAGAAGCGCCGGCCGATCGACAAGAACCGGCAGCTCACCGTCGAAGGCGCGAAGGCGAACAACCTCAAGGATGTGACGGTCAGCTTCCCGCTCGGCGCATTCGTCGGTGTCACCGGGGTCAGCGGCTCGGGCAAGTCGAGTCTCGTCAACGACATCCTGTACAAGGTGCTCGCCAACCAGCTCAACGGGGCCCGCCAGGTGCCCGGACGTCACCGCCGGGTGACCGGTCTCGACCACCTCGACAAGGTCGTCCACGTCGACCAGGCGCCGATCGGGCGCACCCCGCGGTCGAACCCGGCGACCTACACGGGGGTGTTCGACCGCATCCGCACCCTGTTCTCGGAGACGATGGAGGCGAAGGCACGCGGGTACCAGCCCGGGCGTTTCAGCTTCAACGTGAAGGGCGGGCGCTGCGAGAACTGCTCCGGCGACGGAACCATCAAGATCGAGATGAACTTCCTCCCCGACGTGTACGTCGCGTGCGAGGTGTGCGGGGGAGCGCGGTACAACCGCGACACCCTCCAGGTGCACTACAAGGGCAAGAACATCGCGCAGGTGCTCGACATGTCGATCACCGAGGCGGCGGAGTTCTTCGAGCCGATCAGCGCCATCCACCGCTACCTGCAGACCCTGGTGGATGTCGGACTCGGCTACGTGAGGCTCGGCCAGTCTGCGACGACCCTGTCGGGCGGCGAGGCGCAGCGCGTGAAACTCGCCACCGAGCTGCAGCGCCGGTCGAACGGCCGCAGCGTGTACGTGCTCGACGAGCCGACAACGGGGCTGCACTTCGAGGACGTGCGCAAGCTGCTGCTCGTGCTGAACGGGCTGGTCGACAAGGGCAACACCGTGATCGTGATCGAGCACAACCTCGACGTGATCAAGAGCGCGGACTGGATCATCGACCTCGGCCCCGAGGGCGGTTCGGGCGGCGGCGAGGTGGTCGCCGTCGGCACGCCCGAGAAGGTCGCACGCGACCCGAAGAGCCACACCGGCCGGTTCCTGGCCGAACTGCTCGAATCCGAGTCCGCGGGGCAGGGTCGCCGGAAGGCGAGCTGACGTGGCGCGCCCAGACATGGCGCGTGCAGACATGGCGCGTGCAGAGGCGATCGCGTGGCGCCCGAAGCCGAGCGAGATCCCCACCCAGCCCGGGGTCTACCGGTTCCGGGATGCCACGGGTCGCGTCCTCTACGTCGGCAAGGCCGTGAACCTGCGGTCCCGGCTCGGCAACTACTTCCAGCCGCTGCGGAGCCTGCACGAACGCACCCGGCACATGGTGCTGAGCGCGTCGAGCGTCGAGTGGACGACGGTCGCCAGCGACTTCGAGGCGCTGCAGCTGGAGTACACCTGGATCAAGGAGTTCGTCCCGCCGTACAACGTGAAGTTCCGGGACGACAAGACCTACCCGTTCATGGCGATCACTCTGGCCGACGAGGGCCCGCGCGTCATGGTCACCCGCAACCGCAAGATCCCCGGCGCGAGGTACTTCGGGCCTTACCCGAAGATCTGGGCGGTGCGCGAGACCATCGAGCTGATGATCAAGGCGTTCCCGATGCGCACCTGCTCGGACTCGTCCTACAAGCGCGCCATGGCATCCGGCCGGCCCTGTTTCCCCGGTCAGATCGGGCGGTGCGGCGGTCCGTGCTCGATGACGGTGTCGGTCGAGGAGCACCGCACGATCGTCGACCAGTTCGTGGCGTTCATGGCCAGTCACGACCGCACTGTGATCACCCGGCTGCAGCGCGACATGAAGCGCGCCAGCGACGCGCAGGAGTACGAGGAGGCCGCGAAGCTGCGCGACCGGATCGTCGCGCTCGAGAACGTGCTCGAGAAGAGCGCGGTGGTCCTCCCGGACGGGGTCGACACGGATGTGTTCGGCATCGCCCATGACGAGCTAGCCGCGGCCGTGCAGCAGTTCGTGGTGCGCGGCGGCCGGGTGCGCGGTGTGCGCAGCTGGGTCGTCGACAAAGAGCTCGACGTGCCCCTCGGCGAGCTCGTGGAGTCGGTGCTCGAGAGCGCCTACGAGACGGAACCGCCGCCGCACGAGATCATCGTGCCCGCACTGCCCGACGACGCCGCCGCACTCGAGACCTGGCTCGCCGGGATGCGGCCCCGCGGCGGCGTGGTGTCGTTGCGCACCGCGCAGCGCGGTGACAAGGCCAAGGTCCTCGAGACGGCGACCATCAACGCCCGGCAGGCTCTCGCGCTGTACAAGACCCGCCGCTCCACCGACTACGTGTCGCGCAGCACCGCGCTGGGCGACATCCAGGATGCCCTGGGGCTCGACGAGGCGCCGCTGCGGATGGAGTGCTACGACGTCTCCCACCTCGGCGGCACCAACATCGTCGCCTCGATGGTGGTGTTCGAGGACGCCCTCCCGCTGAAGAGCGCGTACCGCAAGTTCGCGATCCCGGAGTATGTCGACGACACCGAGGCGATCTACCAGGTGCTGTCACGGCGGCTCGCGCGCCTGGAGAGCGATGAGCGCGTGACCGATGAGGACCCTGAGACCGGCGCCGTCAAGCGCAAGCGCTTCGCCTACCGTCCCGGCCTGATCATCGTCGACGGCGGTCAGCCGCAGGTCGAGGCGGCACAGCGTGCGCTCGACGACGCCGGTGTCTCCGACATCCCGGTCTGCGGGCTGGCGAAGCGGCTCGAGGAGATCTGGCAGCCGGGCGCGGACTTCCCCGTCATCCTGCCCCGCAACAGCGAAGCCCTGTTCCTGCTGCAGCGCATCCGGGACGAGGCCCACCGTTTTGCGATCACGTTCCAGCGGCAGAAGCGCAAGAACGACCTGGCATCCCAGCTGGCCGAGATCCCCGGCCTCGGGCCTGCCCGGGTGAAGGTGCTGCTGCGGCACTTCGGCTCGGTGAAGAAGCTCCGCGCGGCTGCTCCCGCCGAGATCGCGGACGTCAAGGGCATCGGACCTGCGCTGGCAGCCGCGATCGTCGGTAGGCTGGGCATCGGATCGGTCGAGCGAGACGAGGAGCAGCCAGTCGGATGAGCCCCTCCAAGGTCTCGCGCGAGATGCTCATCGTCACGGGCATGTCCGGCGCGGGCCGGTCCACCGTCGGCAACGCTCTCGAAGACCTCGGCTGGTACGTCGTCGACAACCTGCCTCCGCAGATGCTCAAGCCGCTCGTCGACCTCGCCGGGCACACCGGGGAGGCGATCCCGAAGGTCGCGGCGATGGTCGATGTGCGCGGCGGCAAGCTGTTCGCCGACCTGCTCGGCGAGCTCGAGATCCTGCGTCGCAAGACCCACGTCCGCGTCCTGTTCCTGGATGCCACCGACGCCACGCTGGTCCGTCGCTTCGAGCAGGTGCGCCGCCCGCACCCGCTGCAGGGCGACGGCACCCTCCTCGACGGCATCACGGCGGAACGCTCCCGCATGTCGGAGCTGCGCGAGCTGAGCGACTTCATCATCGACACCACCGACCTCAACATCCACCAGCTCGCCACCCGAGTTCAGGAGATGTTCGCCGACGAGGCGGAGGTCGCCACCCGGCTCACGGTGATGAGCTTCGGGTTCAAATACGGTCTTCCCCCGGACGCCGACCTGGTCGCGGACTGCCGGTTCCTGCCGAACCCGTTCTGGCTGCCCGAGCTGAGCGGCCAGACCGGCCTCGACGATGCGGTGCGCGACTACGTGCTCTCGCAGCAGGGGGCGGAGGAGTTCATCGACGCCTACGTCGGTGCGCTCGAGCCGGTACTCGCCGGGTACCGTCGTGAGAACAAGCGGCACGCTACGATCGCCTTGGGCTGTACGGGTGGAAAACACCGCTCGGTGGCCATCGCCGAGGAGCTCGGACGCCGGCTCAGCGCGCTGCCCGGCCTGAACGTCAGCGTGAAGCACCGCGACCTGGGTCGCGAGTAGGAAGTAGGAATTCCGCGTGGCATTGACCGCCGACGTCAAAGAGGAACTCGCCAAGGTCGAGGTCGGCAAGACCACGGTGCGGGCGGCCGAACTGGCGGCACTGCTCCGGTTCTCGGGCGGGCTGCACATCATCTCCAGCCGCATCGCGGTGGAGGCCGAACTCGACTCCCCGCAGATCGCCCGCCGCCTGCGCAAAGACCTCGCCGAGCTGTACGGGGTGCGCAGCGAGGTGTCGGTGATCTCCGGCAGCAACGTCCGCGCGCACAGCACGTACCTGGTCCGGGTCATCGACGGGGGAGAGACCCTTGCGCGGCAGACCGGCCTGCTCGACGCACGTCGACGGCCGGTGCGCGGGCTCCCGAACCGTCTGACGACGGGTTCCCGCGAAGAACTGGCGGCGGTGTGGCGCGGGGCGTTCCTCGCCCACGGGTCGCTCACCGACCCGGGGCGGTCCTCCGCGCTCGAGGTCAGCTGCCCCGGGAACGAGGCGGCGATGGCGCTGGTCGGGGCCGCGGGGCGGCTGAAGATCTCCGCGAAGGCGCGCGAGGTGCGCGGCGTGCACCGGGTCGTGGTGCGTGACGGCGACCAGATCTCCGCGATGCTGCGCCTGATGGGGGCGGATGCCACGGTCATCGCGTGGGAGGAGCTGCGGCAGCGCCGCGAGGTACGGGCGACCGCGAACCGGCTCGTGAACTTCGACGACGCGAACCTGCGCCGCAGCGCGCAGGCCGCGGTCGCGGCGTGCGCCCGCGTGGAGCGCGCCCTCGAACTGCTCGGCGACGAGGTGCCCGACCACCTGCGGTACGCGGGCGAGCTGCGTCTCAGCCACCGCGACGCCAGCCTCGACGAACTGGGGCATTTCGCCGATCCGCCCATGACGAAGGACGCCGTGGCCGGCCGCATCCGCCGGCTGCTGGCGATGGCCGACAAGCACGCGCAGGATCATGGCCTGCCGGGGACCGACGCGAACTTGCCAGCCGACTATGTGGAGTAAGTCCTAGGCTCGACGCATGGCTGACTACACGCTTCCGGACCTTCCCTACGACTACGCAGCCCTCGAGCCGCACATCAGCGCGCGCATCATGGAACTGCACCACGACAAGCACCACGCGGCCTACGTCGCCGGCGCCAACACCGCCCTCGAGAAGCTCGCAGAGGCTCGCGAGGCGAACGACTTCAGCAAGGTGAACCAGTTCTCGAAAGACCTGGCCTTCCACCTGGGCGGTCACGTGAACCACTCGATCTTCTGGACCAACCTCAGCCCGGACGGCGGCGACAAGCCGGTCGGCGAGCTGGCGTCGGCGATCGACGAGTTCTTCGGCTCGTTCGACAAGTTCCAGGCGCACTTCACCGCCGCCTCGCTGGGTCTGCAGGGCTCCGGCTGGGGCATCCTCGCCTGGGACTCGGTCGGTCAGCGCCTCATCATCGAGCAGCTGTACGACCAGCAGGGCAACACCCCGCAGACGACCACGCCGATCCTGCAGCTCGACATGTGGGAGCACGCCTTCTACCTCGACTACGTGAACGTCAAGGCGGACTACATCAAGGCGTTCTGGAACATCGCCAACTGGGCGAACGCCGCCGAGCGATTCGACGCGGCTCGCTCCTAGTAGGCTGAGAGCGGCATCGCGGCCGGGCGTCTGTTCGCAGTGCCCGGCCGTCTGCACGCCACCACCACATCCACCCCAGCTAGGAGCATCGTGACCGTCAAGGTTGGCATCAACGGATTCGGCCGCATCGGCCGCAACTTCTTCCGGGCGGCTCTCGCCAAGGGCAGCGACCTCGAGATCGTCGCCGTCAACGACCTCACCGACAACAAGACCCTCGCCCACCTGCTGAAGTACGACACGATCACCGGTCGTCTCGACGGCGACGTCACCTTCGACGAGACCCAGATCATCGTCAACGGTAAGGCGATCAAGGTCTTCGAGGAGAAGGACCCGGCCAACCTGCCCTGGGGCGAACTCGGCGTCGACCTCGTCATCGAGTCGACCGGCCGCTTCACCAAGTCCGAGGATGCGCGCAAGCACATCGAGGCGGGTGCCAAGAAGGTCATCGTGTCCGCCCCCGCCACGGGCTCCGATGTCGCCACCCTGGTGCTCGGCGTGAACGAGGAGACCTACGACCCGGCGACGCACGACATCATCTCCAACGCCTCGTGCACCACGAACTGCCTCGCCCCGCTCGCCAAGATCTTCATGGACGAGTTCGGCATCGAGCGCGGCCTCATGACCACGGTCCACGCCTACACCGCCGACCAGAACCTGCAGGACGGCCCGCACAGCGACCTGCGCCGCGCCCGCGCCGCGGCCGCCAACATCATCCCCACGTCGACGGGTGCCGCGAAGGCGCTCGGCCTCGTCATCCCCGAGCTGGTCGGCAAACTCGACGGCTACGCGCTCCGCGTCCCGGTGATCACCGGCTCGATCACCGACCTCACCGTGACCGCGACGAAGCCGGTCACCGTCGAGGCGATCAACGCCGCGTACAAGAAGGCAGCCGAGGGCAAGTACAAGGGGATCCTGAAGTACACCGAAGACGAGATCGTCTCCAGTGACATCGCCGGCGACCCGCACTCGTCGATCTTCGATGCCAAGCTCACCAAGGTGATCGGCGACCAGGTCAAGGTCGCGTCGTGGTACGACAACGAGTGGGGCTACTCGAACCGCCTCGTCGACATCACCGAATACGTCGCCGGCAAGCTGTGAGCCTGCGGACCATCGACAGCCTCGGCTCGCTCGAGGGCAAGACGGTCCTGCTCCGGTGCGACCTCAACGTCCCGCTGAAGGACGGCGAGATCACCGACGACGGTCGCGTGCGCGCGTCGGTCCCGACCATCCAGAGGCTTCTGGATGCCGGGGCCACCGTGGTCGCGATGTCGCACCTGGGCAGGCCAGAGGGCGCGCCCGACCCGAAGTACTCCCTCGAGCCGGTCGCCCGGCGTCTGGGCGAGCTGCTCGGCGAGGACGTGGCGTTCCCGCAGCCCGGTGACGCGCGCGTGACGCTGCTCGAGAACCTGCGGTTCGATCCGCGCGAGACGTCGAAGGACGCGGGGGAGCGCCAGGCGTTCGCCGACGAGCTCGCGAAGCTCGGCGACGTCGTCGTTTCGGACGGCTTCGGCGCCGTGCACCGCGCCCACGCCAGCGTGCACGAGCTGCCGGCGACGCTTCCGAGTGCCGCCGGCCTGCTGATCGCGACGGAACTCGACGTGCTCGAGCGCCTGACGAAAGACCCCGAGAAGCCGTACACCGTGGTCCTCGGCGGTTCGAAGGTCAGCGACAAGCTCGGCGTGATCGACGCGCTGCTGCCGAAGGTGGACCGGCTGCTGATCGGCGGCGGCATGCTGTTCACCTTCCTCAAGGCGCAGGGCTACCCGATCGGCAAGAGCCTGCTGGATGCCGAGGGGCTCTCCGAGGCACGTCGCTACCTGGGGGAGGCGGCCGACCTCGGCGTCGAACTGGTGCTCCCCACCGACGTCGTCGTCGCATCCGGCTTCTCGGCGGACGCCGGGCACACGGTGGCGCTCGTCGACGGCATCGAGGACACCGAGTTCGGGGCCGACGGCATCGGACTCGACATCGGTCCCAACACCGCCGCACGGTTCGCCGGTCTGATCGCGTCGTCGACGACGGTGTTCTGGAACGGCCCGATGGGCGTCTTCGAGTTCCCCGCGTTCGCGGAGGGCACCCGGACCGTCGCGGAGGCGCTGACGAAGGTGAGCGGGCTGGGTGTCGTGGGTGGCGGCGATTCCGCGGCCGCCATCCGGCAGCTCGGTTTCTCGGACGACCAGTTCGGCCACGTCTCCACGGGCGGCGGCGCGAGCCTGGAGTTCCTCGAAGGCAAGAAGCTCCCCGGACTGGAGGTCCTCGGATGGCAGCCGTGACCGGCACCCGCACCCCGTTCATCGCGGGCAACTGGAAGATGAACCTCGACCACCTGCAGTCGATCGCGTTCGTGCAGAAGCTGTCGTGGACCCTGAAAGACGCACGCCACGACTTCGGCGCCGTCGAGGTGGCGGTCTTCCCGCCGTTCACCGATCTGCGCAGCGTGCAGACGCTGGTGGGGGCCGACGAGCTGCCGGTGCGGTTCGGCGGGCAGGATCTCTCCACCCACGATGAGGGCGCCTACACCGGGGAGATCTCGGGCGCCTTCCTGGCGGCCCTGGACTGCAGCTACGTGATCATCGGACACTCCGAGCGCCGCCAGTACCACGGGGAGACGGACGAGGTCATCGCCGAGAAGGTGGCGGCCGCCCACCGGCACGGCATCGTCCCGGTGATCTGCGTCGGCGAGACCGCTGACGACCTCGAGCAGCACGGCCCCAGCGCCGTCCCCGTCGCCCAGCTGCGGGTCGCCCTGGGCGGTGTGAAGAAGGGCAGCGACATCGTCGTGGCCTACGAGCCCGTGTGGGCGATCGGCTCCGGCCAGGCCGCGACCAGCGAGCAGGCGCAGCAGGTGTGCGCTGCGCTGCGCGGGGTGATCGCGGAGGTGCTGGGCGACGACGTCGCGGCTGCCACGCGCATCCTGTACGGCGGTTCGGTGAAGGCGGCGAACATCGCCGGCTTCATGCGGGAGGCGGACATCGACGGCGCTCTCGTGGGCGGCGCGAGCCTGCAGCTCGAGGAGTTCGCCAGCATCGCGCAGTTCCCGAAGCACGTCGGAACCTGACCGCCCGCTTATACTCGGTAAGTTCCACTTCGAAAGGCTGCCACCCGTGGAGATCCTCCAGGTCATCGTGCAGGTGCTGCTCGGCATCACGAGCCTCCTGCTGACCCTGCTCATCCTGCTGCACCGCGGTCGCGGTGGCGGCCTCTCCGACATGTTCGGCGGTGGCGTGACCTCGAACCTGGGCGCGTCCGGCGTCGCGGAACGCAACCTCAACCGCATCACGGTGATCCTCGGCCTCGTCTGGGTGGCGTGCATCATCGTGCTCGGGCTCATCATCAAGTTCTCCGCGTAAGGACTCTTCATGGCATCAGGTGGCAGTGCGATCCGGGGATCACGCGTCGGATCCGGCCCGATGGGCGAGCAGGACCGCGGCTACCACGCGGACCGCATCTCGATCTCGTACTGGGACGCGCTCGGCAATGAGACCGTGCGCTACTTCGCGGCGAACCTGCCGCCGGAGGAGATCCCGGACGTGATCGACAGCCCGAACTCGGGCCTGCCCGCCGGTCGCGACAAAGACAACCCGCCGCAGCTGGCGAAGATGGAGCCGTACAAGACGCACCTCGCCTATGTGAAGGAGCGCCGCACCGACGCCGAGGCCGAGCAGCTGCTCGCCGAGGCGCTCGAGCAGCTCCGCGCCCGCCGTTCGGGCACCGCGGGCGGCAAGTAGCCCGCTCAGTCCACCTGTTCGGGCGCCTCGTCGGCGCTCGTCCAGTAGCTGGTCGGCGCCATCAGGTTCTCCGGGACCTCGGCGGCCGCGTCGCGGTCGACGAAGAACACCGTCCGCTTGCGTCCCTCGACGCCGGCGGCGGGGACATCCGCGATGCTCGCCCCGGCAAGCGTGAGACCCAGCGCGCCGGCCTTGTCCGCACCGGCCATCACCAGCCACACCCGGTCGGCGGAGTTGATGACGCGGAGCGTGAAGCTGAGCCGCTCCGGCGGCGGCTTGGGGGAGTCGGTCTCGGCGACGACGACGTGCTCGGTGTCGTGCACCTGCGCGTGGTCGGGGAACAGGGAGGCGACGTGCCCGTCCGGCCCGACACCGAGGAACAGTATGTCGAAGCGCGGCCAGTCCGCGCCCTCGGGCGCTGCTGCGGCCAGTTCCGCGGCGTAGGCGGCCGCAGCGGCGTCGATGGTGGGGTGCTCGCCCGGTGCCGGGAGCGCATGGATCTGGGCGGCATCCAGGTTCAGGGCGTCGAGCAGCGCGGCGCGCGACTGGGTCTCGTTGCGTTCGGCGTCACCCCGCGGCAGGTATCGCTCGTCGCTCCACCAGAAGTGGATGCGGGACCAGTCGACGCTGTCGCGCGCGGGTGAGGCGGCGATCGCCGCGAGCACCGCGGCCCCCATCGTGCCGCCGGTGAGGCAGACGTTCGCGCGCTCCTGCACGTCGAGCACGTCGATGATCTTGGTGAGGAAGCGAGCCGCGACGCTGCCGGCCAGTGCGTCCTTGTCGGGATGTACGAGCACCCGTCGTTCGTTGGTCACGCCTTGCTCCGGCTCCGCTTCGTCGCTGAGGCCGGGGTGCTGAGAGCGCCGAGGCCGTTCTGCACGACCTCTCCGAAGAGGTCGTCGGGGTCGAGCCTACGCAATTCCTCTGCGAGGCAGTCGCGAAGGCTGCGGCGGGGCAGGGAGATGTCGTGGTCCGGCTGGTCGGGTTGCGTGAGCGTGGCGACGTTCGGGATGAGACGCTCGAGCACGATCGTGCCCGAGGGACGCTCCAGCCGGACGCCGTGGATGCCGCTGATGCCGTCCACCGGATCGGTGACGTCCAGGGTCACCTGCACGCCGAGCGACATCTGCAGCCAGGCCGCCAGCAGCTCGGTGGACGGGGAGTCGGAGGACCCGCTCACCTCGATCCCGGTCACCGGCTCGTACGGCGGCTGGTCGAGCACCGCGGCGAGCTGCGCGCGCCACAGGGTGAGCCTCGTCCAGGCGAAATCGGTGTCACCGGGGGAGTAGTTGCGGCCCAGCCGTTCGAGTGCCTCCAGCGGGTTCCCGGTCGCGGCGGCGTCGGTGATCCGGCGGGTCGCGATGGTGCCGAGCGCGGAGGTGCGCGGGTTCTCGGGCGGGTTGCTCGGCCACCAGACGACGACGGGCGCGTCGGGCAGCAGGAGGCTGGTGACGAGGCCCTCCTCGTCGGAGGCGGTGTCGCCGTACGCCTTCAGCAGGATGACCTCGCTCGCGCCCGCATCGCCTCCGACCCGGATCTCCGCGTCGAGACGTGCCGGCTCGCGTTGCAGGCCGCCGGGATGCCGGGACAACACGATCACGCGCATCGGATGCTCGCGCGAGGCGTCGTTGGCGGCCTCGATGGCCTCCTCCTCCTCGCCGAGGGGGGTGGCGATCACGAGGGTGAGCACGCGCCCGAGGGCGACGACCCCGTTCTCCTCGCGGATCTTCACCAGTGACTTGGAGATCGCGCTGGTGGTGGTGCCGGGCAGGTCGACGATCACGGCGTTCCTCGTTTCACGGGCGTCTCCACACCCGGCCGTCGCGGGCGAGCAGGGCATCCGACGATGGCGGACCCCAGGTGCCGGGCCGGTACTGCTCGAGCGGTCCGCCGAGCGATGTCCAGTACTCCTCGATCGGGTCGAGGATCTTCCAGCTGAGCTCGACCTCCTCGTGCCGCGGGAACAGCGGCGGGTCGCCGAGCAGCACGTCGAGGATGAGGCGCTCGTACGCCTCCGGGCTGGCCTCGGTGAACGCGTGACCGTAACCGAAGTCCATGGTCACGTCGCGCACCTGCATGCCGGCGCCGGGGACCTTGGAGCCGAAGCGGATGGTGACCCCCTCATCCGGCTGCACGCGGATCACGAGAGCGTTCTGCCCGAGGGCGGAGGTCTGACTCTCGGCGAAGAGGTACTGGGGTGCGCGCTTGAACACCACCGCGATCTCGGTGACGCGCCGGCCGAGGCGCTTGCCTGCGCGCAGATAGAACGGCACGCCGGCCCAGCGACGGGTGTTGATGTCGAGTTTGATCGCGGCGTAGGTCTCCGTGGTCGAGGTGGGGCTCATCCCGTCCTCTTCGAGGAAGCCGAGCACCTTCTCGCCGCCCTGCCAGCCGCCCGCGTACTGCCCCCGTGCGGTCACGGTGGAGAGGTCGGCGGGCAGGTGGACGGCTGAGAGCACCTTCTCCTTCTCGGCTCGCAGGTCTGCGGCGTCGAAGGAGACCGGCTCTTCCATCGCCGTGAGGGCGAGCAACTGCAGCAGGTGGTTCTGGATGACGTCGCGTGCCGCACCGATGCCGTCGTAGTAGCCGGCGCGCCCCCCGACGCCGATGTCCTCCGCCATCGTGATCTGCACGTGGTCGACGTAGTTGCCGTTCCAGATCGGTTCGTAGAGCTGGTTGGCGAAACGGAGCGCGAGGATGTTCTGCACCGTCTCTTTGCCGAGGTAGTGGTCGATGCGGAACACGCTGTCGGGCGGGAACACGCTCTCGACCACGTCGTTGAGTTCCCGAGCGGTCGTCAGGTCGGAGCCGAACGGCTTCTCGATGACGACCCGGCGCCAGGTGCCCGGCTGCTGCTCGGCGAGACCCGACCGGCGCAGCTGCTCGGTCACCTGCGGGAAGGACTTGGGCGGGATCGACAGGTAGAACGCGTGGTTGCCCATCGTGCCGCGGTCCCGATCCAGCTCGGCGAGGGTGTCTTTCAGCTGGTCGAAGGCGGCGTCGTCGTCGAATTCGCCCTGCACGAACCGGATCCCGACCTTGAGCTGGTTCCAGACGTCCTCGTTGAACGGCGTGCGGGCGTACTTCTGGACGGCGTCGTGCACTTCGCGCTCGAAGTCCTCGTCGGCCCATTCCCGGCGGGCGAAGCCGACCAGGCCGAAGCCGGGTGGCAGCAGCCCGCGGTTGGCGAGGTCGTAGACCGCCGGCATCAGCTTCTTGCGGGACAGGTCGCCGGTGACGCCGAAGATGATCAGCGCGCTCGGCCCGGCGATGCGGTTGAGCCGCCGGTCCGAGGGCGAGCGGAGCGGGTTGTGCTGCGCCGAGATCTCGACGGTCATCGTCAGCTCAGTGCGGCGCGCAGCTGTGCCAGCGCCGCATCCACATCGCTGATGGTCAGCGTGAGCACCGGCCTGCCGTGGTCGGCGAGCACGGACGCGTCTCCGGCGGCCTGAGCGGTCAGCAGCTGCCCGAACGTGAACGGGCGGTCCGGGATCACGAGATCGTCGTCACCGCTCGCCACGAGCTGCAGGAAGACGCCGATCGCGGGCCCGCCCTTGTGGAACTGGCCGGTCGAGTGGAGGAACCGCGGACCCCAGCCGAAGGTCACGGGACGGCCGGCGCGGGCGGCCAGCAGGTCGCGCAGTCCGGCCACGTCGGCGTGCCCGACCCGGTCGAGGTAGGCCTGGATGCTGACGTAGCCGTTCGCGGGGAGCGCGGCGAGCAGGTCCGCGACCGCGGCGTCGAGGGTGTGCCCGCTGAGCGTCAGCGGGCCGGAGGCGCGCACCTCGATGCCGTCGGTCACGAACGCGGGCTCGGTGGGCTCGGGGCGGGCGTCGAGCAGGCCGCGCGTGGCGATCTTCGCGGACTCCACATCGGGCTGATCGAACGGGTTGATCCCGAGCAGCCGCCCGGCGACGGCGGTCGCGTACTCCCAGACCAGCAACTGGCCGCCGAGGGTGCCGGAGACCTCGATCTCGCCCTCGTTCACCTCGTGGGTGGCGCGCTCGTCTTTGACGAGGCGGACGATCTGCAGGTCGGGCAGGTTCTCGCGCAGCTCGGGGGAGTCCACGTCGAGGACGACCGGCAGCAGGCCGGTGCCCTCTTTGCCGGTGGATTCGGCGATGAGCTGCTCCGCCCAGTCGGCGAATCCGACGATGTGGGTGCCGTCGGCGACGATGCCGAGCTTGTCTTTGAGCGGCTTCGTCCCGGCGATCGCCGCTCCGAGGATCAGGCCGGGGTTGCTCTCGGTGTCGAGCGCGAGTTCCAGCAGCACCGCGCCGGCCTGGTCGAGCAGGTCGGCGATGTCGACGCCCGCGAGCCCGGAGGGGACCAGCCCGAAGGCGGTGAGCGCCGAGTAGCGGCCGCCGACGTTCGGGTCGGCGTTGAACACGCGGTAGCCGTCGGCGCGTGCGGCGACATCGAGCGGTGAGCCCGGGTCGGTGACGACCACGATGCGCTCCGTCGGATCGATCCCTGCGGCGCGGAAGGCGGCCTCGTACACCCGCTTCTGGCTGTCGGTCTCGACGGTCGAGCCCGACTTCGACGAGATGACGACCGCGGTCTGCGCGAGCCGGTCGTCGAGGGCCGCGCGGACCTGCCCGGGGTCGGTGGCATCCAGCACCGTCAGGGGCACGCCGTACGTGCGCGTGATGACCTCGGGGGCGAGCGACGACCCGCCCATGCCGCCGAGCACGATGTGCGTGACGCCGCGCTGGCGCAGGTCGTCGCGCAGGGTGATGATGTCGTCGACGAGCGCGGCGGAGATCGCCACGGCCTCCGTCCAGCCGAGACGCTTGGCGGCCTCCTCTTCGGCCGCCGGGCCCCAGAGGGACGGATCCTGCGACGTGATGCCTCCGGCGACGCCGTCGCTGATCAGCTGGGGGAGGACGCGGTCGACGGCTTCGGCCGCCGCCCCGGTGGCGACGACCGTGACGGTCACTTCGCCGCCTCCAGCGCCGCGGTCACGGTATCGAGCAACTCGTTCCAGGAGACGATGAACTTGTCGACGCCCTCTTTCTCGAGCAGCGCGGTCACGTCGTCGTAGTCGACGCCGAGCGCGGCGAGGTCGTCGAGCACCTTCTGCGCGGCGGCGTACGAGCCGGTGACGGCGTCACCGTGGAGCGGAGCGTGGTCGTAGGTGGCCTCCATCGTCTTCTCCGGCATGGTGTTCACCACGCCGGCGACGGCGAGCTCGGTGACGTAGAGGGTGTCGGGGAGGTTCGGGTCTTTGACACCGGTCGAGGCCCAGAGCGGGCGCTGCAGGTTCGCGCCGGCGTCGAGCAGCGCCTTCGCACGGTCGGTCGCGAACTCCTGCTCGAAGAGCTGGTATGCCAGCTGGGCGTTCGCGACGCCCGCTTTGCTCTTCAGCGCCGCGGCCTCGTCGGTGCCGACCGCGTCGAGGCGCTTGTCGATCTCGGTGTCGACGCGCGACACGAAGAACGAGGCGACGGAGCGGATGGTGGACAGGTCGATTCCTGCCGCCTTCGCCTGCTCGAGACCATCGAGGTAGGCGTGGATGACCTCCCGGTGGCGCTCGAGGCTGAAGATGAGCGTCACGTTGACGCTGATGCCCTGGGCGGTCGCGGCCGTGATCGCGGCGAGACCCTCCCGGGTGGCGGGGATCTTGATCATGACGTTCGCACGGTCGACGGTGGCCCAGAGCTGCTCGGCCTGGGCGATGGTGCCCGCGGTGTCGTTCGCGAGACCCGGCTCGACCTCGATCGACACCCTGCCGTCCTCGCCGCCGGTCGCGTCGTAGACGGGCCGGAAGATGTCGCAGGCGTCGGCGACGTCGCCGGTGATGATCTCGAACACCGCGTCGTGCACGCTGGTGCCTTTCGCGGCCAGCGCCGCCACCTTCTCGTCGTACGCGTTGCCGGTGGCGAGCGCGTTCGCGAAGATCGTCGGGTTGGTGGTCACGCCGACCACGTTGCGGTCGTCGATCAGCTTCTGGAGGCCGCCCGAGCTGATGCGCTCGCGCGAGAGATCGTCGAGCCAGATGCTGACGCCGATGTCGGAGAGTTCCTGGGTCTTGCTAGCCATGGTGTGGTGTTCTTTTCTTCAGGCGCCGGCTGCGGCGATGGACTCGGTGGCGGCCGCGACTGCGGCCTCGGTGGTGATGCCGAACTTCGCGTACAGCGTCTTGTAGTCGGCGGACGCGCCGAAGTGCTCGATGGAGACGGAGCGTCCGGCGTCGCCGAGGTACGGCTTCCAGGTGAGAGACAGACCCGCCTCGATGGAGACGCGCGCCTTCACTGCGGCCGGGAGTACCGACTCGCGGTACGCGGCATCCTGCTCGTCGAACCACTCCTGGCAGGGCACCGAGACGACGCGCGCGTTGACACCCTTGCCCTTGAGCACCTCACGGGCTTCGACCGCGATCTGCACCTCGGACCCGGTGGCGATCAGGATGACATCCGGGCTGCCGCCGGGAGCCTCGGCCAGCACGTACGCCCCCTTCGAGACGTTGCGCGCGGAGGCGAGGGTGTCCCCCGACGCCTCGCCGTCGCCGCGCTCGAACACCGGCAGGTTCTGCCGGCTGAGGGCGATGCCCGCCGGGCCGTTGCGGCGCTCGAGAATCGTCTTCCAGGCGTAGGAGACCTCGTTGGCGTCGGCGGGGCGGACGATGTCGAGGCCGGGGATGGCGCGGAGCGCGGTGAGCTGCTCGACGGGCTGATGCGTCGGGCCGTCCTCGCCGAGGGCGACGGAGTCGTGCGTCCAGACGTAGATCGCGGGCGCCTTCATCAGCGCGGCGAGCCGGACCGCCGGACGCATGTAGTCGCTGAAGATCAGGAACGTTCCGCCGTACGGGCGGGTGTTGCCGTGCAGCACGATGCCGGAGAGGATCGCGCCCATCGCGTGCTCGCGGATGCCGAAGTGCAACGTGCGGCCGTACGGGTTGCCGCTCCACTCGTGGGTGGAGTGCTCGGCAGGGATGAACGACGACACGCCCTCCATCGTCGTGTTGTTGGATTCGGCGAGGTCGGCGGAACCACCCCACAGCTCGGGGATGACGGAGCCGAGCGCGCTCAGCACCTTGCCGCTCGCGGCGCGGGTCGAGAGGTCCTTTCCCGCCTCGAAGACCGGCAGTGCCTCGTCCACACCGTCCGGCAGTGCGCCGGTCAGGATGCGGTCGAGCAGCGTCTTGCGCTCGGGGTTCGCCGCGGCCCAGGCATCGAAGTCCTTCTGCCAGGCGGCGTGCGCCTCGGCGCCGCGCTCGACGGCCTGGCGGGTGTGGGCGATCACCTCGTCCGCGACCTCGAAGGTCTTCTCCGGGTCGAAGCCGAGCACCTTCTTGACGGCGGCGAGCTCTTCCGCGCCGAGCGCGGATCCGTGGATCTTGCCGGTGTTCTGCTTCTTCGGGCTCGGCCAGCCGATGATGGTCTTCAGGATGATCAGCGAGGGCTTGTCGGTGACGCCCTGGGCCGCCAGGATCGCGTCGTACAGCGCCTGCGTGTCTTCGACGTACTGGCCGGTCTTCTTCCAGTCGACGGTCTGCACATGCCAGCCGTATGCCTCGTAACGCTGCGCAACATTCTCGCTGAGGGCGATGTTGGTGTCGTCTTCGATGGAGATCTGGTTGCTGTCGTAGAAGGCGATCAGGTTGCCGAGCTTCTGGTGCCCGGCGAGCGATCCGGCCTCGCTGGTGATGCCTTCTTCGATGTCGCCGTCGCCGGCGATGACGTAGGTGAAGTGATCGAACGGGCTGGTGCCCTGAGGGGCGTCGGGGTCGAACAGCCCGCGCTCGAAGCGCTGGGCGTACGCGAAACCGACAGCGGAGGCGAGGCCCTGCCCGAGCGGGCCCGTAGTGATCTCGACGCCGTCGGTGTGCCCGTACTCCGGGTGGCCGGGGGTCTTCGATCCCCAGGTGCGCAGCGCCTTCAGATCGTCGAGTTCGAGCCCGTATCCGCCGTAATACAGCTGGATGTACTGGGTCAGCGAGCTGTGGCCGGCCGACAGGATGAACCGGTCGCGCCCGATCCACTCGTTGTCGCGCGGGTCGCGCCGCATCACCTTCTGGAACAGCAGGTAGGCCAGGGGAGCGAGGCTCATCGCCGTGCCGGGGTGACCGTTGCCGACCTTCTCGACCGCGTCGGCGGCGAGGATGCGCGCCGTGTCCACGGCCCGATCGTCGAGATCGGACCAGGAGAGTGAAACCACGTTGTTCGCCTTTCGTGCGGGGAGCTCATCCGCTCGCCGGCGAGCAGTTCCGATTATAGGAGTCGCCTAGACTGGCTGCAGCCGACCCCACCTCTGAGGAGCCATGCAGGCAAGCCCCACGACGACCGCCGCACCGCCCGACCGGGCACGCCCGCTCGTCCTCCGCAAGATCTCGGCGTACGTCGCGCTCACCAAGCCACGCGTGATCGAGCTGCTGCTGGTCACGACCGCCCCGGTGATGGTGCTCGCGGCGCGCGGGGTGCTCGACCTGCACTTCCTGGGGATCCTGATCGCGACGCTGATCGGCGGCACCCTGTCCGCCGCGTCGGCGAACGCCTTCAACTGCTACATCGACCGCGACATCGACGCCGTCATGAAGCGCACCCGCAACCGCCCCCTCGTCACCGGTGCCCTGACCCCGCGCGAGGCGCTGGTCTTCGCCTGGTCCACCGGCATCCTGTCGATCGCGCTGCTGTGGGTCTTCACGACGCCGCTCGCCGCGCTGCTGAGCCTCGCCGCCATCCTGTTCTACGTCCTCGTCTACACGCTGATCCTGAAGCGCCGCACCCCGCAGAACATCGTCTGGGGCGGGGCGGCCGGCTGCATGCCGGTGCTGATCGGCTGGGCGGCGGTCACCGGGTCGCTCGACTGGGCGCCCGTCATCCTGTTCGGGATCGTCTTCCTCTGGACGCCGCCGCACTACTGGCCCCTGTCGCTGCGCTACCGCGAGGACTACGCCTCCGTGCACGTGCCGATGCTGGGCGTCGTGCGCGGGCAGGCGGCCGTCGGGCTGCAGGTCGTGCTCTACGCCTGGGCGACCGTCGCGTGCTCGCTCCTGCTGGTTCCGATCGCCTCGATGGGAGTGCTGTACGCGATCGTCGCGGCCCTGTCGGGCATCTGGTTCCTCGTCGAATCGCACCGGCTGTACTCGGGTGCGATCCGCGACGAAGACGCGCGGCCGATGCGCGTCTTCCACGCGAGCATCACCTATCTGACGCTGGTGTTCCTCGCCGTGGGGCTCGACCCGCTGCTGCACCTTCCGCTGGCGCTCTGAGTTCAGATCCTCTGAGCGACAGCACCGCGGCGGTCGTCACCGAGATCAGGATGACGGCGAGCACCATGTGGATGCCCACCAGCAGCGGCGGCAGCCCGGTGTTCGCCTGCAGCAGGCCCACGCCGATCTGAACCACCTCGACGGCGAGCATCGCGAGCACGAACGGCCGCGGGGCGAGTCGGCCGCGCACCGCCAGGAACGCGAGCAGCACGGTCAGCGCGAACGTGAGGTACGCCGGCCAGGAGTGGACGTGCTGCAGCAGCTCGCTGTCGAGGCCGTTGCGGGCGGACGCGGTGTCACCGGCGTGCGGACCGGACCCCGTGGTCAGCACTCCCACCACGACCGTGACCGCCACCACCGCCGAGGTCGCGTGCGCGAGCACCGCGTACCATCGCGGCACCACCCGATCCCCGCGGGGCCCGCGGATCACCCGCACGAGGACGACCGTCGACAACGCCACCAGGACGGCCGACACGACGAAGTGCACACCGACGGTGCTCGGGTCCAGCTGGCCGAGCACGGCGCGGCCGCCGATCACCCCCTGAAGGACGGTCAGCACCAGGACCAGCACCGCGGGCACCAGCACGTAACGGCGGCGCAGTCTCACGAGGAGGAGCACGACCAGGGCGAGTGCCGCGATCCCGACGATGATCGAGAGCAGGCGGTTGCCGAACTCGATGGCGCCGTGGATGCCCATCTCGGGCGTCGCGACGAGCGATGCGTCCGTGCACAACGGCCAGGTCGGGCAGCCGAGGCCGGACCCGGTGAGACGCACCGCGCCGCCGGTGCCGACGATCAGGATCTGGGTGACGAGGGTCGCCCAGGCGACGACCAGGATGCTGCGGGGGCTGGACACACCAGCAAGTGTAGGCAGGCGCGGCCACGGGACTTCGCGCTTCCCAGGTCGTCCCGTTAGCCTGTGGGGGCGTCTGTCGCGCTCAGCGACCCCAGCCATCGGAGGATCCGTGTTGTCATCCCGACTGTCCGGCGTCGCCGCCCTCGGTGCCGTCGCTCTCCTGCTCAGCGGATGCGTGGGCGAGGAGCAGGTCGCCGTCGGGGTCGACGAACTGCACATCGGCGTGCTCGGCGCGGTGACGCCGGCCCAGCAGGCATTCCTCGACCGCATGGACGAGCTCTCGGAGGGCTCGATCTTGGTCGATGTCCAAGAGGAGTGGCCGGCCTCGGGCGGCGACAGCGCCGAGGTCTCGCTGGCGAAGGCGGTCCTCGCCGGCGATGTCGACATCGCCTGGGTTCCCGTCCGTGCCCTGACCGCGGTGGGGGCGAAGGGGATCGACGCCCTGCAGGCGCCGCTGCTTGTGCAGACCCACGACCAGCAGCGCGCCGTCGCGCTCGGCGTGCCTGGGGAGATCATCCGCAACTCGCTCCGCAACACCGGCGTGACCGGCCTGGCGCTGCTGCCGGGCCAGACGCAGTATCCGGTGGCTCCCGGTCCGCTGGCGGACCTGTCCCAGTGGGCGGGAACCACCATCGCGGTCGGGGCCGCGGGGGCATCCAACGCGACCGAGAGCGCGACCGTGGAAGCCTTCGGGGGCACGGCGACGATCGCGGGAGACGATCCGGTTGCCGACGTCGCGAGCGGATCGGTGGCCGCCGCGGCGGGCGACCTCGATGACCTGGTCGCCAACGCGTCGGCCGACGGGCCGATCATGACAGGCAACGTCCCGCTGTGGCCCGAGATGTCGATGGTCCTCGCCAACTCGTCGCTCCTCGATCGGCTGTCGAGCCGTCAGCACGGGTTCCTCGACGGTGCGGTCGTGCGCGCCCAGGACGAGGCCATGGCGGCGCCGGACGAGCTCACGGGACTCAACGCCGTGTGCGCCATCGCTCCCTCATTCACCTACGCGACGCGTGATCAGCTGGCAGCGTTCCAGGATGCCGCCAAGCCCGTCTACGCCGCGCTGGAGAAGGATGCGGCCGAGTCGCGGCTGCTGAAGGCCATCCAGGAGGTGGTCAAGCAGCACGCGGGGACCGGGATTCTCGGGGTGTCCTCGAGCTGCGTGTGGGTGGCCCCTCCCGCGGCCTGACCCAGCCGTTTCTTCGGCGTCCCCTGTAGGATCGGGGAGGTATTCGCAGCAACGGCGCCGCATGGAATGCCGACACGAGCGGAATGGTTCGCTTCGGCAGAGAAGAGGTAGCCCACCAATGTCCGATGTGCGCAGTCCCGACGTGGTTCTCGACCGTCCCGAACTCGCCAGTCTCGGTCAGTACGAGTTCGGCTGGTCCGATCCGGACGCTGCCGGTGCGGCTGCCCGGCGCGGCCTCTCCGACGAGGTCGTCACGAACATCTCCCAACTCAAGGCCGAGCCCGAGTGGATGCTCAAGAACCGGCTGAAGGCCCTCAAGCTCTTCGGCATGAAGCCGATGCCCACCTGGGGCGCCGACCTCTCCGGCATCGACTTCGACAACATCAAGTACTTCGTGCGCTCCACCGAGAAGCAGGCCACCAGCTGGGAGGAGCTGCCGGAGGACATCAAGGCGACCTACGAGCGGCTCGGCATCCCCGAGGCCGAGCGCCAGCGCCTCGTCGCGGGCGTCGCCGCGCAGTACGAGTCCGAGGTGGTGTACCACCAGATCCGTGAGGACCTCGAGGCTCAGGGCGTCATCTTCATGGACACGGACACCGCGCTGCGGGAGCATCCCGAGTTCTTCACCGAGTACTTCGGCACCGTCATCCCGGCCGGTGACAACAAGTTCGCCGCGCTGAACACCGCGGTCTGGTCGGGCGGCTCGTTCGTGTACGTGCCGAAGGGCGTGCACGTCGAGATCCCGTTGCAGGCGTACTTCCGCATCAACACCGAGAACATGGGCCAGTTCGAGCGGACGCTCATCATCGCGGACGAGGGCTCGTACGTGCACTACATCGAAGGGTGCACGGCTCCGATCTACAAGTCCGACTCGCTGCACTCGGCGGTGGTCGAGATCATCGTGAAGAAGAACGCGCGCGTCCGCTACACGACCATCCAGAACTGGTCGAACAACGTCTACAACCTGGTCACCAAGCGCGCCATCGCCCACGAGGGCGCCACGATGGAGTGGATCGACGGCAACATCGGCTCCAAAGTGACAATGAAGTACCCGTCGATCTACCTGGTCGGCGAGCACGCGAAGGGCGAGACCCTGTCCGTCGCGTTCGCGGGTCCCGGTCAGCACCAGGATGCCGGGGCGAAGATGATCCACATGGCGCCGCACACGACCTCGTCGATCGTCTCCAAGTCGATCGCACGCGGGGGCGGTCGGGCCGGATACCGCGGAGAGGTCCGCATGGACGCCAACGCGCATCACTCGGCCAACACGGTCCGCTGCGACGCACTGCTGGTCGACACCATCTCGCGGTCCGACACCTACCCGGCGATCGACATCCGCGTCGACGACGTTCAGCTGGGGCACGAGGCCACCGTCTCCCGGGTGAGCGAGGAGCAGCTGTTCTACCTGCAGTCGCGCGGCATGCCGGAGGACGAGGCCATGGCGATGATCGTCCGCGGGTTCATCGAGCCGATCGCGCGCGAACTGCCCATGGAGTACGCGCTCGAGCTCAACAAGCTCATCGAGATGAGCATGGAAGGCAGCGTCGGCTAGTGCCCGAAGTCCTCACGGTCCCGGTGCAGACCCGGTCCGAGCGGTTCCGGTCGCTCGTGCACGGCGACTTCGCCGACGTCACCGGCCGGGAGGCCGAGTGGAAGTTCACCCCGGTGGAGCGTCTGCGGCCCCTCATCGACGGCGAACTGGACGGCTCCGCCTACCCGGTAGATGCCCCCGAGGTCCCGGGGACCGTGGTCGAGTGGATCGACAGGTCCGACGAGCGGATCGGCACCGCCGGCATCCCCGAGGACCGCGCCGCCGCCAACGCATGGAGCTCGTTCCGCACCGCCCTGCACATCGGCGTCAGCGGCGAGACGACCCCGGTCACCGTGACCCGTTCCGGCCTCGGGACCGCGCCGAAGGCTGCGCATGTTCTGATCACCGCCGCGCCGCTGAGCTCCGGGCTGGTCGTGCTCGACAGCCGCGGCAGCGCGAACCTCACCGAGAACGTCGAGATCATCGTGGGGGAGGGCGCCCACCTGACGGTGGTGAGCCTGCAGGAGTGGGATGACGACGCAATCCACGTCGCCAGCCATTTCGCGCGTGTCGACAAAGACGCGCGCCTCAAGCACATCGTCGTGTCACTCGGCGGGTCGATTGTGCGCGTGAACCCGTCCACCCGGCTCGCCGGCCCCGGTTCGGACACCGAGATGCTCGGTGTGTACTTCGCCGACGCGGGGCAGCACCTCGAGCAGCAGGTCTTCGTGCACCACGAGGCGCCGCAGTCCAAGAGCCGCGTCACCTACAAGGGCGCACTCAACGGCGAGGGCGCCCACACCGTCTGGATCGGCGACGTGCTGATCGGCCGGGCCGCCGTCGGCACCGACAGCTACGAGCAGAACCGCAACCTGGTGCTCAGCGAGGGCACCCGCGCCGATTCGATTCCGAACCTCGAGATCGAGACCGGCGACATCGCCGGCGCCGGTCACGCCAGCGCCACCGGCCGTTTCGACGACGAGCACCTGTTCTATCTTCAGTCCCGCGGCATCCCGGAGGACGAGGCCCGCCGGCTGGTGGTGCTGGGGTTCCTCAGCGAGATCGTTCAGAAGATCGGCGAACCCGTCCTCGAGGCCAGGCTCTCCGAAGCACTCGAGACCGAGCTGGGGGGTGCGCGATGACCGCGACCAACGTCTTCCCGCTGAGCGAGCTGACCCAGGATGCCGCGCGCCGCGTCGTGCTGGACGGCGTCCCGATTGCTGTGGTCCTCGACTCCTCCGGGACAGTCCACGCCATCGGAGACACCTGCACGCACGGCGACATCTCGCTTTCCGAGGGATTCGTCGAAGACGACACCCTCGAGTGCTGGGCGCACGGCTCGAAGTTCGAGCTCACCACCGGCAAGCCCCTCAGCCTCCCGGCCTACGAGCCGGTCCCCGTCTTCGCCGTCGAGGTCATCGACGGCGACGTGTACATCGATCCAGAGAAGAAGTTGGCCGTCTCATGAGCACACTCGACATCCGCGACCTCAAGGTCTCCATCGAAACCGATCAGGGCACGAAGCACATCCTCAAAGGGGTCGATCTGACCATCAACGAGGGCGAGATCCACGCCGTCATGGGCCCCAACGGATCCGGCAAGTCCACCCTCGCGTACACGATCGCCGGCCACCCGCGCTACCACGTCGAGGGCGGCTCGATCACGTTCGACGGTCAGGATGTGCTCGCGATGAGCGTCGACGAGCGCGCCCGGGCGGGCCTGTTCCTCGCCATGCAGTACCCGGTGGAGATCCCCGGTGTGACGGTCACCAACTTCCTGCGCACTGCCAAGACGGCGATCGACGGGGAGGCGCCCGCGATCCGCGGCTGGGGCACCAGCGTCAAGGACGCGATGAAGAACCTGCGCATGGATCCGGAGTTCGCGGCCCGCAATGTCAACGAGGGATTCTCGGGCGGTGAGAAGAAGCGCCACGAGATCCTGCAGCTGGAGCTGCTGAAACCGAAGTTCGCGGTGCTCGACGAGACCGACTCCGGCCTCGACGTCGACGCGCTGAAGATCGTCTCGGAGGGCGTGAACCGGGCGCATGAGACCACGGGCCTGGGCATCCTGCTCATCACGCACTACACGCGGATCCTGCGCTACATCCAGCCCGACTTCGTGCACGTCTTCGTGGATGGCAAGGTCGCCGAAGAGGGAGGACGCGAACTCGCCGACCGTCTCGAGGACGAGGGCTACGACCGGTACCTGACCGGGGCCCAGGCGTAGGCTGATCTCATGGCCGTCACCGCGCTCGAGCCGCAGCTCTTCGACAAGATCGAGGAGGGCCTGAAAGACGTCATCGACCCGGAGCTCGGCGTGAACATCGTCGACCTCGGCCTCATCTACGACCTGTCGTGGGACGACGAGAACGATGCCCTGGTGATCTCGATGACCCTGACCTCGGCCGGCTGCCCGCTCACGGATGTGATCGAAGAGCAGACCGCTCAGGCGCTCGATGGACTGGTCGAGCGGTTCCGCATCAACTGGGTGTGGATGCCGCCGTGGGGTCCCGAGCGGATCACCGACGACGGGCGCGACATGATGCGCGCCATCGGGTTCAGCATCTAAGCTTTCTGATCCGCCCTCCGGGCGGCATCGAATGAACTACGCCCCGTCGCGGGTCTTCGAGAGCTTGGCGGCGCCCCACCAGGCCAGCGGCAGCAGTCCGGCGGCGATCGCCGACTTGATGACGCCGCCGACGATGAACGGCCAGAGCCCGTACTCGAGCGTGGTGGGCAGGTCGGTGCCGAGGGCGAACGAGAGCCACGGAAGCCCGAACGCGAAGACGACCACGGAGCCGCCCAGGAACAGGGCGAGGGCCTTGAGGAGCTTGCGGTCCCAGTGCCGCTCCGACAGCCAGCCGACAAGGAACGCCGAGAAGACGAACCCGATGATGTAGCCGCCCGTGGGTCCGGCGATCACCTGCCAGCCGCTCGAGGCCTCACTGAACCACGGGACGCCGACGATGCCGACCACCGCGTAGACCACCATCGCCAGCGCGCCGCGCACCGCGCCGAGGGAGGCGCCGACCAGAAGCACCGCCAGCGTCTGCCCGGTCACCGGCACGGGCCAGAGCGGCACGTACAGCTGTGCGAGACCGCCCACGAGGGCGGCGCCGAGCACGACCAGCGTGATGTCGGTGACGAGGTGCCGGGGGAGGATCCTGTCGGCGAGAACCAGGCGGGGAGCGGCGGGGGTGACAGCGGTCATGCCGGTAGACTAGCGGGCTGGCCGTTCTGGCCCTTTGTCGACATCCTCCATTAGAAACAGGACGTAACCGTGCTCGCCGTGCATGACCTCGAGATCCGCGTCGGAGCACGCGTGCTCATGAGCGACGTCACCTTCCGGGTCGACAAGGGCGACAAGATCGGGCTGGTCGGACGCAACGGGGCGGGGAAGACCACCCTCACCAAGACGCTCGCCGGGCAGGCCGAGGCGGCAGGCGGCACCATCGAACGCACGGGTGAGATCGGGTATCTGCCGCAGGATCCGCGCGCCGGCAACCTGGACGACACCGCGCGCACACGCATCCTCGACGCGCGCGGGCTCGGGCGCCTGGTGCTGCAGCTGCAGCAGTCGACCCTCGACATGGCCAGCACGGATGCGGCCGTCAGCCAGGCGGGGATGGACGCCTACGCGCGGCTCGAAGACCGCTTCCTGGCACTCGGGGGGTACGCCGCCGAGGCCGAGGCGGCGGCGATCGCATCGAACCTCGCACTGCCCGACCGCATCCTGGATCAGCCGCTGAAGACCCTGAGCGGCGGGCAGCGCCGGCGCATCGAGCTCGCCCGCATCCTGTTCTCGGGGGCGGACACGATGATCCTCGACGAGCCCACCAACCACCTCGACGCCGACTCGGTGGTGTGGCTGCGGGAGTTCCTGAAGTCGTACGCCGGCGGGGTCATCGTGATCAGCCACGACGTGCAGCTGGTCGAAGAGGTCGTCAACAAGGTCTTCTACCTCGACGCCAACCGGCAGGTCATCGACGTCTACAACATGGGCTGGAAGCACTACCTGCGCCAGCGCGAGGCCGACGAAGACCGCCGCAAGAAGGAGCGCGCCAACGTCGAGAAGAAGGCGACGACGCTGCAGCTGCAGGCGGCCCGGTTCGGCGCGAAAGCGTCGAAGGCGGCCGCAGCTCACCAGATGGTCGCGCGAGCGGAGAAGATGCTCGCCGGACTCGAAGAGGTGCGCGCCGTCGACCGGGTCGCGAAACTGCGCTTCCCCGAACCCGCAGCGTGCGGGCGGACGCCGCTCAGCGCCTCCGACCTGTCCAAGAGCTACGGGTCGCTCGAGATCTTCACCGCCGTCGACCTCGCCATCGATCGCGGGTCGAAGGTGGTGGTGCTGGGGCTGAACGGTGCCGGCAAGACGACGCTGCTGCGCATCCTGGCCGGTGTCGACAGGCCGGATACCGGGACCGTGGAGGCCGGGCACGGGCTGAGGATCGGCTACTACGCCCAGGAGCACGAGACCATCGACGTCGATCGCACCGTGCTCGAGAACATGGTCAGCTCGTCGCCCCAGCTCACCGAGACCGAGGCGCGACGGGTGCTCGGGTCGTTCCTGTTCACCGGCGACGACGGCTACAAACCCGCCGGCGTGCTCTCGGGCGGCGAGAAGACCCGGCTCGCGCTGGCGATGATCGTGGTGTCGGGTGCCAACGTGCTGCTGCTCGACGAACCCACGAACAACCTCGACCCGGCGAGCCGCGAAGAGATCCTGGGAGCCCTGGCGGGCTACACGGGCGCCGTGGTGCTGGTCTCGCACGATGAGGGCGCCGTGGAGGCGCTGAACCCCGAACGCGTGCTGATCCTGCCCGACGGAGTCGAAGACCACTGGAACCCGGACTACGCCGAGCTGATCAGTCTCGCGTAGACCCTCGGCTGTCGAGCACCGCATCCTCGAAGTCGGCGTCGTCGCTGCGGCGTCTCGGCGCCCGTGCGGCAGCCTGCTCCGACTCGGGAAGCGCGGCGATGCGCCGCTCGCGCCGGAACGCCCAGAACAGTGCGACGAACGCGAGCACGCCGAACGCGATCCACTGCAGCGCGTACGAGAGGTGGGGCCCCTCATCCGCCTTCGGCTTCAATGCGGGCGCCGGCGGCGCCTCGGCGGGGGCCGGCTGCTCGGCGGCGAGCAGTCCATACGCGCCCGTGAAGGTCTGCGGCCCGGTCAGCTCGGCCACGCTCGGCAGGTGGATGGTCGCGAGTTGCCCCTCCGGAGCGGAGCGGCCCGGCAGCTCCGGCTCGCCCTGCTTGAGCCGCGCGACGACCGTGACCTGCCCGGATGGCGGATCCGGCACCTCGTCGGGCGCGTCGATCGATGACCCGACCGGCAACCAGCCCCTGTCGATCACGAACACCCGGCCGTCGTCGAGCCGGAACGGCACCAGCACCTCGAAGCCCGACCTGCCGTCGTACGGGCGGTTGCGCACGAGCAGCTGATCTTCGGGCAGGTACTGCCCGGTCAGCCGGACCGGGAGCCACCGGTCGTCCAGCTCCCATGAATCCAGCGCCGGCAGCACCTCGTCGACCGGCACCGGGGTCGCGTCGTAGTTCGCCGCCACCCGGTCGATCTCGGCCACCGCCTCGGCACGCCGGGCCCACTGCCACCAGGACAACAGCCCGCACGCGACCGCGAAGACGATCACGACCGCGAGGTATCCGCCCCAGCGGCGCAGGCCCGTCACGGGACCGCGTCCGCCGGCTGATCGAGCGGCGTCACGAGGACGGGGAAACCGCGCGTGCCCAGGTAGTCACCCAGGGTGGCGCGGTGGGCGTCGCACGCCAGCCAGACCTTCACGCGGTCCTCCGAATGGATGCGGGGGTTGCGCCAGTTCACGCGCCATGCGGCGTCGGCGCTGCAGCCCGCCGACGAGCAGCGTGGAGCATCTCCCGCCGGAGAACCTCCGGCGAGTCCGAGCAGTCCGCTCACGCCGCATCCCGGTCGGGCAGGGGGCGCGCGAGCGCGCCGGGCCGGTCCACCTGCGTCGAGCCTCCGCGCGAGGCGTTGTTGGCGATCACGACGCCGATGTACGGCAGCACGACCGCTCCGATGATCGGGAGGAGCTTCCACCAGTCGGGCAGCACCACCGCGAGGATGATGCAGACCAGGCGGATCGTCATCGCGATCGTGTACCGGATGACACGGCTCCGCCGCTCCTCGGCGGGTGACATCGGGAGCTCGGTGATCGCGGACGGCTTGGTGCGCATGGGCACACTCAGCCTACGCTCGCGGCGCTCGGTAGGCTGGCGCCCATGACTGTGCGTACCGTCCTCGTCACCGGCGGCAATCGGGGCATCGGCTTCGCGATCGCGGAGGAGTTCGTGGCGCAGGGCCACCGGGTCGCGGTGACCGCCCGATCCGGCGAGGGCCCCGCGGGCACGCTCACCGTCCGCGCGGATGTCACCGACGGCGAGGCCCTGGATGCCGCCTTCAGCGAGGTGGAGGAGAAGCTCGGCCCGGTCGAGGTGGTGGTGGCGAACGCCGGCATCACACGCGACACGCTCCTCATGCGGATGTCGGACGACGACTTCGAGCAGGTGGTGGACACCAACCTGGGCGGGGCGTTCCGGGTCGTCAAGCGCGCGTCCAAAGGCATGCTGAAGGCGAAGTTCGGGCGCATCATCCTGGTCTCCAGCGTGGTCGGGCTGTTCGGCGGCGCCGGGCAGGTCAACTACTCGTCGTCGAAAGCCGGGCTGGTCGGCATGGCGCGCTCCATCACCCGCGAGCTCGGCGCCCGCGGCATCACCGCGAACGTGGTCGCCCCCGGCTTCATCGAGACCGACATGACCGCCGAGCTGCCGGAGGCGCAGCAAGCCGAGTACAAGAAGAACGTCCCCGCGGGGCGGTTCGCCGCCCCGGCCGAGGTCGCGAAGGTGATCGCGTGGCTCGCGTCCGACGACGCCGCGTACATCTCAGGAGCGGTGATCCCCGTCGACGGCGGACTCGGCATGGGCCACTAGGCGGAGCGCAGCCCCAGCAACGGCAGCAGCATCGCGAGATCCCGTTCGTCGAGCAGCACGTTCGCCTCGTCGCGCACCGGTGCCTTCGCATCGAACCCGACCGCGAGACCGCAGATCGCCATCATCGGCAGGTCGTTGGCGCCATCGCCCACCGCCACCGTCTGCGACAGCGGCAGGCCCGCCGCCGCAGCCCATTCCCGGAGCGCGTCGGCTTTCGCGGCGGCGTCGACGATCGGCGGGATGAGGCGGCCGGTCAGGCGGCCCGCCGAGACCTCGAGACGGTTCGCACGCCAGTGGTCGAGACCCAGGGACTCCGCGATGGGATCGATCACCTCGTGGAAGCCGCCCGAGACGACGGCGACCCGGCCCCCGGCATCCTGAACCGCTGCGATCAGCTCTGGCACACCCCGGGTGACCGTGACTCGCTCGCCCACGGTGGGGAACACGCTCTCGGGAAGCCCCTCGAGGGTGGCGACCCGCTCGCGCAGGCTCTGCTCGAAGTCGAGCTCACCGTTCATGGCGCGGAATGTGATGTCGGCGACGCGCTCGGCCGAGCCGGCTTCGGCGGCGAGCAGCTCGATCACCTCGTCCTCGATGAGCGTGGAGTCGACGTCGAGGACGACGAGGAAGCGGGCCAACACGGTCCTTTCGGGCAGGGACTACTTGGTGACGTGCACGCCCTTGCCGACGACGGTGATGCCGGTCTCGGTGACGGTGAAGCCGCGGGCGCGGTCGGCATCCGGGTCAACCCCGATCTCGCCCCGGCGTCCACGACGACGTCCTTGTCGACGATAGCGCGCTGCACGACCGCGTTCGCACCGATGTCGACCCGTTCGAAGATCACCGAGTCATGCACCTTCGCACCCGAGTGCACGTTCACCCACGGGCCGAGTACCGAGCGCTCGATCTCCCCGCCCGAGACCACGCAGCCGAGCGACACGATCGAGTCGATCGCCGTGCCCGCCTTCTTCTTCGCATCCCGCACGAACTTCGCCGGCGGCGAGTTGAGCTGCTGGCTGTAGATCGGCCACGCCTGGTTGTACAGGTTGAAGACCGGCAGCACGTGGATGAGGTCCTGGTGGGCCTCGAAGAACGACTCGATCGTCCCCACATCGCGCCAGTAGAACCGGTCGCGGTCGGTGGACCCCGGCACCTCGTTGCGGTTGAGGTCGTACACTCCCGCCTGCCCGCGTGCGACGAAATCGGGGATGATGTCGCCGCCCATGTCGTGGCTGGACTCCG